>CAXTTN010000006.1:0-16864 GCA_964247105.1 uncultured Pseudonocardia sp.
GACGGTGGCCACCTGCACGAGGTCGTCGAGCGGCTCCCCACGCCCGGAGAAGCGCCGCGCGATGTGCTGCGCCACCGGCAGGAAGCCGGTGACCAGCTCGTCGCGCAGCGCCTCCCGGCGGGGGTCGTCGGGTGGCAGCGTGGAGTACAGCTCGAGCAGCGGTGACAGGTGGCCGTACTCGGAATCGCCCTGGGTCACCGCGATGGTTCGCCGGCGCGCTTGTGCAGCCGGATCCCGACTGTCGGGCCGATGTCGGCGGTGCCCGGCGCGCGCAGCGCCTGCACGTCGTCGGCGAGGGTCTGGAGCACCCGCCAGCCGAAGGTGTCGGTGGAGACGGCGGCGTCGGCCTGCCCGGCGTGCACCTCGGCCCGCACCTCGATGCGTTCCGGGCGCACCAGGAAGGTGCAGCGCAGCACCGACCTCGGCGCGGCGACGTCCACCAGCGTGGCGCACGCCTCGTCGACGGCCATGCGGAGATCGGAGATGGCGTCGAGGTCGAAGTCCGCTCGAGCCGCCAGATCCGAGGCCACGGCCCGGATCGTCGGGATCAGAGAGGCGCTCGCCGAGGTCCGGACCTCCACGGTGGACACCCCGTCGAGCGACTCGGCGGACGGGGGGAAGCCCAGGTCGGACACGCTGCCGTTCTCCTTCCGATGGTTCTTCCGATGGTCGGTCATCTTGCTACCCGGATGGGCGCACGATCAATCACCGACGGCCACGTGCACATCCTCGTACATGCCGAACGGGCGATGTGATCCGGTGAGGAGACGTTGACGCGACCGGCGGTCGGCAGTCCACCGTGGACGCGCCATTCACGGACCGTGGGCGGCCGTTCGGCTTCCGTGTGCGGGGCGCGCTGGATTTCCGTGGCGCACAACTGTTCACTCGGCGCCGTAGACCTGGATCTCCGCCGGAGGCACAGGCGCGTCGA
This sequence comes from uncultured Pseudonocardia sp., assembly GCA_964247105.1. GTDB lineage: Bacteria > Actinomycetota > Actinomycetes > Mycobacteriales > Pseudonocardiaceae > Pseudonocardia. The sequence continues at coordinate 932 of CAXTTN010000006.1, forward strand.
AGGAGACGTACTCGATGACCGCGGTTCCGGACGTCCCCCGCCTCGCCCCGGTCGCGGGTGTCGCGCCGGAACACCCGCTGCTCCCCGTCCGGCACCGGCGAGCGGTCGCCGTCACCGTCAGCGCCATGGAGCTGCTGCGGCCGGAGTCGGATCTGGCCCGGTTGCTGGTGAGCTTCACCCAGGTCGACGTGCTGCTGGCGGCGGACGACCGCTGCGACGGGCCGGGGTCGGTCTGCGCGCTCGACCCGTCGACGGTCGTCGAGGACGACGACCCCGCAACGGAGGACGACGTCCGTGCGCGCGCCGCGGAGCTCGGGCTCCCCGGTCTCCAGCTGCACCGCCTCGGCCTGACGCCCCCGCAGGTCGCGGGCGCCGAGGTCGACCTGGTCGCGGCGATGAGCGAGCTCGTCGGGTTCGATCCCGACCCTGGTGTGTACTGCCTGGCCCCCGCCGACGCCCCCGGCGACCAGGGCCGGACCGCGGTCTCCCGCGCGGCGCAACGCATCGCGCGGGTGTACGGCATCCCGCTGCTGCGCTACCGGTGCCTGGAGCTGTCGCTGGTCGAGCCGGCCTGATCCGGTCGGCGCCGGATCAGCTCGCCATCGCGATGCCGCGCTGCTCCAGGATGACGCGGCGCTCGGTCTCGGCCAGCCCGCCCCAGACGCCGAACGGCTCGCGCGTCTGCAGGGCGAACTCGCGGCACTGGTCCACCACGGGGCAGCGACCGCACACCTCCTTCGCCTGAGCGGTGCGGCGGGCCCGGGACGGGTTGCGCTCCCCGTCGGGGTGGAAGAAGACGCCGCTGTCCATGCCGCGGCACGAGCCCAGGCGCTGCCACTGCCACGCGAAGTCCATGGGTCCGGGAAGGCGGGAAACGTCGCTCATGGTCACCTCTTTGTTCATGCCCGGCGCGCCGGGCGATCGAGGTGCCAATTCCCGGGTGGTGACGGCCGCAAACCCGGTGTGAGCTAGGTCACATGATGGTCACGTGGCGGCGAGGGCCTCCGCGGTCGTCCCGTGGATGTCGAACAGCGGGATGAGGCCCGCGATGGTCAACGGGCGCAGCACGCGCCGCGCGGTGCAGGCCAGCCGCAGCTCCCGCCCGGCGGCGTGGGCCGCCTCGCGCACCTCGATGAGGACGGCGAGGCCGCTCGTGCCGAGGAACGTCACCTCGTCGAGGTCGAGGACGACCAGCTCGGCACCGGTCGCGAACCGGTCGAGCACGGCGGAGCGCAGCTGCGGCGAGGTGACCATGTCGACCTCGCCGCCCACCTGGATCAGGACCTGCTTCTCGGCGGGGACGCTGACGGCGAGAGTGATCTGGTCGTCGGCCTCACCGCCGCGGGGCACCGGCGGCGGCTCGAAGGCGGGGTTCTCGCGCGTGTCGGACATCGCGGTCACCGTAGAGCCCGCGGGCGTTCCCTGCCACTCAGGGCCTCAGGCGGTGTCCGCCCTCGGACGTACGCACGGCACGTCCGGTCCGGGCCAGCAGCTCCAGCAGCGGGACGGCGACCCGGCGCGAGGTGCGGAGCGCCTGCCGCGCGGTGCTGAGCGTGAACTCCGGGCCCAGCGCGGCGAGCACCTCGACGGCCCGGTCGTCCGCACCCGCCAGCAGCACCACCCCGTCGGCGAGGCGGAGCAGCTCACCTGCGCGCACCAGCGACGCGACCTGCTTGGGCCCCAGGCCCAGCTCGGCGAGCCGGGCCGCGTCGGGCGCCGCGTACGGGTCCTCCTCCAGCTCGGCGCGCAGCGCGTCCATCGCCGCCCGGACCGGGGCCGGCAGGGCGGCGACCGCCGACCGCGCGACCCGCCCGTCGCGCAGGGCCAGCCCGGGGTTGTCGTGACGCAGCACCACCTCGACGAGCCGGGCGTCCGGCAGGCCCACCGCGCGTCGCGCGGCCGCGACGGGCAGCCCGGGATCCAGCGGCTCGGCCCGGTCGTGGGCGTCGACGGCGGCGGCCAGCTCGGCGGCCAGCCGGGCGGCGTGCGGCGGGTGGACCAGCCAGCCGGCGGCATCGGGCGGCGGGGCGTCGGCGGCGCCCATCGCGACGAGGTCGGCCCGGCGGGCCACGCCGCGCCGGGCCAGCTCGGCGGCGGCCGACGCCACCCCGTCCATAGTCGCCAGCACCTCGGCCCGGCGGGCGGCGGCACCGCGACGGCGCAACGCGGGCGGGCGGACGTCGAGCACGGTGAGGCCCGCGGCGACCCGGCGGCGGCCCGGGTCGCGCAGCACGGCCCGGTCGCCGATCCGCAGCGGCAGCGGGCGGGCCAGGCGCAGGCGCACCGTGTCCGGCCCCAGCGGACGGACGCGAGCGCTCACGGCCGCGGCACCGGCGTGCAGGCCGAGCTGCGACGGGAGCGAGGCGGGATCCGGGGACGCGCCGCGGACGCCGTGCAGCCGGACGTCCAGCTCGGCGGTGGTGAGCCAGGCGCCGGGCGCGAGCAGGACGTCGCCGCGCGCGACCGCGCCGAGCGGGACGCCGCGCAGGTTCACCGCCACCCGCGCCACCGCGGACGCCTCCGCGACGGCCACGCCGAGGCTCTGCAGCGCGCGCACGCCGACGCGGCGCGGGCCCGCGGCGCTGCAGAGCTCCAGCTCGTCGTCGACGCGGAGGCGGCCCGCGCCGAGGGTGCCGGTCACCACCGTGCCGGCGCCGCGGATCGTGAACGCCCGGTCGATCCAGAACCGCACGTCGGCGGCCGGGTCGGGGGCCGGGAGGGCGGCGGTGAGGTCGTGGAGCGCGGTGCGCAGCTGCTCCATCCCGGAGCCGGTCGCGGCCGAGACGCACACGGCGGGCATCCCGGCCAGCGGCGTTCCGGCCAGGTGGTCCTGCGCGTCGGCGAGCGCCAGCTCGGGCTCCATCAGGTCGCTGCGGCTGATCACCAGCAGCCCGTGCCGGACGCCGAGGGCGACCAGCGCGTCCACGTGCTCGCCGGACTGCGGCATCCAGCCCTCGTCCGCCGCGACGACCAGCAGCACGGCCGGCACCGGCCCCACCCCGGCCAGCATCGTCGTCACGAACCGCTCGTGGCCCGGCACGTCGACGAACGCGACGGTGCCGCCGCGCGGCAGCGCCGTCCAGGCGAACCCGAGGTCGATCGTCATGCCGCGGCGGCGCTCCTCGGCCCGGCGGTCGGGCTCCATGCCGGTCAGCACGCGGACCAGCGTCGACTTGCCGTGGTCGACGTGCCCCGCGGTGGCTACGACGTGCATACGCGGACGGCGGCGGCCAGCGCGTCGTCGCTCTCGGGCGGGATCGCGCGCAGGTCGAGCAGGCAGCGGCCGCGCTCGATCCGGCCCAGCACGGCCGGGTCACCGGCCCGCAGCGCCGCGGCGTACCGCTCCGGGAGGGCGACGGCGGCGCTGGGCAGCGTCACACAAGGGGCGCCGCCGCCCCCGACCGTGGAGTCCGAGTCCACGGCCTCGGCCCCCAGCGCCGCCGCGAGGCGCTGCGCCCGCGCGCGGAGCACCGTGACGTCGGTGTCCAGGGCCCGCCGGGTGGGCGGCACGGGCCCGCGCAGGGTCGCCTCGAACGCCGCCAGCGTCAGCTTGTCCACGCGCATCGCCCGGGCCAGGGGATGGCGGCGGATGCGCTGCACGAGGTCGGCCGCGCCGAGGAGCAGGCCGGCCTGCGGGCCGCCGAGCAGCTTGTCGCCCGAGGCGGTGACGAGCGTGGCGCCCTGGGCCAGCGCCGTGGCGGCGTCGGGTTCGTCGGGCAGCAGCGGGTGGGGCGCGAGCAGCCCGGACCCGATGTCGGCGACCACGGGCACGCCCAGCCCGGCCAGCTCGTCGACGCCGCAGGAGCGGGTGAACCCCGACACCACGAAGTTCGACGGGTGGATCTTGAGGATGAGCGCGGTGTCCTCGCCGACGGCGCTCGCGTAGTCGGCCCGGGTGACGCGGTTGGTGGTGCCGACCTCCCGCAGCCGCGCCCCGGTGGCCTCCAGCAGCGCCGGGATGCGGAAGCCGTCGCCGATCTCGACCAGCTCGCCGCGGGCGATGACCATCTCCCGGCGTGGGGCGGACGCGGAACGCCCATCGGCGCTGCCCGCCGCCAGGGCCATGGCGACCAGCGCGATCGCGGCCGCGCCGTTGTTCACCAGCAGCGCCCCGCCCGCGGCGGGCACCGCGTCGAGCAGCGCGCCGATCGCGCCGGTCCCGCGCGGCCCGCGACCGCCGGTGGCCAGGTCCAGCTCGACGTCGCACGTGCCCGCGGCCACGTCCAGCGCCTCGCGCGCGGCGGGCGAGAGCGGGGCCCGTCCGAGGTTGGTGTGCAGCAGCACGCCGGTGGCGTTGAGCACCGGCCGCAGCGCCGTCGACCTGGCGGGCAGGCCGGCGACCACGGCGTCGACGACATCGGCGGGATCGAGGGCGCCCGCCCGCGCGAGCTGCTGCGCGTCGACGACGGCGGCCTTGACCCGCTCCCGCCCCAGCCGCAGGACGGCTGCGGCGATGCGGGGCTCGGCCAGCACCACGTCGGTGCGGGGCACCGACCGCCGCGGATCGACCGTCGTCACGTCGCCACCCTAGGTCCCATCACCGCATCGAGCCCGCGCGATGCGTCCTGGCGGGTCCGGGAACGGCATCGAGCCCGCGCGATGCCCGGTTTAAGGTCGGTTCGTGAGCGGAGCGCGGACCTTGACGCAGTTCAGTCACGGCGCCGGCTGCGGCTGCAAGATGTCGCCGTCCCTGCTGGTCGAGGTGATGGGGATGCTCACGCCCCCGTCGCACCCGGATCTCCTCGTCGGCACCGACACCGGCGACGACGCCGCCGTCTGGCGCCTCGACGCCGAGCGCGCGCTCGTGGCCACCACCGACTTCTTCACCCCGGTCGTCGACGACCCACGCACCTGGGGTCGCATCGCCGCGCAGAACGCCGTGTCCGACGTCTGGGCGATGGGCGGGCGGCCGCTGTTCGCGCTCAACATCGTCGCCTGGCCGAGCACGGAGCTGCCGGCGTCGATGCTGGCCGAGGTGCTCGCGGGCGGGGCGGAGATCGGTGCGGAGAGCGGGTTCGCGGTGGTCGGCGGCCACACGATCGACGACCCGGAGCCCAAGTACGGCCTGGCCGTCGTCGGCGAGGTGCATCCCGACCGCGTCCTCACCAACACCGGCCTCCGCGACGGCGACGTGCTCGTGCTCACCAAGGCGCTGGGCGTCGGCGTCGCCACCACGGCGATCAAGCGCGGCGTGGCGTCCGAGGCGCTCGTCGCGGCCGCGATCGCGTCGATGACGGCGAGCAACGGCCCGGCCTCCCGCGCCGCGCTGGCGGCCGGCGCCACCGGCTGCACGGACGTCACGGGGTTCGGGCTGCTCGGGCACCTGGCGAAGATGGCGCGGGCCTCCGGCGTGGACGCCGTGGTCGACGTCGCCGCCGTCCCCTTCCTCGACGGGGTCCGCGCGCTCGCCGACTCCGGCGTCGTGCCCGGCGGCACGCAGCGCAACCGGGCGTTCGTGGCCGACGCCGTCGACCTCGGCCCGTTCCCCGAGCTGGACGTGCTCCTGCTGGCCGATGCCCAGACCTCCGGCGGCCTCCTGTTCGGCGCGACCCCCGAGCGGGCCGCGGAGGCGGTGGCGGCGCTGGGCGCGCCCGCCGCGGTGATCGGCGAGGTCCGCGCGGGCACCGGGACGGTCCGCCTGCGCTGACCCCCGCCCCGCCCCGCCCCGGCCCGGCCCGGCTCCGCCCGCCCGGTCCGTACGCCCGCCCTCACTCCCCGAACGAGTGGCACTCTCGTCCGAACCTAGGCGACGAAAGTGCCGCTCGTACGTAGTCAGGCGTAGCTGCGACGGGGGGCGGCCCCGGCCATCGGCACCACCCGCTGCTCCAACCGGGCTGCGGCGGCGAGCAGCGTGGCTTCCGAGCCGGGCCGTCCCACCAGCTGCACGCCGACCGGGCGCCCGCCGACCAGCACCGGCGCGACCACGGCCGGCAGCCCGGCCAGGTTCCAGGCCTGCGTGTACGGGGTGCGCAGCGCGGAGACGGCCACCGTGGCGAGGTAGCCGCGACCGGCCAGCGCGCCCGCGCGGAGCGGAGGCCCGGCCACCGCGGGCAGCAGCAGCAGGTCGTGGCCGCCGTCGTCGAGCCAGGCGATCATGCGGTCACGCCAGCGGACGGCCGCCGCGGGGCGGGGGTGCAGCAGCTGCCGCCGGCCCCTGCGGGCGACCGTGGCGGTGCGGCGGTCGACCTGCGCGGGGTCCAGGTCCAGGGCGGCGAGGTCGGCGGCCACCCCGGCGTGCCAGCGCCGCATCCACTGCGACGTCAGGCCGTGCGGGTAGGGCGGGTCGGCCAGCGTGACGACGGCCCCGCCGGGGCCGGCGCGCAGGCGGGCCGCGGCGCCGACGGCGGCGGCACGGTGGTCGGGGTGCAGCCGCCCGACCGGCGACGGGGTGCGCGTCGACAGCGCGATCCGCGCGGGCCCCGGCACGTCCAGGTCGCAGGGCCGGGCGGAGAGGACGGCGAGCATCAGCGCGGCGTCGGCCGCGGTGCGGGCGAGCGGGCCGGCCGCCGACAGCCCGCACCAGTGCGCGTCGGCGCCGCCGGGCAGCGGCACCACGCCGTGGCCGGGCTTGACCCCGACCAGCCCGCAGTACGCCGCCGGGATGCGGAGCCCGCCGCCGCCGTCGGCGCCGAGCGCGAGCGCTGCCATCCCGGCCGCGACCGCCGCGCCGCCGGCGCCGCCGGGGTCGCGCGACGCGTCGAGCGGGCTGCGGGTCACCCCGAGCGCCGAGTGCGCGAACCCCCACACCCCCAGCTCCGGCATGCGGGTCTTCCCGATCACCACGGCCCCGGCCGCGCGCAGCCGCTTGACCAGCTCGTCGTCGCGCCGTGCCGGCTCGGGGGACGTCGCCGCCGAGCCGTGGCGGGTCGGGTAGCCGCAGACGTCGACGCAGTCCGCGACCGCGACGGGCACGCCGGCGAGCGGCAGCGCGAACCGGTCGGGCCGGGTGTCGACGCCACCGGCCTCGGCCAGCACGCGCTCCGGGTCGTGGGCCTGGAACGCCCCGATCGCGCCGTCGCGCTCGGCGATGCGGTGCAGGTACGCCCGGGCGACATCGGCGGCGCTGATGAGGCCGTCGCGCACGAGCGCGACGGTCTCGGTGGCGCTCAGCGCGGTGAGGTCGGAGCCGGACACCGGCCCACCATGGCACTGGTCAGGGGTTTCCCGCGAACGACCCGCCGCTGGGTGGCGGAGGCGGACGGGAATCGAACCCGCCTGGCTGAGATGCTCAGCCACGTCGGTTTTGAAGACCGCGGGGGCCACCAGGCGCCCTTACGCCTCCACGACCCGCGTCAGCGGGCGGCCTCCAGCGCCTCGGGCACGTCGTCGGCGATCGCGAACAGCTGCAGCAGCCCGGTGGCCTCCAGCGCGCGTTTCACGATGCGGGAGCCCGGGACGACCAGCAGCTGGCACCCGCGGCCGTCGGCGTCGTCCTTCGCGCCGACCAGCACGGCCAGGCCGGCCGAGCCGAGGAACGTGACATCGGAGAGATCGAGCACCACGTGCCCCACCTGCGCCTGCTGCTCGAACAGCCGCGCCTGCAGCAGCGGGGCGGTCAACGTGTCGAGCTCGCCGACGACGTGCAGCACACGCACGTCGGGCCCGTGGTCGACCACGTCGAACCGGATGATCTCGCCGACATCCGTGCCGTCTCCGGCACCCGTGTCGACGGGCGGATCGGCGTTCATAGTGCGCACCGGCTCCTCGATGGACGTCGTGGACTCGTGGCGCGGACTGTGTGCTCAACCGCCCCGCGGAACCTTACGGCCGGGGGCCGGACGTGCACAACACGACCCCCCGCGATCACCCGCGCAGGGCGGCGCGCAGATCGTCGGGCCAGGCCGCGGGCCGACCGGTGGCGGGGTCGATGTGGACGGTCACCAGCGTGCCGTGCGCGGCGGGCTCACCCGCCCGGGTGACGGTGAACGCGTAGCGAACGGACGTCCGGCCCACGGCCTCGACGACGATCGCGATGTCCACCTCGTCGCGGAAGAACAGCCGCGCGGTGAAGTTCACGGTGACGTTCACCCGGGGCTCGCGCCCGAACGTGCGGTCGGCGATGCCGAGCTGCTCGTGCAGCTCCGTCTGCGCCTGCTCGGCCCAGTGCAGCACGGAGGTCCAGTGGTGCTGGCCCGCGGCGTCGGTCTGGGCCCACTCCACGCGGCGCCGGATCGTCGCCCGCACCGGTTGCGTCCCGTCGTCCATACCGGAGATCCTGCCGGAACGGGTGATCACTTCGCCCTGCGGATCGGCGGGGCCCATGATCAGGCCCTTCGGTACCAGCGCGTCAGATCTGACGCCCTGGTACCGACGACGGCGATCATGCGGCGAGAGCGAGCACCGCGAGGATCTCGGCCAGGACGCCGGCCGGGTCGCCGTCGAGGTCGTGCCAGGTGAAGCGCAGGAGGGTCCAGCCGGCGCGGCCGAGCGCATTGCCCTTGCGCCGGTCGGCCCGGAAGCGCTTCACGTCCACGTGCCAGGCCCATCCATCGACTTCGATGGCGATCTTCGCTTCTGGGAACGCCAGGTCGACGACGTGCTGGCCGAACGGGTGCTGCTGGACCCAGCCGACAACGCCTGCGTCGCGCAGGATCCGCACCAGCAGACGCTCGGCAGCGGAGTCCGCCCGGTCGGCGGCGGCGACGATCAACCGCCCGGCCTCTGACGAGCCGTGCCGGCCGATGTTGCGGCAGAACGACCGGTAGAGCGCGGGGAACCGCACGTGGCGCTGAAGCGCGCGGTCGAGGAACGCCGAGCCGTCTCCGACAGCGACCGCCGTCTCCAGCGCGGCGAAGGGACGGTCGGCGACCCACAGCTCGCGGATGCCGGCCAGATCCTGAACGGCCAGGTCACGCCGCCGCACCACGATGCCCGGCCGTTTCCGGGGATGGACGGCCGAAGGCACGGTGACCTCGATCAGCTCGGGCGCCCGGTCGCGCATGCCGTGCCAGAACGCCGCCGCGGGGCCGGTGATCGCCGCGGGACGCCCGCCGGCCCACAGCGCGGCCGCACGAACCCGGGCCTCGTCGGTGAGGCGGTGCCCACCGACGAGGTAGACCTGCGGGTGCAGCACCTCCCACGCCCCGGACGCCGCACGGCGCTGCACCGTGCGTGCACTCATCCCGTGCGCCACGGCCTGGCGTAGCGAGATCACCCCGTCCTGCCGGGTCACCAGGTCGTCGACGGACACCGGGGCAGGATGCGCGGCGCACCGTGCTCGCCGTGGCCGTTTCGACGAACCCGGCCGGCGGCATGATCGGCCCCTTCGGTACCAGGGCGTCAGATCTGACGCCCTGGTACCGAACGCACCGATCTTGCCAAGATGGGCAGGTGCCGAACGAGCTGGTGGTGCGCGGGCTGCGCCGCACCTACGACGCCGACGCCGCGCCCGTGCGCGCGCTGCGCGGGGTGGACCTCGTCGTCGGGCGGGGCGAGTTCGTCGCGCTGATGGGGCCCTCGGGCAGCGGGAAGTCGACGCTGCTGCACCTCCTGGCCGGGCTGGAGCCCGCCGACGAGGGCAGCATCGAGCTGGCCGGGGTCCGCCTGGAGACCCTCGACGCGTCGGGCCTCGCCCGGTTGCGGCGCCGCCACGTCGGGCTGGTCTTCCAGTTCTTCCACCTCATCGACCACATGTCCGCGCTGGAGAACGTCGCGCTCGCGGCGCTGGTGGCCGGCACGAAGCCCGCGGAGGCCACGGCCCGCGCCCGGGACCTGCTCGACAAGCTGGGCCTGCTCGACAAGTCCGGGGAGCTGCCCGCCGCGCTGTCGGGCGGCCAGCGCCAGCGCGTGGCGATCGCCCGCGCGCTGGCCAACCGCCCCACCCTGCTGCTCGCCGACGAGCCCACCGGCGCGCTCGACTCCGAGGGCGCCCGCGAGGTCCTCGACCTCTTCGGCCGGCTGCACCGCGACGGGCAGGCGATCCTCATGGTCACCCACAGCGCGGAGGTCGCGGCGGGGGCGGAGCGCCTGATCACCCTGCGGGACGGGCAGATCGCGGCATGACCCCACCCTCCGGACGCAGGGCCCGGCGCTCGCTGCTCCTCTCCGGGGCGATCGTCGCCGCCGGGATCGCGTCCGTCGGCGTGTGCGTCGCGCTGCTGCGGGGCGGGCCGCCGTTGCCGGTGGCCGTCGTGCTGGTCGCCGCGCCGGTCGTGATCGCCGCGGCCGCGGGGGCCAGCACGCGCGCCTGCCGGGCCAGCGCGGTCGTGCTGGTCGCGGCGTCGGACTTCGCCGGTCTCGCGGTCGCCGTCGACCTCGGCCTGCTGCTCATGTTGCTGGTGCTGGGCCGGGTCCCGGTCGGCAACCAGCTCGCGCTCGTGGACCCGGCGATGCTGGGGATGCTGCTGGTGGCGACGCTCGCCGGGCCGCTGGGACGCCGCGCCGCCCGCTCGGCCCGCGCCGCGCTGAGCGGCACCCGCCGCTCGCCGGACGAGCTGCTCGCCGACTTCGGCGACCGCGCCGGCCGCGGCGTCCCGGTGCCGGAGCTGCTGCGCCAGCTCGCGGAGGCGCTGCGGCGCGACGGGCGCCTGTCGACCGTCCGGATCTGGTGGCAGCCGGGCGGATCCGAGGTCCTGCGCTGCGACGTCGTCGTTCCGGCCCCGCTGGACGGCGGCCCGCCCGACGAGCTGCAGCCCGCGGAGCTGGACGCGCTGTCGCGGGCCGGGGTCGCCGGGCCCGGCTGGCTGCAGCTGTGGCTGCCGCGCCTGCTCCCGGCCCCCGGCCAGCTCCGCCTGGCCCCCGCGGTCTACGACGGCCGGGTGCTCGCGCTGATCGTCATCGAACGCCCCGCCGACGCCGCCGCGTTCTCCACCGCCGACGAGCGCGGGCTGGCCGAGGTGGCCCGCCGGCTCGGGATCGTGCTGCGCAACCGCGCCCTGGACGAGGCGCTGCAGCGCAGCAACGCCGACCTCCAGCGCAGCAACGCCGAGCTGCAGGCCTCCCGTGCGCGCCTGGTGACCGCGGGCAACGCCGAGCGCCGCCGCATCGAGCGCGACCTGCACGACGGCGCCCAGCAGCACCTCGTCGCGATGGCCGTCGGGCTGCGGCTGCTGCGCGACGGGCTGCCGCCCGACTGGCCCGACATGGAGCTCCTCGACGAGCTGGACGCCGCGGCGCGGAGCTCCGTGCAGGAGCTGCGCGACCTGGCCCACGGCATCTACCCGCCGCTGCTGCGCGACGCGGGGCTGGCCGAGGCGCTGCGGGCGGCGGCGAAGCGCAGCCCGCTCGAGGTCACCGTGACGAGCGTCGGCCTGGAACGGCTGCCCGAGCCGGTCGAGGTCGCCGTGTACTTCTGCTGCCTGGAGGCGCTGCAGAACGCGGCCAAGCACGCGCCCGGCTCGCACGTGACGATCACGCTGCGCGGCGACCACCCCGACGGCGCCCCGCGCTTCACCGTCACCGACGACGGCCCCGGTTTCGACCCGGCCACCGTGACCGCCGGCGGCGGCTCGGAGAACATGGTCGACCGCATCGGGGCCATCGGCGGCACCGTGGCGCTGCGGTCGGCGCCGGGGCAGGGCACCACGGTCGCCATCCGGATCCCGCCGGCCGCGGGCGAGGCCGCGGCGGCGGCGCCGTCGCCGACCGTCGCGTCGCGGATCGCGCCGACCGGGGCGGGCTGAGGTGGCCTGGGCCGCCGTCCGCGCGGTGGCGCGGGCCGAGCGCCGCACCGGCGTGGCCGGGCTGGTGCTGATGGGCGTGCTGTTCGGGATCGTCACCGGTGTCGTGCTGGGCACCGTCGCGCTGGCCGGACGCACCGCGAGCGCCTACGACCGGCTCGTCGACGCGGTCGGGCTCGACGACGCCCGCGTCCAGGTGGCGACCGACAGGTCCGGGTTGTTGTTCAGGACGAACGACAGCGTCCAGGTGGCGACCGACCAGCCGCAGCTGGTGGCGGCGGTCCCGCGGCTGCCCGGGGTGCGCGAGGCGTGGGTGTCGTACTCGTGGGTGGCGCAGGTGGAGGGGCCGTCGCTGCGGTTCGTGACGATCGGGGCCGGGGTGGAGCAGCCGCCCGACATGATCCATCCGGTCGTGGTCGCCGGGCGGGCCCCCGAGAAGGTCGACGAGCTGCTGATCGGCGAGCCGCTCGCCGAGCAGGGCGGTGTGCACGTCGGCTCGGTGGTGACGTTGAAGATGCTGACGCTGCGCCAGGTCTCGATGTTCGACGTGGGGTTCGGCGAGCCCGACGGCCCGACGGTGCGGATGACCGTGGTGGGGGTCGGGCGGATGCCCGCCTGGGGCGGCGCGCTGGCGGGCGCGCTGGCGACGCCCGCGTTCGCCCAGCGCTACAGCGGCTACGCCGCGGCCCGGCCGGCGTTCGTGCGGCTCACCGCGGACCCGGGCGCGGCGCAGGCGTTCACGCGGGGCTTCGCCGCGGCCGCCGCGGCCGCCGACCAGCTGGCCCCGTCGGCGGCGGCGCCGCACCTGCCCCACACCGTCGCGTTGCCCCGCACCGACGTCGACCCGGCCGTCGCCGCGGCCGAGCAGGCCCTGGTGGTCGGCCTGGCCGTGTTCGCGGCCGTGCTGGGCGCGGGCGGCCTGCTCGTCGTCGGCCAGGGGATCGCCCGCCACCACGGGGCGCGCCGCGCCCCGCAGCTCGTCGAGGCCGTCCTCGGGATGGGCCGCGCGGACCGGGTCGCGGCGCGGGTGCTGGCCGCCGCGCCCGCGGCCGCGGTCGCGGCGGTGCTGGCGGGCGCGATCACCGTCGCCGCCGGCCTGCTCGAACCGCTCGGCAGCCAGGCCCGCTTCGAACCCGAGCCCGGCTTCCGGCCCGACTGGGGCGTCGCCGTCGTCGGGACGCTCGCCACGGCCGCGGTGTACCTCGCCGTCGTGGCGGCGGCCGCGTCGGTGGCCGGTGCCCGCGACCGGCGCCCGGCCCCGGCGCGGCGGCCGTCGACGGCGCCGTGGGGCGCCCGCCGTCCCGCCGTGCTGCTCGGGCTGGGGCTGGCCGTGCGCGGCCGTGGGCTCGCGGGTGTCGTCGCGCCGGTGGCCGCGGTCGTCGCGGTGGCGGGGATCGTCGCGGCGCTGGCGTTCGGGGCCAGCGTCCAGCGGCTCGTCGCCGATCCGGTCCGCTACGGCGCGGGCGCCGACCTGCGCCTGGAGGACGCGCGCACCCCCGACGTCCAGCGGCTCGTCGCCGACCCGCGGGTGACCGGGCTCGCCGTCCTCTACTCGGCGACCTCCCGGACGGCCGATGGCTCGGACCTGGCCGTGCTCGCCGTGGTGCCGCGCAAGGGTGCGGTCCCCGTCGACGTCACCGCGGGCCGCGCGCCGGTGCGGGAGGGGGAGATCGCGCTCAACCCCCGGGTCGCCGACCGGCTGGGCGTCGGCATCGGCGACGTCCTGCGGGTGCAGACCTCCTCGCGGCGCGACGTGCCGGTGACGGTCGTCGGCACCGCCGTCGTCGTCGGCGACAACGGCAGCCTTGGCGGCACCGGCCTGCTCGCGCCGTCGCAGATCGGCCAGCTCGCGCAGAGCGCGCCGCTGGTGCGGGCCGTCATCGTGGCCGCGCCGGGCCAGGCCGACGCCCTGCGCACCGAGCTGGGTGCGCGGTTGGAGATCACCGAGCGGTCGATGCCACCGGAGGTGCGCAACCTCGCCGACCTCCTGCGCCTGCCGGAGATCCTCGCCGGCGTGCTCGCCGTGGTGGCGGGCGCCGCGGTGGCGCACACGCTGCTGGCCGCGTCGCGCCGCCATCTCCGGGACGTGACGGTGCTCGCGGTGCTCGGCGCCACGCCCGGCCAGGTCCGGGCGACCCTCGCGGTGACCGCGGCGGCCACGGTGCTGCCGGTGCTGCTGCTGGGCATCCCGCTCGGGCTGGGGACCGCGCGGGTGCTCTGGGACCGGGTCGCGATCTCGATCGGGGTCGGCGGGGACCTGGCCGTGCCGGTCGGGCTGCTGGTGCTGGCCGTGCCGGCCGTCGTCGGGGTGGCGTTGCTGCTGGCGGTGCTGCCCGCCGTGCGCTCGGCCCGGCGGCCCGCGGCCGAGCTACTCCGCGCGTAGCCGCGACCACAGCTCGCGCAGCGCGGGCGCGCGCAGCTCCTCCTTGTGCAGGTAGCCGGAGACGCCGGGTTCGTCGATGCGGAACGGCAGGTCGTCGCGGGCGTAGGTGGAGCACAGCACGACGACGCTCGACGGGGTGGACGCGCAGACGAGCCCGGCCGCCTCGATGCCGCTGATGCCGGGCAGCTTGACGTCCATCAGGACGAGATCGGGCTGCAGCGCCCGGGCCGCGGCGACGGCGTCCTCGCCCGTCTCGGACTCCCCGACCAGCTCGAAGTCGCCCATGCGTTTGAGCACGGCGGCCGCGGCCGCGCGGAACGGCCGCTGATCGTCGACGACCAGGACGCGAACCACCATGGGCGTCAGTGTGGACTCCCGTGCGGCCCCGCGCCCAGGATGCGACCGCACCCGTCGGAGGTGTGGCTGGCCCCACCTCCGATCAGCCAGGTGGTGACCTCGGATCGGCGTCCGCCCCGGCGCATCGTTTCCTCCCGACACGCTTGATGCCCGAGAGGAACGACCATGTCCGCACTGCCCACCGTCACCCGCCGCGCCGCAGGCGGGGTCGCCGCCGCACTCGCGATCACGCTGCTCGGCGCCGGCCCCGCACTGGCCCAGACACCCGCTCCACCCCCTCAGTCGTCGACGCCCACCGAGCGCGCGGCCGCCGAGGTCCGCCCCGCGATCGTCTACCTCACCGAGACCTTCCGCGGCTACGTCGCCGACGAGACCGGGATGTTCTTCAACAACGGCGACCCGTTCTCGCTCACCGTCACGTGCACCGGCTTCGGCGTGAACCCGAACGGCTACATCGCCACGGCCGGCCACTGCGTCGACATCACCACCCCGAACGGCATCAAGGCCGAGTTCATCGCCGCCGCCGCGCAGCAGGCCGTGGCCGCGATCCCGGGTGTCACGCTGGAGGACGCGATCGCGTTCGGCACCGCCAACTGGTCGGTGGAGGGCTCCGCGAAGGGCTCGCCGATCGACAGCTCGATCTCCGTGATCACCGGTTCGGTCGAGGGCGGGGCCACCGGCAAGGCGCTGCCCGCGCGGGTCGTCGACGTCCGGCCGTTCGACCAGGGCGACGTGGCGCTGCTCAAGGTCGAGACCACCGACCTGCCGTCGGTGGAGCTCGCCACCGACGCCGACGTCCAGGTCGGCACGCCGCTGCTCTCGGTCGGCTACCCGGCCAGCGCCGACGCCGTCACCGACCCGAGCCTGGAACCGTCCAACAAGGACGGTCAGGTCAGCTCGCGCAAGACGGTCGGCACCATGCCGGTCTACGAGACGAGCGCGGCACTGACCCCGGGCATGAGCGGCGGCCCGACCGTCGACCTCGCCGGCCGGGTGCTGGGCGTGAACAGCTTCATGCCGGCGGGGGAGTCGCAGGCGTTCAACTTCATCGCGCCCTCGTCGGGGCTCGCGGAGCTGCTGTCGCGCAACGGCGTGCACAACGAGCTGGGCAACGACGACCGCGCCTACCGGGCGGCGCTCGACGCCTACTACGCCGGGCACTACACCGACGCGATCACGGGCTTCGACAAGCTGCTCCAGGTGGCGCCGCAGCACGCCCAGGCCACCCAGTTCCGCACGGCCGCGGCGAAGGCGCGCGACCGCTTCGGTGACGTCCCGGTCGCTCCGGCGCCGGCTCCGGACCCCGGCCTGCCGTTCGGGCTGTCGCCGGTCCTGTTCTGGTCGCTGGTCGGCGGCGGGGTCGCGGTGCTGGGCGGGGTCGCGGTGCTGCTGGTGGTGCTGCGCGGGCGTCGGCGGAACGCCGGCCGGTCGCTGCCCGACCAGCCGCTTCCCCAGCCGATGCTGTTCCCCCGGGGCCCGGCGCAGGCCGCGCCGGCGTGGCTGCCGGCTCCCGTCGCGGTGACCGAGGCCGGCCCCGGCCCGGTCAAGGGGGCCCCGGTGAACGGTGCCCCGGTG
>CAXTTN010000006.1:16964-55405 GCA_964247105.1 uncultured Pseudonocardia sp.
AACGGTGCCCTGGTGAACGGTGCCCTGGTGAACGGTGCCCTGGTGAACGGTGCCCTGGTGAACGGTGCCCCGGCCGCGGAGAACGCCGCCGCCGCCCCGACCGTCGTGCTGACCCGCCCGGAGCTGCCCGACTGCAGCGGCTGTGGAGCGCACGTCGACCCGGACGCGCGGTTCTGCAGCGCGTGTGGGGCAGCGCGGCACTGACCCCACGGACGCAGGGCGGGCCGGTCGGACCATCCGACCGGCCCGCCCGCGCGTTCCGGCGGTGTCACCGCCCGCGCTGGGTCCCCGGAAGGGTGAGCCGTTCGACGCGGGGTTGTTACCACCGGCCGCCCGGAACGAGAACGAGCCGTGTCACCGCACGGAGCGTAGTCGGATGTTCACCCGAACGAGATCGAGATCACTCACTTGCGCCGAATGATCTTCGGACCGAACGCCGATACGAAGAGCATGGACAAGGCAGCGGGCCGCACCCGGACGAACGTCATCGCCATCCCGCTCCAGCGCACGTCCCCGGAGCAGGCGCAGATCCACGCCGACGACCAGCTGATCGAGGACCTCCGCGCGGGATACATCCACGACTCCAGCCCGGTGCACCCGGTGGTGCGCCTGCTCGCCCGCTGGCGCCGGAGCCTGCTCGCGGTGTCGTAGCGGCCCGCGCACGCATACTGCACGACCGCGCGCATCGCTACGCGCGCGCCGAGGAGGGAACGCGCGCGCCGCCCGGTGTCTCAGCGGTTCTGCAGGTACACCAGCACCGCGCTGACGCGCCGGTTGAGGTCGCGCTCCTCCGAGAGCCCGAGCTTCGAGAAGATCGAGTTCGTGTGCTTCTCGATCGCGCGCTCCGACAGCACCAGCGCCGCGGCCACCGACGCGTTCGACTTCCCCTGCGCCATCTCGCCCAGCACCTGCAGCTCGCGCGGTGTCAGGGCGTCCAGTTCGGACGGCTTGGCGCGGTTGGCCGCGACGAGGCCCTCGATGACGGTGGGGTCGATCACCGACCCGCCCTCGGCGACGCGGCGGATCGCGTCGGCCAGCTCGTCGCCGTCGGCCACGCGCTCCTTGAGCAGGTAGCCGCGGCGCGCGGTGCCGTCGGCGAGCAGCGTCAGCGCGTAGCTCGCCTCCGCGAACTGGCTGAGCAGCACCACCCCCGTGTCGGGATGGCTCTTGCGCAGCCGGGCGGCCACCGCGATGCCCTCGTCGGTGTTGGTCGGGGGCATCCGGATGTCGGTGACCACCACGTCGGGGCTGTGCTTCTCGATCAACGCGTCGAGCCCCGGCAGGTCGGCGGCGGAGCCGAGCAGGGAGACGCCGTCGGCGGAGTCGATGAGCCGCACCAGCCCGTGGCGCAGCAGGGCGTTGTCCTCGGCCAGGACCACTCCGATCGTCACGGTGTCCAGACTAGAGCCTGTCCCGCGGATCTCCAGCCGGCTGCGCGGCGTCCAGGCACACCCCTCGCGGCGTTGTCGTCGCCGCTGGTCCACGACCGGGATCGGCGACTCCTCCGCCTGGCGAGGCACGCACCTGGACGCCGCTCGCTCGGCACGGATCCACGGGACGGGCTCTGGGGGTGCTGGCACCACCCCGACCCACCTGCGAGCACGATCGAGCCCGTCCCCCGTCCCGGCCAGAGTGGGCGGCGCACGGCACGAGGGGTGGCGGGGGCGGACCGGGTCGACCGGTCCGCCCCCGTCTGCGTCCGTGGCCCGTACCCTCTCGTCCGTGGCTACGCCGACGTCCCTCCCGTTCGTGCACGGCGACCGGGATGTCCTGCGGGTCCTGCTCGAACGCCGCGACGCCGGCTCGGCGCCGGGTTCCCGCCGGGACGCGCACCGCGTCGCGCTGGTGATCGGCGGCGGCGGGATGCGCGGCTCCTACGTCGCGGGGATGCTCGAGGCGCTGGACCGGGCGGGGCTGCGGCCCGGCTTCGACGAGGTCTACGGCTCGTCGTCGGGTGCGATCAGCGCGGCCGCGTTCCTCACCGGCAGCGCCGCGGAGTGCGCCGCGTGCTTCCACGAGGACCTCTGCACCGACGTGTTCATCAGCATGCGGCGCCTCGGCACCCGGCGGCCCGTCGTCCGGCTCGACCACCTCCTCGACGAGGTGCTGCGGGTCCGCAAGCCGCTGGACTGGGCGGCGCTGGGGCGCACGGCGGCCCCGCTGCGCATCGTCGCCACCGACACGGCCGATCTGTCGGCGCACGAGCTCGTCGGCATGGAGAGCATCGCCGACTGGCGGTGCGCGCTGCAGGCCAGCGCGTCGATCCCGCTGCTGGCCGGGCCGCCCGTCGCGTACGGGGGAGCGCGGTGGGTCGACGGCTCGGTCGGCGAGCCGCTGGCCATGGTCCGGGCGCTGCGCGGCGGCGCCACCCACGTCCTGGTGATGCTGTGCCGCGGCAACGACGACATCCACCCCGACGCCGACGCCGGGCTGTCGCTGTGGGCGCGGCTGCTCGACCGGGTCGTGCCCGGGCTCGGCTCGGTGGCGCAGGGCTCCCGCCGCTACGGCTCCGACCTGCGGATCGTCACCGACGCGGCGCACCCCGACCGCGGCCCGGGCCACCTGATGGCGATCGGGCCCTCGCGCTCGGCGGAGGTCGGGGCGCTGTGCATCGAGGCCGGGCCCGTCGCGTCCGCGGTCCGGATCGGCGACGAGTCGGTCACGGCCGCGATCGGGGCGGCGGATCTGGATCTCGATCCGGCATAGGGTCGGGGGATGGACACTGCTTCGCGGCCCCGCGCCGCGGTCGTCGTCACCGGCAGCGAGCTGCTCACCGGCGTGATCTCCGACCGCAACGGCCCGTTCCTGGCGACGGAGCTGGGGCGGCTGGGCTTCGAGGTGGCGCACCTGCTCGTCGTCGGCGACCGGCCCGACGACCTCGCGGCCGCGCTGCACTTCGCCGCCGACGCGGGCGTCGCGCTCGTCGTCACGAGCGGTGGGCTCGGCCCGACCGCCGACGACCTGACCGCCGAGGTCGTCGCGTCCTTCGCCGGTGTCGACCTCGAGCTCGACGAGCCCATGCGCGAGCACATCGCCGGGATCCTCGCGGGCTGGGCGAAGCGGACCGGGTTCTCCGGGCCCGCGCTGGACGAGGCCAACCGCAAGCAGGCGATGGTGCCGCGCGGGGCCGTCGCGCTGATGCCGGTGGGCACGGCGCCCGGGCTGGTCGTGTCGCGTCCCGACGGGCCGATCGTCGTCGTGCTGCCCGGCCCGCCGCGGGAGCTGCAGGGGATGTGGCCGGCCGCCCTGGCGTCCGCCCCGGTGCGGGACCTGCTCGCGGGCGTGCCCGCGGCGGCGTCGCGGGAGCTGCGGTTCTTCGGGTTCCCCGAGTCGGAGATCGCGGCGACGCTGCGCGAGATCGGCGCGGCGCGCGACCTCTCTCGTGTCGAGGTGACGACGTGCCTGCGCCGCTCGGAGCTGGAGGTCGACATCCGGCCGCTGCCCGGCGCCGAGGACGTCGCGTCCGAGCTGCACGCGGAGCTGGCGGCGCGGCACGCGAGGCACCTGGTCAGCGCGGACGGCTCGACCACCGACGAGCTGCTGGCCCGCGCCCTGCTGGATCGCGGCTGGACGGTCGCGACCGGGGAGTCGTGCACCGGCGGCATGCTGGCGTCGCGGCTGGTGGACCGGGCCGGGTCCAGCGCGTATGTCGCGGGCGGGGTGGTGGCGTACTCCAACGACGCCAAGACGGCGCTGCTCGGCGTGCCCGCGGAGATGATCGCCTCGCACGGGGCGGTGTCGCCGGAGGTGGCCCGGGCTCTCGCTGACGGCGCGCGCGCCCGCTTCGGTGCCGACATCGGCGTCGGGATCACCGGCGTGGCCGGCCCCGGGGGCGGCACGGAGGCCAAGCCCGTGGGCTACGTGTGCTTCTGCGTGACGACCGGCGACGGGCAGGTGCTCGCCCGCGACCCGCGCATGCCCGGTGACCGCGCCGACATCCGGGAGCGCTCCACGGACCTGGCCATGCACCTGCTGTTGCGCGCGGCGGGCGGCCTCCCCCGCTGATCACGGGCAGGTGGTCGCCGGTCGGTCTTCCCGGGCCGCCGCCCGCCCGTGATCAGCGCCCGAAGCCGCTCAGCGCGCCCACGTAGGACTTGGGGAGCGGGGCCGCGTACTCGCCCCGCTTGCCCGTCGTCAGGCCCAGCGCCACCAGCGACTCGACGGCCCGGGTCGCGGCGGCCACCCCGTCGACGACCGGGACGCCGATCGCCGCGCTGATGTGCGCGCACAGGTCGGCCATCCCGGCGCAGCCGAGCACGATCGCGTCGCAGCCGTCCTCCGCGACGGCCCGGGCGCACTCCGCGGTGATCACACGCCTTGTGTCGGACCCGGGGTTCTCCAGCTCCAGCACCGGGATCTCGCAGGCCCGGACGTTGCGGCAGCTGCGGGGCGCGCCGTAGCGCTCGGCGAGCTCCCACGCGCGTCCCGCCGTCCGGCCGAGCGTGGTGACAACGCTGTAGCCGCGCCCGAGGTACGCGGCCGTGCGCATCGCCGCCTCCGCGATCCCGACGACCGGCCCCGCGGCGAGCTCGCGCGCGGCGTGCAGGCCGGGGTCGCCGAAGCAGGCGACCACGTAGCCGTCGGCGGGTTCGCGGCGGATCGCGTCGAGCAGGCCGGGCACGGCGAGCGCCTCGTCGTAGTGGCTCTCGATCGAGACCGGCCCCATGGCCGGCGTGACGGCGACGACCTCCGTGCCGGGCGACGCGGCCGCCGCGGCGGCGACCCGGATCGTCTCCGTCATGGACGCGGTGGTGTTCGGGTTCACGACGACGATGCGCATCGGGCCAGTCTCCCTGTCACCATGGGGTGATGGCTCATGAGCGGCGATTCGGTGACGGCCTCGCCGTCGGGCCCGATCTCGAGGGCGCGGCGGAGGTGGCGGTCGCGCAGGCCCTGGGCGGGCTCGGCGGTGCGGCGCCCGATCTCGTGTGCGTGTTCGTCGCGCCCGGCGCGCAGCACAGTCCCGACCAGGCGGCCGCGGCCGGGCTCCGGGCCATGTCGCTCGCCGGGGCCGGGACCACGGTCGGGGCCACCGCGGGCGGGGTGATCGGCGACGGGCACGGGCAGGAGCGGGGCCCGGCCGTGGCGGTCTGGGCGGCGGCGCTGCCCGGCACCCGGATCAGCACCTACCGGCTCGACGTCAGCCGCAGCGACGACGGCGTGCAGGTCTCCGGGCTGCCGCAGCTGCGCTCGGACGACCGCGTGGCCGCGATGCTCGTGGATCCGTACTCGTTCCCGGTCGGCGGGTTCCTGGAGCGCAGCAACGTGCTGATGCCGGGGTTCCCGCTGGTCGGCGGCCTGGCCGGGGCGGGTTCCGGCCCGGGTGCCAACCGGCTGTTCGTCGACGGCGAGGTGGTCGCCCGCGGTGGGGTGGGGTTCGTGCTGGGCGGGGAGGTCGGGGTGCGCACCGTCGTCAGCCAGGGCTGCCGCCCGATCGGCCCGCCGATGACGATCACCCGCGCCGACCGCAACGTGATCTTCGAGCTGGCCGGCACCCCCGCCTACACGCGCCTGCTGGAGATCGTCACGGCGCTGCCGCCCGCGGAGCAGGAGCTGGCCGCGCGCGGGCTGCACATGGGCATCGCGATGGACGAGTACGCCGAGGACCACGGCCGCGGCGACTTCCTCGTCCGCGGCGTCGTCGGCGCCGACGAGGGAACGGGCGCGGTGGCCGTCGGGGAGGTCGTGGAGGTGGGGCAGACCGTGCGGTTCCAGGTGCGCGACGCCGCGGCGGCGGGGGAGGACCTGACCGAGCTGCTCGGCGGCCCGGCCCGCGGGGCGCTGCTGTTCTCCTGCAACGGCCGGGGCACGACGATGTTCGACAGCGCCGACCACGACGTCCGCACGGTCCGCGCCACGCTCGGCGCCGAGGGCGTCGCGGGCTTCTTCGCCGCCGGCGAGATCGGCCCGGTGGGCGGCCGCAACCACCTCCACGGCTTCACGGCCTCCGTCCTGGCCTTCGACTAACCCCGCGAGTCGACCGATCCGACACGGTGAGACCGCCGATCCGGCCCACCCCACCCGGCGAGTCGACCGATCCGACACGGTGAGATCGCGGATCCGGCCCACCCCACCCCGGCGAGTCGACCGATCCGACACGGTGAGATCGCGGATTCCGCACATCGGCGTGACGCCGACCCGGCGTGTCCGATCGGCGACAACGGTGTGCCGAGATCGTCGACTCGCGGGGGTTGGGAAGGTGGGCCGGATCGGCCAACACGGCGTGTCGGATCGGTCGACTCGCGGGGGGTTTGGGGGCGGATCGGCTGATACCGCGTGTCGAGATGGTCGACTCGCGGGGGGGTCAGAGGGTGGTGAAGAAGGCGCGGAGCTCGGCCACGTACGTCTCCGGTTGCTCCATGCTCGCGAAGTGGCCGCCGGTCTTCTGCTCGGTGTAGTGGCGCAGGTCGGTGTAGCGGCGCTCGATCCAGCTACGGGGGAGGCGGTAGAGCTCGTGGGGGAACAGGGTCACGCCGGTGGGGACCGTGACCTCGTCGGTCCGGCGCCGCCGTCCGAAGCTCTCCCAGTACAGCCGCGCCGACGACGCGCCGGTGCCCGGCAGCCAGTAGAGCATCACGTTGTCCAGCAGGCGGTCGCGCGTGATCACGTTCTCCGGATGCCCTGCGCAGTCCGTCCAGTCCCAGTACTTCTCGACGATCCACGTGCACTGGGCCACCGGGGAGTCGAGCAGGCCGTAGCCGAGCGTCTGGGGGCGGGTGGACTGCTCGGCGGAGTAGCCGGTGCCCAGCCGCCGGAACGTGCGGCCGTCGTTCAGCGCCGCCTCCTCGGCGGCGGTCAGCTGCGGCACGGACCCGTCGGGCGGGCGCTGCGCGGTCGGCATCGTCACGTGGATGCCGGCGAGCCCGTCGGGGGCCGCCGTCCCCAGCGCCGAGGTGATGATCGAGCCCCAGTCGCCGCCCGCCGCCACCCAGCGGTCATAGCCGAGGCGGTCCATGAGCTGCGCCCAGGCCGTCGCGATCCGCTCGACGCCCCAGCCGGACACCGTCGGCTTGGCGCTGAACCCGTACCCCGGCAGCGACGGCGCGACGACGTGGAACGTCTCGGTCAGCGGCCCGACGACGTCCAGGAACTCGATCACCGAGCCCGGCCAGCCGTGCGTCAGCAGCAGCGGGATCGCCTCGCGATGCGGCGAGCGAACGTGCAGGAAGTGGACGTCGAGCGTGTCGTCCCCGCCGCCGTCGAGCCCGGTGACGTACTGGGGCAGCGCGTTGAGCTCGGCCTCGCAGCGGCGCCAGTCGTAGCGCTGCGCCCAGTACGCGCACAGCTCCTGTGCGTACTCCAGCGGCACGCCCTGCGTCCAACCCTCCACGGTGGACGGCTCCGGCCAGCGCGTGCGGGCCAGCCGGGAGCGGAGGTCGTCGAGCTGGGCTTCCGGGACGTCGACGCGGAACTCGCGCACTAGAGCTGGACCCCCCGGGTGAGCGCGCCGTCGACGACCAGGTTCGTGCCGGTGATGAACGACGCGCGCGGGCTCGCGAGCATCGTGACGGCGTACGCGACCTCCTCGGGCGTCGCCATGCGGCCGGTCGGGTTGAGCCCGAGCGCGGTCGAGAAGAGCGCGGGGTTGCCGCCCTCGATGCCCGCCCACACGCCGCCGGGGAAGTAGGTGTTGCCTGGGGAGACGCAGTTGGCCCGCGCTCCCGAGGGTGCGAGCTGGAGCGCGAGCCCCGCGATGTAGTGCACGACCGCAGCCTTCATCGTGCCGTAGGCGTCCTTGGCGAAGTCGACCTCGCGGCCGGACACCGACGACACCGCCACCACCGACCCCTTCGACGCCTCCAGGAACGGCGTCGCGGCCTCGCTCAACCGCACGGTGTGCATGAGGTCGACCTCGAACCCGGCCTTCCAGTTGTCCTCGCCCGACCCGATCGCGAGCGCGCTGACGTTGGCGACGGCCACGTCCAGCCCGCCGAACGCCTCGGCGGACGCGGCCACCCACGCCTTCAGCGCGTCACCGTCGCCGACGTCGAGCGCGGTGCCGGTCGCCCCCAGTTCCGCGGCGGCCTTCTCCACCTCCTCGGCGTTGCGGGCGCAGAACGCCACCCGGGCGCCCTCGGCCAGCAGCGCCTCGACGATCGCGCGCCCGATGCCCTTCGTGCCGCCGGTGACGATCGCGGCCTTGCCGTTGAGCTGGAGATCCATCAGACGAGTCCCTTCGAGAGCGAGCGCAGGTGGCGGTGCATGCCGCCGTAGGCGTCGGTGGCCGGCAGCAACGACTTCTGGACCTTCGTGACCGCGCTGTAGTTCGCGTCCACCACGTTGGCGAGCGGGCTGAGGCTGATCTGGGTGAGCAGCTGGTAGGCGTCGAGGGCGTCGAGCCCGTACAGCTCGCCGAGCCACGTGATCATCCCGACCTGGCTGGCCCGCCACGCGTCCTCCAGCGGCCGCGACGAGCCGACGACGGCGTAGTGGTCGTCCTGCTCCAGCCGTGGCCACTCCGGGGCGGTGCCGATGCGCGCTCCGCCTGCGCTCCGCGCGTCCCCCTTGACCAGGTCGACGATCACCGTGACGTCCATCGCGCCCTCGACGGCGGTGCCGCAGCTCTCGCCCTCGCCCTGCCGGTAGTGCCCGTCGCCGAGCGAGAACAGCGCGCCCGGCACGTTGACGCCGAGGAAGCAGGTGGTGCCGGGCTTCATCTCCGGGGTGTCCATGTTGCCGCCGAACTTGTCCGGAACGAGGCTCGTGCGCACCTCGCGCCCGGCGGGCGCGACCCCGACCGTTCCCAGCATCGGCGCGATCGGCAGCTCCAGGCTGAGGTTGCGGGCCTCGTACAGGACGACGCCGCGGGCCCGGTCGAGCTGGTAGATCCAGGTCCGCTCCGGCAGCGGCTCCTGCAGCAGCGCGGTGCGGTCGGTGCCGGTCAGGGCGCCGAAGAACGGGATCGTGGTGGACGCGGCCCAGTCGCGGGCGGGCGTGAGGTCGACGATGTGGATCGCCAGGGTGTCGCCCGGCTCCGCGCCCTCGACCAGGAACGGGCCGGTCTGCGGGTTCACCTCGGTCATGTCGAGCACCTGCGACGGCATGTCCGTGACGCGCTGCAGCCGCCCCGAGAACGCGTCCTCGGTCCAGAGCTTCAGCGCGGTGCCGGGCTTGATCGTGTGCGTCGGCGCGGCTCCGCCGAACGTCCACGCGAACTGATCAGGGGTGGGGCGGAACTCCACGACGTCCATCGGCGTGATCGTTGTCCCCGCACCGACCCGAGCGCAAGCAGGGATCACGCGCCGAGCGCCCGCGAGATCCCCCGCGCGGCCGCCCGCACCACCGGCACGTGGGTCCGGGCGTCCGAGCCCGCCGGCACCACCACCGACAACGCCGCCACGACGTCGCCCCGCGGCCCGCGCACCGGCGCCGCGATCGACAGCGCGATCAGCTCGATCTGCCCGTCGCTGATCGCGACGCCGGTCCGTCGCACGTCGGCCAGCATGCGGCGCAGGTCGTCGGGGCGGCAGACCGTCTTCGACGTGTACCTCTGCAGCGGCGCCGCCAGCACCTCCTCCTGCAGCTCGACGTCGGCGTGGGCCAGCAGCACCAGCCCGACGCCCGTCGCGTGCAGCGGCAGCCGCCCGCCCACCCGCGTGATCACGCTGACCGCGCCCCGCCCGGACAGGCGCTCGACGTAGACCGCGTCGCGCCCGTCCAGGACCGCGAGCTGTACGTTCTGGCGCGTCACCTCGACCAGGTCCTCCAGGAACGGCATGGCCCGCTCGCGGAGCCCCAGCCCGCGCGGGGCCAGCGCGCCGACCTCCCACAGCCGCAGCCCGACCCGGTACCGCCCGTCGTCGGCGCGTTCCAGCGCCCCCCACGCGGCCAGCTCGCCGACGATCCGGTGCGCCGTGGTGAGCGGGATCCCGGCGCGGCGGGCGATGGCGGTCAGCGTGAGGTCGGTGCCGTCGAACGCCGCCAGGACGTCGAGCACGCGCGACGCCACTCCCATGGGCGCCATCCTTCCGCTCTGCGGAAGCCCCGTCGAGCGCGGGCACCGGGATCCATCAGGGTGGGGTGATGCGCACCCAGGTGGGAATCGTGGGCGCGGGACCAGCAGGGTTGCTGTTGTCACACCTGCTGGCCCGCCAGGGGATCGAGTCGGTCGTGCTCGAGGCACGCAGCCGCGAGTACGTCGAGCGGCGGGTCCGCGCCGGCGTGCTGGAGCACCCGACAGTCGAGCTGCTGCGCGACGTCGGCCTCGGCGAGCGGATGGACCGCGAGGGCCTGCCGCACGAGGGCATCTCCCTGCGCTTCGACGACGCCGAGCACCGCATCGACTTCGCCGACCTCGTCGGCCGCGGCATCGTCGTGTACGGGCAGCAGGAGGTCGTCAAGGACCTCGTCGCCGCCCGCCTGCGCGACGGTGGCGACGTCCGGTTCGAGGTCTCCGACGTCACGCTCGACGGGCTGACCGGTGACCCCGTCATCGGCTTCACCCAGGACGGCCGCCACGAGGAGCTGCACTGCGACGTGATCGCCGGGTGCGACGGCTTCCACGGCATCAGCCGCTCGGCGGTGCCGTCGCAGACCTTCGACCGGCGGTACCCCTTCGCCTGGCTCGGCATCCTGGCCAAGGCCGCGCCGATCCACGACGAGCTGGTGTACGCCAACCATCCCCGCGGGTTCGCGCTCTACTCGATGCGCAGCCCCGAGGTGACGCGCCTCTACCTGCAGGTGCCGCCCGACACCGACGCCGACTCCTGGTCGGAGGCGCAGGTCTGGGACGAGCTGCGGGTGCGGCTGGGCACCGCGATCAACGAGGGCCCGCTGATCGAGAAGAGCGTCACGGGCATGCGCAGCAACGTCTGCGAGCCGATGCGGCACGGGAGGCTGTTCCTCGCGGGCGACGCCGCGCACATCGTCCCGCCGACCGGGGCGAAGGGCATGAACCTCGCGATCGCCGACGTCCGGGTGCTGGCCGAGGCGCTGGAGGCACACCTGAAACGCGGCGACGACGCCGGCATCGACGGCTACTCCGACACCTGCCTGCGCCGCGTCTGGCGCGCCGAGCACTTCTCGTGGTGGATGACCTCGATGCTGCACAACTTCGCCGGCGACGACGCGTTCCAGCACCGGCTGCAGCTCTCCCAGCTGCGCTACACCGTGTCCTCCCGCGCCGCCGCCACCAGCCTCGCCGAGAACTACGTCGGCCTGCCCCACGGAGCTGTCTAGATGACGTCCACCTGGTCGCCACCCTTGTTGTTCCCGGCCTACAAGAGCACCGTGCTGCGAGCGCCCTCGCAGGCGCCGGTGGTGCTCCGGCACCGCCTGACCGAGGTCACCGGCCCGCTGATCACCGGGCCGGTCGGCCCGTCCGACCACGACCTGACCACCCAGCACGCGGGCGAGCCGATCGGGCAGCGGATCGTCGTGTTCGGGCAGGTCCGCGACTCGGACGGGCGCGCCGTGCCGGACACGCTCGTCGAGGTCTGGCAGGCCAACGCCGCCGGCCGCTACGCCCACGCCCGCGACACCTGGTCGGCGCCGCTGGACCCGAACTTCACCGGCGGCGGGCGCGTGGTGACGGATGCGACCGGCCACTACACGTTCACCACGATCAAGCCCGGCGCCTACCCGTGGGGCAACCACCACAACGCCTGGCGACCCGCTCACATCCACTTCTCGCTGTTCGGGCGGGCGTTCACCCAGCGGCTGGTGACGCAGATGTACTTCCCGGACGACCCGCTGTTCGCCCAGGACCCGATCTTCAACTCGGTGCTGGACGAGGCCGCGCGCCGCCGCATGATCTCCACGTTCGACCTGGAGGCGACCCGGCCGGACTGGGCGCTCGCCTTCCGGTTCGACATCGTCCTGCGCGGCAGCGAGCAGTCGGTCTTCGAGGCAGCGCACGATGAGGAGGGGCCATGAGTGAGACGCCTTCGCAGACGGTCGGGCCGTTCCTGAGCATCGGCCTGACCTGGCCGGACGGGAACGTCGTCGTGCCGGGCGGGATCCGGGTCTCGGGCGTGCTGACCGACGGGGCCGGCGATCCCGTGTCCGACGGGCTCGTCGAGACCTGGCAGGTCGACCCCGCGCCCGGCTTCGGGCGCTGCCCCACCGACGCCGACGGCCGCTTCACCATCGTCACGGCGAAGCCCGGTGCGACCGGCGACGGCCAGGCCCCGCACATCGACGTCTCGGTGTTCGCGCGCGGCCTGCTCGACCGGGTCGTCACGCGCATCTACTTCCCGGACGAGGCCCCCGCCAACGCCACCGACCCGCTGCTCTCCTCGCTCCCGCCCGAGCGGGCGCGCACGTTGGTCGCGACACCGGACGGGCCGGGGCGGCTGCGGTTCGACATCCGCCTGCAGGGAGCGGACGAGACGGTCTTCCTGGCCCTCTGAGCAGCGGCGATCACGCCGGGAGGGTGAGGCGGAAGCTCGCCCCTCCCTCGGCCGGCTCGCACACCAGGTCGCCGCCGTGGGCCCTGGCCAGGCCCCTCGCGACCGGGAGGCCGAGGCCGGCGCCGCCGCTGTCACGGTCGCGGGACTCCTGCAGCCGCACCAGCCGTCCGAAGATCCGTTCCCGGTCCTCCTCGGCGATGGTGGGGCCGGTGTTCGCCACCACCACCTCGGCACCGGGGCCGATCGCGACGCTGATCCGCCCGTCGGGCGGGGTGTGGCGGCGGGCGTTGTCGAGCAGGTTGGTCATGATCTGGCCGACGCGCGCGGCGTCGGCCCGCAGCCGCAGCGTCTCGGGACCGGACGTGGTCACCGCCGTGCCGGGGGCCAGCACCCGCACCCGTTCCACCTCGGCGGCCACGACCGCGACCAGGTCGATGTCGGCGATCTCCAGCGCCACGCCCTCCTCGATGCGGGCGAGGTCGAGCATGTCGGCGACCAGCCGCGCGGCCCGTCCGGTCTCGGACATCAGCAGGCGGGCGCGGCGCCGCTGGCGCTGGTCCGCCCCCGGCGCGTGCGCGATCGACTCGGCGAGGGCCTGGATGCCGGCCAGCGGGGTGCGCAGCTCGTGGGCGGCGTCGGAGAGGAAGCCACGGGTCTCGGCGGCGGAGGCGCGCGCCCGGGTCTCGGCGTCCTCCAGCGCGTCGAGCATGCCGTCGAACGCGGCGGCGGCGCGGCCCAGCTCGCTGCCGGGACGGTCCGGGTCGAGCCGGGTGCCCCGGTCGCCCGCGGTGATGCGGCGGGCCAGCGCGGTCATGCGGTCCAGCGGGCGCAGCGCCGTCCCGACGCCCAGGACCAGCACGAACGCGGCGACGAGCAGCGCTCCCACGGCCGCGGCGGCCATCAGCCACCGCAGCTGCGTGCGGACGTCGGTGATCGACGTGGTGTCGCCGACGAGCACGAGCGTCGACCCGTCCGACAGCGTCCGCGTGACCGTGGTGCTGGTGGCCGCGGGAGGCGTCGGAGGTCCGGGGATGCCGCCGGTGCCCCGGGCGGGCGGGGCGCCGCCTCCCGGACGGGCGGGGGCCGGCCGGCCGGACGCGGGGGCGGAGGGGGCCGGGGCGGATCCTGCTGCGCCGCGCGGCGGGTCCGCCGGTGCCGGCGGGCCGAGCGGCCCCAGGCCCGGGTCTCCGTAGCTGTCGCCGTCGGCGGTGACGACGCGGACGCGGATGTCCTGGCCCTGCAGCAGCGAGACGAGCTCCGGCGGCGCGGCGCCCGCGTCGGAGAGCTGCTGGGCGCGGAGCACGCGGTCCGACAGCCGCAGCTGGAGGTCCTGGGTCAGGCGCGCGCCGAGCGCGACGTCGACGAGCACCACCACCAGCACGAGCAGCAGCGCGAACAACCCCAGGACGGTCGCGGTGACCCGCCCGCGCAACGACGGAGTCGGCGTGCTCACTGGCCCACCCGCAGCACGTAGCCCAGCCCGCGGACGGTGTGCAGGATCCGCGGCTCGCCCAGTTTGCGGCGCAGTGACGAGATGTAGACCTCCACGAGGTTGTGGTCGTAGGCGTCGTAACCCCAGACGGCGGCGAGGATCTGGGGCTTGCCGACGGTCCGGTTGCGCTGGGCGACCAGGTAGCGCAGCAGCCGCAGCTCGGTGGCGGTCAGGTCCAGCACGACACCGGCCCGGCTGACCACGCCCGCGCCGGCGTCCAGGACGAGGTCGCCGAGCTGGATCGCCGCGGTCTCGCGGCCCCGGCGGCGCAGCACCGCCCCGACGCGCGACACCAGCTCGGCGAGCAGGAACGGCTTGACCACGTAGTCGTCGGCGCCGCCGTCGAGGCCGCGGAGCCGGTCCTCCAGCGCGTCCCGCGCGGTGAGCAGCACGATCCCGGCGTCGGTGCGCTCGCGCACGACGGGGATGAGGGCGAAGCCGTCGCGGCCGGGGAGCATGACGTCCAGGATCACCAGGTCCGGGCGGAACGCGTCGAGCAGGTCCTCCAGGCCGCCGCCGTCGACCCGCCCGCCCGCCACGTACCCGGCGTCGACGAGCGCGTCGACGACGCTCACCCGGATCGCCTCCGAGTCCTCCACGACGAGGACCCGCGCTCCCCCCTGTGCTGGCATGCCCCGACCTTCCCCGGCGTTCCTGAGCCCAACCTGAGCGATCACCGCTCCCGGCCGGTGCGCTCAGCTGGGATTCAGGATCGCGGCGCAGCGTCGTTCCCGTGACCGTGATCGACGTCCTCATCGTCGTCCTCGTGATCGCCGCGGCGATCACCGGCTTCCGCCGCCTCGGCGGTGGCGGCCGGGCCGGGACCCTGCTCGGGCTGCTGGTCGGCGCCGGGCTCTGCACGGCGCTCGGCGCGCGGCTGGCCGAGCTCGGCACCGACGGCGCGAGCCGCCGGGTGCTGCTGGTCGTCGGCGTCGTCGGCGGGTTGCTGCTCGGCGCCGCGATCGGCGGCGCGCTCGGCCGGCTGCTGTCGCGCGTGCTCGTCGGCGGCCGGCTCGCCGTGCTCGACCGGGCGCTCGGCGCGCTGGCCGGGGCGGCGTCGGCGCTGCTCGTGGTCTGGCTGCTCGCGGCGGTGCTGCCGGCGGTCCTCGGGCCGGGGCCCCTGGCGCCGGTCACGACCGTCCTCGCGGCGCTCGGCGGCCACAGCGCCGTCGTCGACGCGGTGGGCCGGGCGATCCCGTCGTCCGTCCCGCATCCCTGAAATCCCACCGAAGGAGATCCTCATGAACGACGACACCCGACCCGTTCCCACCCGATCCCGGCGGCTGCCGCTGGTGGCCGCCGCGGTCGGCGGGCTGCTGGTCGGCGGGCTGGTCACGGGCCTGGTCGTCGGCTCGGCGGGGGCGGCCACACCGGTCGCCGCCGCCTCGTCGGCGACCACCACGTCGACGTCCGCCGCGCCCGCCGACACCCCTGCTCCCACCCCGCCCACCGGGGATGCCGCGGCACCCGGTGCGGTGTGCGCGCCACCGGCCGGCGGCCCCCCCGCCCCGCCCGCGGGCGGACCCCGGGCCCGCGGGCCGGCCGGTGGACCGCAGCCCCCGCGTGCCGACGGTGGCACCCCTCCCGCTCCGCCGGCCCCGCCCGTCGCGGGTGGCGCCGCGCCGTCCAGCGCCGCCCCGGCGGCACCCCAGCCCGCCGGTTGATCATGGTGACGCGCGGCGTTCTCGCAGGTGAGGCAGCACACACCGGTTTGCCGCGCCGAGACGGCGGGTAGAGACGACCATCGAAGCAGGAAGGACGTGGTGGACGTGACGGGTGCAGCGCTCTCCGTGGGCGGGCCGCTCGTCGCCGTGCCGGAATCGTTCCGCGCCCGCGTCCGCCAGGCCCACCCGCTCGCCACCCAGCTGGCCCGCTACGCGGTCGTGGGCGGGCTGGGCACGGTGGCGAACGCGGTGCTCTTCCTCGTGCTCCGCACCTGGTGGGAGACGTTGCTCGCGAACCTGGTCGCGCTCGTGCTCAGCACCCTGCTCAGCACGGAGATCAACCGCCGTTTCACGTTCGGCGCCGTGCCGTCCGCCCACCGGTGGCGCACCTACGTCCAGAACGGCGCCACGGTCGTCTTCTACGCGGTCTACAGCTCCGCGGTGTTGATCACGCTGGCCCTGCTGGTCGAGGAGCCCAGCCCGGCGTTGCAGTCGCTGGCGGTCGCGGTGGCGAGCGTGTTCGGCGGGATCGGGCGCTACCTCGTGCTGCGGTTCTGGGTGTTCGACGGCGGCTGAGCGGTCGCCGCAGCCCAGCACCCCGCACGACGATTCAGGACAGCCGCCGCAGCTGCGGCCAGAGCTGGGCCCACGGAGCCCGGCGGTCGCGGGCGACCCAGATCGGCCTGCCCTGCTCGGTGTTGTCGAGCCCGACGCCGTCGTCGATCGTCGCTGCCGGCTCCACGCGGCCGAACAGCGCCCGGACCTGCTGCTCCGGGTAGCCGACGACGATCACGGCCGTCGCGTCGTCGGGCGGCGGGCCCCACGACCAGTACGCGTTCTGGCCGCAGTGGGCGGGCCGGAGCGCGGGGAGGAAGTGGTCGACGGCGCCGGCCTCCCCGTAGTTCTGCGTGAGGACGGCCACGCGCTCGCCCGGCAGCGTCACCCGCACCGCGGCGATCGCGGCGACGAGCTGCGGCCACCCCACGGTCTCGCCCGCGTCGGGGTTGACCGCCGTGACGGGCGTGTCGGCCAGGCGTTCCACCGGCACGATCGGCAGGGCCAGCACGGCCGACACCACGAGGCTGAGCCCCAGCGCGACGCCGATCAGCCACCGCCGCGCCCACCCCAGCACCGGCTCGGCGCCCGCGGCGAGCAGCACCGGGTAGAGCCCGGCCAGGTAGTAGGGCTTGCCGCCGGTGGCCGTGAACAGGACCAGGAGCAGCAGGTAGGCCACGGCGACGCCGCGCCACGCCCGCAGCCGGGGATCGCGGGCCAGCCGCCACCAGCCCAGCGCCCAGACCGGCACGAGCACGGGGCTGACGAGCAGCAGCTGGAACGGGACGAACAGGTACCACGGCTGGCTGCTGATCGAGCTGCCGCCCGCGATCGCGCCGGCCAGCGCGAGCTGGGGGAAGCCGTTGGCCGCCTGCCAGACCAGGTTGGGCGACCACAGCGCCAGCGCGACGACCCCGGCCAGCCACGGCCACGGCGAGCGCAGCGCCGCGCGCGGCCCTACCGCGAGCACCCCGATCAGCAGCGCCGCCAGCAGGACCCCCGGCAGCAGCTTGTTCTGCAGCCCGACGCCGGCGGCGACGCCCACCAGCAGCCACCCCGGCCCGCCGTCGCGCAGCGACCGCACGGCGAGCCAGGTGATCAGCGTCCAGAACAGCAGGTCGACGGTGGCCGTGGAGAGCCAGTGCCCGACGATCAGCACGATGCCGGCCACGGCGGTGCACCCCGCGGCCAGCAGCTGCGCGCCGCGTCCCGCGCCGAACTCGCGGGCGATCAGCCCGGTGAGCAGGACGACGGCGCCGCCTATCAGAGCCGACGGCAGCCGCAGTCCGACCAGCGAACCGTGGAACAGGACGTCGAGGGCGTGGGCCAGCAGCGGCGTCAGCGGGGGCTGGTCGACGTAGCCGAACGCGGGCTCCGATCCGGCGCGCAGGAAGTAGAGCTCGTCGCGGTGGAACCCGTAGCCGCCGGCCGCGGCCAGCAGCAGGAGCGTCACCGCGCCCGCCAGTGCCCCGATCCCGCCCCAGGCCACCGCGGGGCGCTCCTCCACGGCGGCTCGGGCGTGTGTCGGGGCCATCGGCCGGACCGTACCGGCGATCCGTCGCCTCGCGCGAGAGCGACGCGAGCGGGGCCGGCGAGCGACGTCGGCGAGCGCGGTCGGCGAGCGAGCGACACACCCCCAGGTCGTCCCACACCCCCCGTTGGAGGGAGGTGTGGGGGCTGGGTGGGGGTGTGGAGCGGGGGTCGTGCGGCCGCACACCCGTCGTTGCTTCGGCACGCCCCGTTGGAGGGGGGTGTGGGGGCTGGGTGGGGGTGTGGAGTGCGGGTCGTGCGGCCGCACACCCGACGTTGCTTCGGCACACCCGTTGAACGGGGGTGTGGGTGCGAGTCGCGCGGCCGCCCGGCGTGCATGATGGTCGGCGATGTCCGTCACGAGAGCCCCCCGCGCCACGCGGCGCTCGGCCGTGCCGCTGCTCGGCGGTCTCCTGGCCGGGATGGTCGGCGGTCTCCTGGTCGCGCCGCCGGCGGCCGCCTCACCCGCGGCAGCCTCACAGGCGGTCGCCGCCTCCGTGGCCCCGTCGGCTCCCGCCCCCGCGCTCACCGGCCTCGCGCTCGGCCCGAACCGCCTGCCGAACTGCGCCGCCGTCGTCGCGGCGATGCCCACCCGCGCCCGCCTGGCGCAGCGGCTCATGGTCGGCGTGCAGGGCGACGACCCGGCCGGCACCGCCGCGACCGTGCGCGACACCCAGGTCGGCGGGATCTTCGTCGGCGGCAACGCCACCGCCCTGCTGCAGGACCAGGCCCTGCGCGGCGTGCAGGCGATGTCGCGCATCCCGCTCGCCGTCGCCGTCGACGACGAGGGCGGCCGCGTGCAGCGCATCGACGCGCTCGACGGCGACCTGCCCAGCGCGCGCACGATGGCGCGCACGATGACACCCGCGGAGGTCCACGACGTCGCGCGGGCCCGGGCGGGGAAGCTGCTGGCCCGGGGCATCACGATGAACATGGCGCCGGACGTCGACGTCAGCGACCAGCCCTCGGGCGCCGTCATCGGCGACCGTTCCTTCGGCAACGACCCGGACGTCGTCACGCGCTACGCCGCCGCCTACGCGCAGGGCCAGCGCGAGGCCGGGATCGTCACGGTGCTCAAGCACTTCCCCGGCCACGGCCACGCGAGCGGCGACTCCCACCGCGGCCGCGTCACCACCCCGCCCCTGGCGCAGCTGAAGGCCGTCGACCTGAGGCCCTACGCGGCGCTGCTCGGCACCGGCCCGACGGCGGTGATGGTCGGCCACCTCGACGTCCCGGGCCTGACCACCGACCTTCCCAGCTCCCTGACGCCCGCGGTCTACCAGCTGCTGCGCGGCGAGTACGGCTTCGACGGCATGGTGGTCACCGACGACCTCGGCGGGATGAAGGCCATCACGGGCACGTTCACGCTGCCCAAGGCCGTGGAGACGGCGCTGTCCGCGGGCGCCGACATGGCCCTGTGGTCGACCGGCGGCCGCATCGCCCCCGTCCTGGCCGGGCTGGAGCAGGCCCTGGCCGCCGGCCGCCTCGACGCAGCGGCGAACAGCACGGCGGTGGAGCGCATCCTGGCCGCCAAGGGAACCTGTTCCCGCTGATCAGTGGTCGTGCGTAAGACGTCGGCCGGGTGTCCGGTTCCCGGTGACCGCGAGGCCCGCGTCCTGGGGAAGGATCGCCGGCGCCCGATGGGCGGTCACTGCCGAGAACAGTCCTTCTGCGGCGCGTGGCGTCGCACCTGCCCGTCGAGGCCGGGTGCCCACATCCCGGTCCACGGCAATGACGCCTCAGCCACCCCGCTCATGTCGATGCCGCCCGGCGCGCTCCACCTTCCCTCGAAGCGCGACAGGACGACGTCTCCGCCCGTGTAGCTCCACACCCTGTTTCCCCGTGATGTGACGGCTTGATGGGCCGAGCCGCAGCTGAAGACCCTGTCGGTCCTGTCGGACGTGCGTGCGGCAGGCGGTCCTTGCACGATCGAGACGGTCGAATGGTCGCTGAACGTCAAGGTCATGATCCTCATGCCGTCCGTGTCCGTGGTGACCTTCCTGCCGATGACGTCGCCTGCATAGGCCGCTCCCGAATAGGCGGAGTCGTCACTCTGCGCCCAGGCGCCGGACGCTCCAGCGCCGTAGACGGCGATCAGTCCGATGACGGCGGCGCCGAGTGCGGCGAGTCGGTGCAGGCGAGATGCCGGTAGGCGGAGAATGCTCATGCTGACACAGTGCCGTTCACACTCCGTCAGACTCGGTTACCGTTCGGGCCGGTTTCGGCGTGCAGGTGCCAACGCGCACCGGCACCGTCGGCCCCCCGATCCGGATCAGCTCCCCGAGCCCGCGATGGCGGGGAGACGCCGTCGACGCCGGATGGGCGATCAGGGCAGGCTGCAGTCCTTCTGCGGCTCCCGGTGCTGCGGCCGCCCCCCGAGGCCGGGCGCCCACATTCCGGTCCACGGCAACGACGCGTTGCCGACCCGGTTGCCGTATCGGTCGACGAACCCGTCCTTCCTCTGCACGAGGATGACGTCCCCCGTGGCCTTGTTGCGCCACGACCTCTCGTCCGTCGACGTGACGTACTGGCTGATCGAGCCACAGGTGAAGACCGTCCGGGTCGTACCGGGCTTGGCCGCGCCCGCCGGCGGCAGCTCGGTCTGGACGGTCGAGTAGTCACGGAACGTGATGGTCGTCAGCGTCGAGCCATCCGCTCTCGTGACAGTGCTGGTGGCGATGATGTCCTGCAGAGGGCCCGTGCTCTGCGCCCAGGCGCCGGACGCGCCGGCGCCGAAGCCGGCGATCAGCCTGATGGACGTGGCACCGACAACCGCGAACCGGCCCCGGCGAGTGTGGGCGGCTCGTGCGATGAGGCGGAAGATGTGCATGCCGCCACGTTGACGCCACACTCGTCGGCACCCGAGTTGCGCTGCGGGCCGATCTCGTCGGGCGGGTGCCCACACGGCGGGACGGGAACCGCTGCGGCTCAGTCCAGCGCTCTCGCCATCCCGCGCTGCACCGCGTCCACCAGGTACAGGCGCAGGGCCGTCGCCGGGACGATCCGGTGCACCGAGCCCACGCTCTGGGCCCGCTGCACGCTGTGGGCCGTGTCGAACTCGTCGGCCACCTGCCCCAGCTTCTCCGAGCGCACCACCGGCCGCAGCGCCGCCAGCTCGGCCGTGAGCCGGGCCGCCTCCGTCTCCGTGCCGGCCTGGCGGGCGTCGGCGATGCGGGTCTCCAGCTCGGCGATGCGCGGATCGGCCGCGGTGCGCTTGTTGACCTCGCCCGCGAACACCACGGCCGCGGCCGGCGCCCCGCCGAGCACCGACGCGTAGGAACCCTCGACGGCGGCGATCTCCATGTTGTCGTTCAGCGTCCCGGAGAACACCACGAACGCGCCGCCGTGATAGCGGCTGACCACGCAGAACACGATCGGGCCCCGGAAGTTCACCACGGCCCGGCCGATCTCCGCGCCGTACTCCAGCTGCACCTCCCGCAGCGACTCCGGCGAGCCGTCGAAGCCCGAGAGGTTGGCCAGCACCACCAGCGGGCGGTTGCCGCTGGCCGCGTTGATCGAGCGCGCCGCCTTCTTCGACGACTTGGGGAACAGCGTGCCCGCCGTGAACGTGGTGGGCCCGTCCACCGGCACCCGCCCGCGCCGGGGGAGCGGCCGCGACTCGATGCCGAGCATCGCCACCGGCTGCCCGCCCAGGTGCGCGTCCAGCACGACCACGCCCTCGGCGTCGATCATGTCGACCCAGCGCTCCAGCGTCGGGTGGTCGGAGTCGGCGACCGCCTCGAGGATCGAGCGGATGTCGAACGGCTTCTTGCGGCCCGGGTTGGCCGAGAACACCTCGCCGACGGTCGTGAAGTCGCAGCCCGGGCCCGAGTGCGGCGAGGAGGAGATGTCGCGGTCGACGGGATCCGACGACGGCGCGGGCCGCGGGAACAGCTCTCCGGGCGCCTTGTAGGTGTGGTCGTAGTGCGCGAGCAGCACGTCCACGGCGGCGCTGAGATCGGGCGCCCAGTACTGGGCCTGCCCGTTGGGGCCCATGATCCGGTCGTAGCCGCCGATGCCGAAGTTGTCCTCGGCGCTGACCCCGCCGGAGTAGTCCAGGGAGAACTTGCCGGTCAGCACCATCGCGCTTTCCGGCGTCATGACGAGAATGCCCTTGGTGTGCATGAGCATCGTCGCCTCGGCGTTCCAGTACGGCTGGGCGCCGACGTTGATGCCCGTCACTATGACGTTGATCTCCCCGCCGGCTTGCGTGAACTCGATGATCGCCCGCAGCACCCGGGAGATCCAGTCCATGTTCTCGGTTCCGGAGTCCATCGCGATCTTCGCGCCCGCGGAGACGGCGAACCACTCGATCGGCGCGTCCAGCCACCGGGCCAGCTCGATGGCCGCGACCACGCGGCGGCACTCCGGTTCGGCCAGCGCGCCCAGCGCGCGGGTCGGGTCACCGATGAGCACGACGCGCGTCATGCCCTCCGGGTAGCGCTCCGTCGGTGTCGTCACGGTGCCCAGCACGATGCTGGCGGTGTTGCCGCCGGGCGGGCGGTCCACCGGGACCGGGGCGAAGGAGGAGTCGAGGTCGTACTCGGTGAACGTTCCCGCCGGGCCCCCGCGGTCCGGGTTCCGCGACAGCACCGGCACCAGCTCGAACGGGTACACCGCGCCGCGCCGCCGGGCGCGGATCACCTTCTGCGCGTAGGCGTCCAGCTCGCGCAGCGGTTCCGTCGGCGGCGCCGTGACGCGGACGGTGAGCCCCGCGCCCGGCGGCCGCGACATGCGCAGCATGTACTCGCCCGTCGTGTGCCGGAACTGCACCATCACCTGCTCCAGGCCCAGCGCCTCCGACCGCGGCGCGAGGATGCGCACCACCGAGTCGAGCTCGTCGAGGCCCACGTCCACGAGCGGCCAGACGTAGAGCAGCACGCGGTTCCAGTCCAGCTTCCCGTCGCCGCGGTCGGCGGCGCGGGCCGAGCGCAGGGCGTCCATGCAGGCGTCGAGGACGTGCTCCAGCTGGGGCAGCGCGCGGATGCGGCCCGTGTCGTCACGGAGGACGGACAGGTCGCGGACGTCGGAGAGCACGATCAGCCGCTTGTCGTCGGCCGCCTCCTTGCCGACCGCGCGGAACAGGTGGACGTCGACCGGCGAGGGCAGGCGCGTGAGGTCGAACCCGGCCAGCCGCCACAGCCCCAGCCGCTCGGCGACCATCGGGTGCAGGCCTCGCAGCGTGCGGTCCTCGACCGGTTTCCGATCAGATCCGGCGCCGATGGGCGATCCGCCTCCGCTACTCGCCGCGCGGAACGTGAACCACGCCGACCGCTCGTCCCCGGCCGGCCGCCGCACCGCGACCGCGACCCGCGCGAGCTGGTCGGGCAGCCGACCCAGCAGCGCGCGGATCTTCTCGGCCGAGCGTTCCGGATCGGCGTCGGGCGCCTCACCGGCGATGACGTACAGGTCCAGCAGCACCGTGGTGCCCGCCGGGACCTGCGTCAACAGCCGCCGCAGGTCGCCCTGCACGGCCATCGGGTCGGTGCCCGCGGCCGAGCCGGGGGTGGTGTGCACGGTGGTGGCCAGCACGGCGTAGCGCTTCCCGTCGTGCTCGTAGCCCGCGGTGAGCAGCGGGCGGCCCGCCCGGTCCTGCAGCGTCACGTCGTGCAGCGCGCGGACGCGGTAGTAGCGCCGCGTCATGACCTCGAGCATGGCGGCCTGATGACGGTCGCCGAACACGCCCAGGATCGGCTCCGCGGCCGAGACGATCGTGTCGATCTGGCGGGCTCGCTCGCCGGGCTCGTCGGAGAGCCGGTCCAGCTCCGCGCGCACCGCGGCCTGGCCGGCCGCGCGCTCGGCGTCGATCAGCGGGGCGTCGAAGCAGGTGTAGCGCACCCGCCGGGCCAGCCCGCCGACGACGGGGTGGCGCAGCTGCGTGGCCGTGACCAGCTGGTCGAGGACGCGCTGGTACTCGTCGCGGGATCCGTCGGGCAGCGAGTCGGGATGGGCGAGCCGCCACTGCAGCAGGTCCAGCAGCACCGGCACGTGCGCCGACGCGCGCCGGTGCGCGAGGAACATCCGGTAGAGCGCGCTGTGCAGCTCCGGGGACGGTTCGAGGTCGCTCACGCCGTAGTGCGCCAGCGCCCGGCGCAGCTTCGCCCGGAACGACTCGGGCAGCCCCTCGGCGTCGGCGTCGCGCGACCGCAGGTAGGCGTAGAGGTACTCCTGCGGGTTGCGGGCCTCCTCGCCGGCCGGGTCGAGCTGCTGTGACTCGTCCTCGGGCCCGCGGCGGTTGCGCGAGAGCGCGCACAGGTCGGCGAAGATCCGGAAGGCGGCGATCTCGCCGTGGAGCACGCCCGAGTCGTCGGGCGCCAGCGTGTCGCGGGCGGCGTTCAGCGCGGAGAGCAGCGGGCGCTCGTCGATGTCGTAGCCGAGCACCAGGAACCGCAGCGACGTGAGCGCGTCGGCGGCCACCGCGGCCGCGTCGGAGCCCGAGACGGGCGGGGCCGACAGTGCCGAGAGATCGGCCCGCTCACCGCTGGAGACCGCGCCCGCGTCGGCTCCGTCGATGCCTGCTCCGCGTGCGCTCCGCGGAGCGGGCTCCAGCCGGACGAGCTTCGTGCCACCCTCCACCTGGGTGTTCGTGTCGACGAGGATCTCCTGCACGCGCCCGGCCACGGGCGCGCGCAGCGCCGTCTCCAGCTTCATGCTCTCGACGATGGCGACGACGTCGCCGGCCTGCACCTCGTCGCCGGGGGAGACGGGGATCGAGACGACCATCGCGGGCGCGGGGGCCCGGACCAGCCCGGCCTCGCCGCCGGAGATGCGGTGCACGGCGCCGTCGACCTCGACGAGGTAGTCCGAGCCCTGCGGCACGGACAGCACGTGGAAGGTCCGGTCCCCGACGGTGAGCTTGCGCTCGAAGCGCCCGGTGCGCTCGGCGTCGACGTCCACGCTCGTCACACCGGATCCGCCGCCGGCGGTGGGCCCGTCGAGCTCGACGTGGTAGCGGTTGCCGCGCGACTGCGCGACCCGCAGCCGGTAGGACTCGCCCGCCGCCCGCACGTCCACCTGGTGCCACGTCTCGTGGCCGACCTCGGGACGGCCCCGCTCGGCCGAGGCGAACAGCCGCTCGCGCTGGCGGGCGACGTGGGCGTCCTGGGCCTCGACGGCGGTGGCGAGCAGCGCCACGTCGAGGCGTCGGGGCGGGGTGTAGCCGGCGGCCATCATGCCGTCGAGCCACGTGGTGTCGGTCTCGCCGGTGCGCACCTCGGGCCGGTCGAGCAGGTCGAGCAGGAACGCCTTGTTGGTGGTGCCGCCGTCGATCACGGCGGCGGTCTGGCGCAGCGCGCGCGAGAGCCGGGCGCGGGCCTCGCCGCGGTCGCGGCCCCACGCGATCACCTTGGCGATCATCGAGTCGAACTGCGGCGGGATCGTGTCGCCCGAGGCGACTCCCGTGTCGACGCGGATGCCGGGCCCGCTGGGCAGGGCCAGGTGCTCGATGCGGCCCGGCGCGGGGGCGAAGCCCTGCTCGGGGTCCTCGGCCGTGAGCCGGGCCTCGATCGCGTGGCCCCGCGCAGGCGGCGCCTCCGGCGCGATGTCGGTGAGCGTGCCGCCGCCCGCCACGTGCAGCTGCAGCTTGACGATGTCGACGCCGGTGGTGGCCTCGGTGACCGGGTGCTCCACCTGCAACCGCGTGTTGACCTCCAGGAACGTCAGCAGGCGCTCCTTGGGCTCGTACAGGAACTCGACGGTGCCCGCGTTGACGTAGCCCGCGGCCCTGGCCAGCGCGGCGGCGGAGGTGCGCAGCAGCTGCTCCTGCTCGGCGTCCAGCGCGGTGGACGCCGACTCCTCGATGACCTTCTGGTTGCGCCGCTGCACCGAGCAGTCGCGGATGCCCAGCGTCCAGACGTCGCCGGTGGCGTCCGCGATCACCTGCACCTCGACGTGGCGGCCACCGGAGATCGCCCGTTCCAGGAACACCGTGGCGTCGCCCGCGGTCTTGGCCGCTTCGGAGCCCGCGCGCTCGAAGGCCTCCGCGAGCTGGTCGGGATGGTCCACCCGGCGGATGCCGCGGCCGCCGCCGCCCGCGGTGGCCTTCACCATCAGCGGGTAGCCGATGCGGTCGGCGTGGACGCGCGCGGCCTCCAGGTCCGCGACCGGGCCGTGGCTCCACGCCGCCAGCGGGACGCCGACCTCCTCGGCCAGCTCCTTCGCGGCGATCTTGTCGCCGAGCCGGTCCATCACCTCGGGCGACGGGCCGATGAACACGATGCCCAGGTCCCGGCACAGCCGCGCGAAGTCGGCCTTCTCCGAGACGAAGCCCCAGCCCGGCCACACGGCATCGGCGCGGGCGACCTTCAGGGCGCGCTCCAGCTCGGCGTAGTCGAGGTAGGGGCTCGGGCCGAGGTACTCGGTGTCGTCCGGGCCGATCAGGACGGCCTCGTCGGCCTCCCGGACGTACATCGCGTGCCGGTCGACGGCGGTGTGCAGCGCGATCGTCCGGATCGAGGGTGACCCCTCGGCGTTCCACTCCCGCACCGCGTTGATCAGGCGCATCGCCGGCTCACCGCGGTTGACGATGGCTACCCGGCTCAACGACTGTGCTGACACGATGTGCACTCCCTGGCTCGAACAACGTCGCCCCCACCCAACTGGACGGGCCCGCCTTCGCACAACCTACGAGCGGGGGACGCGCCACACAGGACCGCTCCCCGCGCGCCGATCACGGGCGGAAGGCGGTCGGTGGCGGGCCGGGCGCAACCATCTGCCCGTGATCGGCGCAGCCTAGAGTCGTCGACGTGGAGATCCTCGCGGGACGGGTGCTGCTGCGGCCCGTCGACAGGGAGCGCAGCCTCGCGTTCTACCGCGACGTGCTCGGGCTCGCCATCGCCCGCGAGTTCCCGGGCGGCACGGTGTTCTTCATGGGAAGCGGGTTCCTGGAGCTGTCCGGCCGGTCCGACGGCGGGAGCGCCGCCGTCGCGCTCTGGCTCCAGGTCCGCGACCTGGCCGCGGCGGCGCGGGAGCTCGCCGGGCACGTCGTCCGCGAGCCCCGACGGGAGCCGTGGGGCCTGGACGAGATGTGGGTCGAGGACCCCGACGGGACGAGGATCGTGCTCGTGCAGATCCCGGCCGACCACCCGATCCGCCGCGATCAGCGCAGTTCATCGCACCGTTGACCGTCCTCGCAGAGGTTGTCGGCTCCTCGCACACGTTCCAGCCCCTGCGAAGACGGAGGAAGGTCTGCGACGACGCCGCAGGGCCCTCCTAGCCCGCGGCCGGTGCCGCGGCGTCGGCGCCGTCCTCGACGTTGCGCTTGATGTGGGCGAGCGTCTCCTCGAGGCCGTGCTCGATCTGCTCGCCCTCGACGTGCTCGGTGTGCAGGGTGACGGTCACCTGGGCGCCCTCGGGCGCCCCGGTCACCGACAGCTCGCCGGTGTAGTTGTTCGGGCCCTCCGAGCCCCAGCGGATGCTGCGGGCCTCGGCGTCGGTGGTGAACCAGGCCTCGCCCTCCCGCGTGGTGCCGTCGACGACGGCGACCGTGTGCACGGCGTCGCCCTCGGCGGGCTCGGCCGAGCGCATGGCGGCGAAGTAGGACGGCAGGTTGTTGACGTCGGAGAGGTAGCCGAACAGTGCGTCGGCGTCGGTGCGGACGGTGGTCGTGCGCGCGTAGTCACCCATGACGGCGGGGTACCCGCGCGCACCCGGCTCAACCGGCGCGGCGAGCCCCCGGCCCCGGCACCGAGCGCAGGCGGGTGTCGCGTTCGATCGCGTGGCCCTCGGCACACCGCACCTCGACGTGGACCGGAGTGCCGCACGCGCGGTGCTCGACGGTCATCGGCGGGCCGTCCGCGCCCGCCCGGTGGGTGTCGCCCCAGGCCAGCATGGCCAGTATCACGGGCAGCAGGTCGCGGCCGGCCTCGGTGAGCCGGTACTCGTGGCGCACCCGGGCGCCGGACTCCCGGTAGGGCACGCGCGCGACGACGCCCTCGTCGATCAGCGTGGTGAGCCTGCGGGTGAGGACGTTGCGGGCCACGCCGAGGTGGGCGGTGAGCTCGTCGAAGCGGTGGATGCCGTTGAACAGGTCGCGCAGCACGAGCACCGTCCAGGCGTCGCCGACGACCCCGGCCGTGCGGGCGACGGAGCAGCGGGTGCTGTCGAGCTCCTTCCAGTCCATGCGCCGAGAATAGCACTGGGTTGCGCTCCGAAACCCAGTTCGCCTACGCTGCGTTGCTTATGGAGACTCAGCGGGCTCGGCCCGGGCTCGTCCTGGCGGTGTCGTCGCTCGCGGCGTTCCTCGCCTTCCTCGACGTCACGATCGTCAACATCGCCTTCCCGGCCATCACCGCGTCGTTCCCGACGGCGTCGCTGGCCGGCCTGTCGTGGGTGTTCACCGCCTACAACGTCGTGTTCGCCGCCCTGCTGATCCCGGCCGGGCGGCTGGCCGACCAGCTCGGCCGCCGCCGCGTGTTCCTCGCCGCCCTGGTCCTGTTCGGGCTCGCGTCGGCGGCCTGCGCGCTGGCGCCCGGCGCCGGGTGGCTGGTGGCGGCGCGGGCGTTGCAGGCCGTCGCCGCGGCGCTGCTGGCTCCCTCGTCGCTCGCGCTGCTGCTGCCGGTGTTCCCGCCCGAGCGGCGCGGCTTCGCGGTCGGCACCTGGGGGGCGATGGGCGGCGTCGCCGCGGCCACCGGTCCGGCGCTGGGCGGGGTGCTCGTCGACGCGTTCGGCTGGCGCGCGGTGTTCCTGGTCAACCTGCCGGTGGTCGTCCTGACCCTGGTGGCTGGTGTGCGGGTGCTCACCGAGACCCGCGACCGGCGGTCCGTGCTGCCCGACCCGGCGAGCGTCCTGCTGCTCGGTGCGGGCGTCGCGCTGCTGTCGCTGGGCATCGTCAACGGCGAGAGCAGCTGGACGGGCGGCAGCACGCTCGGGCCGCTGCTCGTCGGGGCGGCGCTGCTCGTGGCGTTCGGGCTGCGGAGCGCGCGGGTGGCGAACCCGCTGGTGGAGCCCGCACTCTTCCGGCTGCGCGCGTTCACCGGGTCCGTCGTCGGGTACCTGGTGTTCTCCGCGGGCTTCTACGCGCTGCTGCTGTCGAACATCCTGTTCCTGACCCGCGTGTGGCACTGGGACGTGCTGCTCGCCGGCCTCGCCGTCACCCCCGGCCCCCTGATGGCCGCCACGTTCTCGGCGGTGGGCGGGCGGCTCGCCGACCGCTTCGGCGCCCGCGCCGCCGTCGTCCCCGGCGGGCTGCTGTTCGCGCTGGGCTGCGTGCTCTTCGCCGCCCGGATCGGGCCCGATCCGGCCTACCTGACGGCGTTCCTGCCCGCGACGCTGCTCACCGGCACCGGTGTGGGGCTCGTCTACTC
The DNA here is from genome assembly GCA_964247105.1 of uncultured Pseudonocardia sp. Lineage (GTDB taxonomy): Bacteria > Actinomycetota > Actinomycetes > Mycobacteriales > Pseudonocardiaceae > Pseudonocardia. The sequence continues at coordinate 45,859 of CAXTTN010000006.1, forward strand.
CGGGCTCGGCGCGGCGGCGGTCGCGCAGCTGCCGCCCGCCCGCTTCGCGACCGGCAGCTCGGTGGGGACCTGCGCGCGCCAGATCGGCGCGGTCTTCGGCATCGCCGTGCTGCTCTCCACGCTGGACGCCGGCGGGTCGTTCCGGACGGCGTGGTTCGCGATGGCGGTCACGGCGCTGGTCACGGCCGCCTGCGGGGTCGTCGTGGGCGCGGTGCGCGCGGGGGCCCGGATCGCGTCCGGTCCTCCGGAGCCCGGTGCGGTCCCGTCCGGCGCAGAACCGCTCGTCGGGGGCCACGACGCCCGCTGAACGACCGCGCCCGCCACCCCACCCCACCCCGCCTCCCAGGAGCCACGATGACCACGACCGAGCGCGAGTCCACGGACGTCGCCCGCGAGCGCACCTACGGCTGGACCGACCCGATGGACATCGCGGCCGCCGCCCAGGACGTCGACGGCCTGACGTTCCTGCGCATGATGGCGAGCGGCGCCGTGCCGCCGCCACCGATCGCGACCACGCTCGGGTTCACGGTCGAGGAGGTCGAGGAGGGGCGGGTCGTGTTCGGCCTGGTGCCGGCGGAGTACCACTTCAACCCCATCGGTTCGGTGCACGGCGGCGTGTTCGCGACCCTGCTCGACTCCGCGGCGGGCTGTGCCGTGCACTCGGCCCTGCCCGCCGGGGTCCGGTACACGAGCCTGGACCTGTCGGTGAAGTTCCTGCGCCCGCTCGGCACCGGGTCGGGCCCGGTCCGGTGCGAGGGCCTGGTGGTGCACCTCGGCGGCCGCACGGCGCTGGCCGAGGCCCGCCTCTTCGACGGCGCCGGACGCCTGGCCGCGCACGCGACGAGCAGTTGCCTGATCCTCCGCCCCGGCCGCTGAGCGCTCGGCCCTGGGATTGCAGCATGGTGGCTTCACTCCAACCCAGTTGGAGTGAAGCCACCATGCTGCAACGCGGGACGGCGCCGCGCGACGGTCAGGCGGTCGCCGCCGCCGGGCTCGCCGCCGGCACGGACGCGGCGCGGGGGGTCACCGCCGCGATCACCGACGCCACCACCGCCGCACCCGCCGCGGCCAGGTACACCGTCGTGTACGCCGCCGCGGCCGGCAGCACCTGCCCGCCGACGACCTCCGTCAGGCCCGTCGCGACCGCCGCCGCGACCGCGCTGCACGACGACGTCCCCAGCATCCGCATCAGCGTGTTGAGGCTGTTCGCCGCGGCCGTCTCGGTCGGGGGCACCGCGTCCATGATCAGCAGGGGGAGCGCGGAGTAGGACAGGGCCGCGCCCACCGCCGTCACGGTGGACGCGGCCACCACCAGCGGGATCGACGCGGGGAGCGCCGCGAGCCCGAGGTTGCCCAGCGTCAACACCGCGGTGCCCAGCACGAGCGTCGTGCGGGCCCCGAACCGCGCCGACAGCCGCGCCGAGACGGGGGAGAACACCGCCATCGCCCCGCCGATCGGCAGCAGCACCGTCCCGGCCAGCACGAGCGAGAGCCCGAACCCGTACCCGGACGCGACGGGAGCCTGCAGGATCTGGGTGTTCACCAGGAACCCCGCGAACATGGCGAACCCGATGAGGATCGACGCGACGTTCGTCCACAGCACGGCCGGGCGGGCCGTGACGCGCAGGTCGACCAGCGGCGACCGGGTCCGCATCTCGTGCCGCCCCCACCCGGCGAACAGCACGACCGCCGCGACCGCGAGCCCGATGACCCGCGCGCTGCCCCAGCCCCACTCGCTGCCCTTCGAGATCGCGAGCAGCAGGCACACGAGCGCGGCGGTGAGCCCGAGCGCGCCGGGCAGGTCGAACCGGCCGCCTGTCCTGAGCGGCGACTCGCTCACCACGCGTCGCACCAGCAGGAACTGCAGCGCGCTGAGCACGGCGGCGCCCGCGAACAGCCAGCGCCAGCTCGTCTGCTGGGCCACGAAACCGGTCAGCGGCAGCCCCACCGCACCCCCGGTCCCCAGCGACGAGCTCATCAGCGCGATCCCGCTGCCCACCCGTTCCGCCGGGAGCAGGTCGCGCATGATGCTGATGCCCAGCGCCACCACCCCGAGCGACGCGCCCTGCAGCACCCGCGCCGCGATGAGCGTTCCGACGTCGGGAGCGACCGAGCCCAACGCCGAGCCGACCGTCACCAGCGCGAGCGCCGCGAGCAGCATCCGCCGCTTGCCGTACATGTCCCCGAGCCGGCCCAGCACCGGCGCGCACACCGCGCCTGCCACCAGGGTGGCGGTGACCAGCCAGGCGACCGTGCCCGGCGAGGCGTCGAGCAGCCGGGGGAACTGCGGCAGCAGCGGGACGACGAGCGTCTGCATGAGCGACACGGCGAGCCCGCACGAGGCGAGCACCCCGATCACGAGGGCAGGGCGGGGTGCGGGATCGGCCACCCGGTCAGGTGACCACGCGGTCGTTGGCATTGGCAAGGTGGTTGGGGTCTACGGTGATCATGTGGGATTCGACCCGTCGCCCGATCTCGTCGCGTTCTGGAGCGAGCGGCATCTGTGCACGCTGGTCACGCTGCGCGCCGACGGCACGCCGCACGTCGTGCCCGTCGGGGTGACGCTGGACGCCGACGCCGGGCTGGCCCGCGTGATCTGCACCGGCGGCACCCAGAAGGCGGTCAACGCCGAGCGCTCCGGGGTGGCCGCCGTCTCCCAGGTCGACGGCCGGCGGTGGTCCACCCTGGAGGGCAGGGCCGTGGTGCGCCGCGAGCCCGACGCCGTCGCCGAGGCCGTGCGCCGCTACGCGCAGCGCTACCGGCCGCCGCGCGTGAACCCGCAGCGCGTCGTCATCGAGATCGCGGTGGAGCGGGCGTTGGGACCCCTCTAGGCTCGCCCCGGGCCGAGGAGCATACTGAATCGGTCAAGAAGTCGACCCAGGAGAGCCGCCGTGACCACCGCGTTCGGGGACGAGCCGTCCGACCAGAACGTCGTCGAGCTGCCCCGCATCCCGCCCTCGCCCGATCTCACGATCTCCACCCTCGGCCCGTCGCGCATCACCTCCCCGATGGCCCCGCTCCTGGACGCGCACGCCACCACCGAGCACTACGTCGACGAGTTCGACCGCGTGCTGCTCGACGACACCGTCAGCGGCATGTCCGCGCGCGGCGTGCCGTTCACCGACCTGCCCGGCTTCGAGCCGTGCGGGCCCCGTCGCAAGATCTTCTTCGACCCGTCCAAGACGCGCGCGGCCATCGTCACGTGCGGAGGCCTCTGCCCGGGCCTGAACGACGTCATCGCCGGGCTCGTCCGCACCCTCACCTACCACTACCGCGTGCGCCGGATCGTCGGCATCCGCAACGGCTACCAGGGCTTCATCGCCCACTACGGCCACGACGTCGTCGAGCTGACGCCGGACGCCGTGCGCGACATCGCCACCGACGGCGGCACGATGCTCGGCACCTCGCGCGGCCCCCAGGATCCCGAGGCGATCGTCGACTGCCTGGAGCAGCTGCACGTCAACGTGCTGTTCGTGGTGGGCGGCGACGGCTCGATGCGCGGCGCCATGAACATCGCCGAGACCGTCGCCGCGCGCGGCCTGGTGATCTCCGTCGTCGGCATCCCGAAGACCATCGACAACGACATCCCCTACATCGACCAGAGCTTCGGCTTCCAGACCGCGTTCAGCTTCGCCAGCGACGCCATCCGCGCGGCGAAGGTGGAGGCCCTGTCCACCATGAACGGGATCGGGCTGGTCAAGCTCATGGGACGGCACTCGGGCTTCATCGCCTGTTACGCCGCGCTCGCCCGCTCCGGCGCCGACGTCGTGCTGATCCCCGAGGTGCCCTTCGAGCTCGACGGCGAGCGCGGCCTGCTCGCCCACCTGCAACGGCGCGTGCAGGACCGCGGGCACGCCGTCGTCGTCGCCGCGGAGGGGGCGGGCCAGGAGCTGCTGGACGCGGCCGACGGCCACGACGCGTCGGGCAACAAGAAGCTCCAGGACATCGGCCCCTACCTGCGCCGCCGCATCGGCGAGCACTTCGCCGACGCGGGCATCGAGACGTCGATCCGCTACATCGACCCCAGCTACGCCATCCGCAGCGTGCCGGCCAACCCGTACGACTCGGTGTACTGCGTGCGGCTCTCGCAGGCCGCGGTGCACGCGGCGATGTCCGGGCGCACCGAGATGGTGGTGGGCCGCTGGCGGCGGCGGTTCGTCCACATCCCGATGGCCGTGGCGGTGAGCAGGCGCAACCAGGTCGACCCGAACGGCGACCTCTGGATGGCCGTGCTGGAGTCCACCCAGCAACCGGTCCGCTTCGCCTGACCCTCGAGTCGACGAAGCGGACACGGTGTGTTCGCCGTTCCGGCACGTGTCCGATCCGCACACACGCCGTGTCGATTCGGTCGACTCGCGGCCGGGTTCTCCCACCCGCGAGTTGACGAGACGGGCACGGTGTGTTCGCCGTTCGGGCACGTGTCCGATCGGCGCACATGCCGTGTCGAGGAGGTCGACTCGCGGGGTGGGGATACTGGGGGCGTGCAGGGGCTCGCGATGCGGTTCCTCGGCCACTCCACCGTGCGGCTGGAGCTGGCCGGGCGGGTGGTGCTCACCGATCCGCTGTTGACGGGCGGGGTCGGGGCGTTGAGGCGCTTCGGGCCGGTCCCGACCCCGGCCGACCACGCCGACGCCGACCTCGTCCTGCTCTCCCACCTGCACGGCGACCACCTGCACCTGCCCTCGCTGCGGATGCTCCCGCGCCGCACCCGCGTGGTCGTGCCGCGCGGGGCCGGGGCGTGGTTGCGGGGCAAGGGGATCGCCCGGGTCGAGGAGCTCGCCGCCGGCGAGGAACTGGTGGACGGCGAGCTGCGCGTCACCGGCGTCGAGGCCGCGCACAGCGGGCACCGCTGGGGTCCGCGCTCCACCCGGGGCCCGCAGGCCCGCGCGATGGGGCACCTGATCGAGGCTCCGGACGTGCGGGTGTACGCGTCGGGCGACACCGACCTCTTCGACGGGATGGCCGACCTCCCCGAGCTGGACGTGGCGCTGCTGCCGGTGTGGGGCTGGGGGCCCTCGCTCGGGCCGGGCCACCTCGACCCGGCGCGCGCCGCCGAGGCGGTGGCGGTGCTGAGACCGCGGGTCGTCGTGCCGGTGCACTGGGGGACGCTCGCCGTGCGCGGGCTGTGCCGCGTGCCCGGCGGCCCGGGGGAGCACATGAGGCGCATGCTCGTGGAGCCGCCGCGGCGGTTCGCCGCCGCCGTCGCGGGGCCCACCCGGGTCGCGGTCACCGAGCCCGGCGACCGCGTCGTCCTGCCGGTCCGGCCGTGAGCTGGACCGATCCCGCCACCATCGGCTACCCGGTGCTGCTCGGCGGAGTGCTGCTCGGCTCGGTCGTGCCGGTGGTGCCCACCGGTGCCGTGGTCGGCGCGGCGGCCGCCATCGCCACCACCACCGGCAACCTCTCGCTCCCGCTGGTGATCCTCGTCGCGGCCGTGGCCGCCCTCGCCGGTGACCTGGTGACGTTCGCGGCCGGACGCGTCGGCAGCGAGGCGGTCCTGGGCTGGGTGGCGCGCGGCCAGCCCCCGGAGCGGCTGGAGCAGGCGCGCGCCCGGTTCGTGACGCGCGGCTGGCAGCTCGTCGTGGTCGGACGCCTCGTCCCGGCCGGCCGGATCCCGGTGCTGCTCGCCGCGGCCACCCTCGACTACCCGTGGCGCAGGCTCGTGCCCGCCGCGGCCGTCGCGTGCCTGCTGTGGGCCGTCGCCTACGCGGTGCTGGGCGTCGTCAGCGGCGGTCTCTTCGACTCGCCGGTGATCGCTACGCTGCTCGCCACGGTGCTGGTCCTGCTCGTGGGGGCGGCTGGGACACTGATCAGCCGGTGGCGGCGGAAGCGGGCGGGGGAACGGGCGTGACGGGACGGCTCGTGCGCGGCGGCCGCGTGGTGGCCCGGGTGCTGCTGGTCTGGCTGATCTCGGTGGTCGCGCTGCGCCTGCTCGACGCCTGGCTGGCCGGGTTCTCGATGCCGCAGTGGTGGCAGCCGACTGTCGTGGCGCTCGCGTTCGGGCTGCTCTCGGCGGTGCTGTGGCCGTTGATCCTGCGGGTGGCGCTGCCGATCGCGCTGGTCACGCTCGGGTTGGCGTCGTTCCTGCTGCTGGGCGCGGCGCTGCTGGCCGTCTCGTTCGCGATCCCCGGCGTCGTGATCGCCGACCTGCGCACGGCCGTGGTGCTGGTGATCGCGATGTCGGCCGTCGCCGCCGTCGTCAGCAGCCTGCTCGCGCTGGACGAGGACGAGATCTTCTTCCGCCGCGCGGCCCGCCGCGCCGATGGCGACGGGCCCGACGAGCGCCCGCCCGGCGTCCTGTTCCTGCAGGTCGACGGCCTCGGCTTCGACACCGTGCGGCGCGCCGTCCGCGACGGGGACATGCCCACGTTCGCGTCCTGGCTCGGCAGCGGGACCCACGCGCTCACCGACTGGCACTGCGACTGGAGCTCCCAGACCGGCGCCAGCGTCTGCGCGATCCTGCACGGCAGCAACGACGACATCCTCGGCTTCCGCTGGTACGAGAAGGACCGCGACCACGTGATGGCGTGCGCCCACCCCGAGGACGCCGCCGAGATCGAGCGCCGCCACTCCGACGGTCGCGGCCTGCTCGCCGTCGACGGCGCGGCGCACGGCAACCTCTTCACCGGTGACGCGCCGCACGTCAGCCTGACGATGAGCGCGGTGCCGCTGCTGGCCGGCAAGGCCAGGCGGGGCCGCCGGGGCCGCGACCGGTTCGGCGCCGGCTACTACGCCTACTTCGCCAACCCGCTCAACGGCGTGCGGACGCTGGCCGGCTCGGTCGTCGACATCCTGCGGGAGGTCACCGCGGCCACCCGGCAGCGCAGGGCGAACGTGCACCCGCGCGTCAACCGGGGTGGCCTCTACCCGTTCGCCCGCGCCGGCACGAACGTCATCGCCCGCGACGTCGTGGTCTCGGCGATCATCGGCGACATGCTCGCCGGGCGCTCCTGCGTGTATGCCGATTTCCTCGGCTACGACGAGGTGGCCCACCACTCGGGCATCGAGCGGTTCGACGCCCTCGCCGTGCTGCGCAGCATCGACCGCCAGATCGGCCGCCTGTACCGCGCCACGCAGCTCGCCCCGCGGCGCTACCACCTCGTCGCGCTGTCCGACCACGGCCAGACGCAGGGCTGGGCGTTCGCCGACCGGTTCGGGGAGTCGATCGAGCAGCTGGTCGGGAGGCTCTGCGGCGGATCGCCGCCCGACCCGTCCAGGAAGGACGCGCGGCGGCCTGCGGAGGGCTGGCAGGTGGCGTCCGCGCTGGCCGAGGCGTCGTCGGGGGACGGCCCGATCGCGCGGCGGCTGCGGGCCCGGGTGGAGCGGGCCGGGTCGGCCGAGGACCGTCCCCGCACGGTGTCGGGCGCACCCGGGGCCGTCACGCGGGCGGCTCCCGGTGTGGTCGTCGTCGCGTCGGGGCACGTGGCGATGGTGTCGTTCACCGAGCACCCCGGACGCGTGCCGCTGGAGACGATCGAGCGCGAGTTCCCCGATCTGCTGCCCGCGCTCGTCGACCATCCCGGGGTGGGGTTCCTGCTGGTCCGCAGCGCCGAGACGGGCCCGGTGGTGCTCGGCCGCGACGGCCTGCACCGGCTCGCGACGGGCGAGGTGCTCGGCGTCGACCCGCTCGCGCACTACGGCCCGCACGCCCCGGACCTGATCCGCCGCGTCGACACGTTCGCGCACTGCCCCGATGTGATGATCAACAGCAGCTACGACCCCGCGACGGACGACGCGTCCCCGTTCGAGCCGCACGTCGGCAGCCACGGCGGCATGGGCGGCCCCCAGTCGAGGGGATTCCTGCTGTACCCGGTGGAGCTCCCCGCGCCGGCCGAGATCGTGGGAGCCGGGGCGCTGCACACGGTCCTGCGGGGCTGGCTGACGGCGCTGGGCCATCCCGAGCCCGCCCCGGCCGAGCCCACGGCCGCCGTGAGGTCGCGCTGAGGGCGGTCGGGCGAGGAGCGAACAGCTCCAGCTGCGCTCTCACGCGTGCGACGACCCGCTGAGCGACAGGACCGCGACCCCCGCCACGATCAGCACCAGCCCGGCCACGCCCGCGGCGTTGATCCGCTCCGCGAAGAGCACCACCCCGAGCGCGGCGACCGCGGCCGTGCCGACCCCGGACCAGATCGCGTAGGCCGGCCCGACGTCCACTGTCCGCAGCGCGACGGCCAGCAACACGAACGAGACCCCGTACCCGATCACGACGACCGCGGCCGGGCCCCAGCGGAACCCGTCGGCCAGCGCGCGGAGCGCGATCGTCCCCGCCACCTCGGTACCGATCGCCCCGGCGAGGAACAGCCATCCCATGCCCGTGACGTTACCTGCGAGACTCCGCCCCATGACGTTCGTCCTGATCCACGGCGCCTGCCACGGCGGCTGGTGCTGGTCACGGGTGGCGCCGCTGCTGCGCGCGGCCGGCCACGACGTGTTCACCCCGACGCTCACCGGCTTCGGCGAGCGCGCGCACCTGCTGGGCCCGGAGGTCGGGCCGGCCACCGTCGTCCAGGACGTGGTCGCGGTGCTGGAGTGTGAGGAGCTGGACGACGTGGTGCTCGTCGGGCACAGCTTCGGCGCGCTGGTGGCGCTCGGCGTGGCCGGCCGGGTGCCGCAGCGCCTGGCGCGCCTCGTCCTGCTCGACGGCGTGGTCGTCGAGCCGGGGCAGCCGGGGTTCGCCGGGCTGCCCCCCGAGGCGGGCCGGGAACGCGTCGCGCTGGCCGCGGGCGGGCTCACCTACCCTCCGCCCCCGGCCGCGAACTTCGGCGTCACCGACGCCGACGACCTGGCCTGGCTGGAACGCCGCCTCACCCCGCACCCGCTGCGCACCTACACCGAGCCGTTCGGGCTCACGGCGCCGCTGGGCAACGGCGTGCCGGTGACCTACGTCTGCTGCACCGACCCGCCCTACCCGGCGGTCCACTCCGCCCACGCCGTCGCCGCGCGCGAGGGCTGGGAGTGGCGCGAGCTCGCCACCGGCCACGACGCGATGATCACCGCCCCGGCGCTGACGGCGCAGGAGCTACTGCGCTGACGCGCCGGTGCCCTCCGGCGCCTGCACCTCGCGGCGCAGGATCTTGCCCGTCGGGCCCTTGGGTAGCGCGTCGACCACCCAGACGTGGCGCGGGTACTTGTACGCCGCCACCCGCTCCTTGACGAACGCCGTGAGCTCCGCCGGGTCGGCCGACTGCCCGGGCTTGAACGCCACCGCCGCGCCGACCTCCTCGCCGAGGTCGGCGTGCTTGATGCCGATCGCGGCGGCCTCCGCGACGGCGGGATGCTCGTAGAGGGCCTCCTCGATCTCGCGGGGGTAGACGTTGTAGCCGCCGCGGATGATCAGGTCCTTCTTGCGGTCGACGATCGTGTAGTAGCCCTCGGCGTCCCTGGTGGCGATGTCGCCGGTGCGGAACCAGCCGTCGGGGACCGCCTCGGCCGTGGCATCGGGCCGTCCCCAGTAGCCCTTCATCACGTTCTCGCCGCGGATCGCGATCTCGCCGGGCTCGCCGGTGGCGACCTCGTTGCCGTCGTCGTCGACGACCTTCATCTCGCA
>CAXTTN010000007.1:0-54026 GCA_964247105.1 uncultured Pseudonocardia sp.
GCTGGGAGTGGCGCGGGGTGCTGTGGGCCGTCGCGATCGCGTCGATGGTGATCGGCGCTGTGTTGGGACTCACCCAGACCGACGTCAAGCGCCTCGTGGCCTACTCGTCGATCGCGCACGCCGGCTTCCTGCTGCTGGGTGCGATGTCCATCACGGCCGCGGGCACGTCCGGCACGCTGTTCTACCTGCTGGCGTACGGCTTCAACACGCTCGCCGTGTTCGGCGTGATCAGCCTGGTGCGCGACGCCGACGGCGAGGCCACCCACCTCTCGCAGTGGGCCGGGCTCGCGAAGCGCTCGCCGATCGTCGCGGGCGTGATGACGTTCCTGCTCCTCGCGCTCGCCGGCATCCCGCTGACCAGCGGTTTCACCGCAAAGTTCGCCGTGTTCTCGGCGGCGCTCGGCGACGGCATGGCCCCGCTGGTGGTCATCGCGCTGATCACCAGTGCGATCGCCGCGTTCTTCTACCTGCGCCTCATCGTGCTCATGTACTTCAGCGAGCCCGCCGCGGACGGGCCCACGGTGACCGTGCCGGGCGCGTTCACCACCGCGGCCATCACCCTCGGCGTCATCGTCACCCTGCTGCTCGGCATCGCCCCGACCCTGGCCCTGGGCTGGGCTTCCGGCGGAACCTTCGTAGGCTGAGGGGGTGTCGAGCAACGCGATAGCGGGTGTCGAGGTCGGTGACCCGGCCCTGGCCGCTGCCACCGAGGCCGCACTGACCAGGGTCGAGGATCTGCTGCATCGCGAGGTGTACAGCGACTACCAGTTCGTCACGGAGACGTCGCTGCACCTCATCGACGCCGGGGGCAAGCGGTTCCGGCCGCTGTTCACCCTGCTCGGCGCCCACATGGGCCCCCGGCCCGATTCACCCGACGTGATCACCGCGGCCGCCGTCGTCGAGCTGATCCACCTGGCGACGCTCTACCACGACGACGTGATGGACTCGGCCACGATGCGCAGGGGTGCCCAGAGCGCGAACTCGCGCTGGGACAACTCGGTCGCGATCCTCACCGGCGATTTCCTCTTCGCCCACGCGTCGCGGCTGGTGGCCGACCTCGGCCCGGACGCGGTGCGGATCATCGCGGAGACGTTCGCCGAGCTGGTCACGGGCCAGATGCGCGAGACCCGCGGCCCGCTGCCCGGCGAGGACCCGGTGCAGCACTACCTGACGGTCATCGCGGAGAAGACCGGCTCGCTCATCGCGACGTCGGGCCGCTACGGCGGCATGTTCTCCGGCTGCCCGCAGGAGCACGTCGACTCCCTGCAGCGCTTCGGCGCCGTCATCGGCACCGCGTTCCAGATCTCCGATGACGTGATCGACATCGCCTCGCCGTCGGCCAGCTCGGGCAAGACGCCCGGCACGGACCTGCGCGAGGGCGTCCACACCCTCCCGATGCTGTACGCGCTGCAGGAGACCGGCCCCGACGCCGACCGCCTCCGCGTGCTGCTGGCCGCCCCGATCACCGACGACGCCGAGGTGGACGAGGCCCTGGTCCTGCTCCGCGCGAGCAGCGGCCTGACCCGCTCCCGCGAGGTCCTGGCCGGTCAGGCGGCCGAGGCGCGCGCCGAACTGGGCAAGCTCCCGCCCTGCCCCGCGAACGACGCCCTGGCCGCCCTCACCACCTACGTCGTGGACCGCACCGGCTGACCCCCACCCCCGCGAGTCGACCGATCAGACACGCCGAGTGCGCCGATCCAGCACACCCCACCCCGCGAGTCGACCTTCTCGACACGCTTTCTTGGCCAATCCTCACCGTGCGGCGGTGAGGGCGGCGGGGTCGGTGCGCCGGGCGTTGCGGTTGCTGCGGAGGAGGTCGACCGTGAAGATCGCCAGTGCGATCCAGATCAGGACGAAGCCGATCCAGCGCGTGGCGGGCATCGCCTCGTGCACGACGAACACGCCCCAGGTGAACTGCAGGACCGGGTTCAGATACATCAGCACACCGATCGTGCTCAGCGGGACGCGCCGCGCGGCCACGCCGTAGAGCAGCAGCGGCACCGCCGTCACCGGGCCCGCGGCGATCAGCAGGAGCAGGTGGCCGGCGCCGTGGTCGACCATCGTGCCGCCGCCCGTGACCTGGAACCAGACGACGACGGCCACGGCGAACGGCCCGAGCACCAGCCCCTCCGCGGTGACGCTGGCCGCGGCCGACAGCGGCACGGTGCGCTTGATCAGCCCGTACAGGCCGAAGGACGCGGCGAGGGTCAACGCGATCCACGGCGGTCTGCCGTTCTCGACCGCGATCACGACGACCGCCACCGCACCCAGCGCCACGGCGACCCACTGCGCCCGCCCCATCCGCTCCCGCAGCACGGCCACGCCGAGCAGCACGCTGACCAGCGGGCTCATGAAGTAGCCGAGCGCGGCCTCGACCACCTGGCCGTCGAACACGGCGTAGATGTACAGGCCCCAGTTGACGGTGATCAGCACGCCCGCGGCGGTGACCATGGCCCATCCCCGGCCGCTCAGTGCCCGCAGCTCCGGCCACCCCCGCACCAGCGACAGCACGCCGATCATGAGGACGGCGGTCCAGCCGATGCGCTGGGCCAGCACCTCGATCGGCACGGCGGGGGCGAGCAACGGCCAGAACGCGGGGAACAGGCCCCACATGGCGTAGGCCCCGATGGCAGCGGTGACACCCCGCCCGTCCAGCTTCGTCGCCACCGGTCCATGAGAACACCACTGGCCCGCGTCGCGGACGTGAGACTCCCCACCGAGATGTGTCAGTTTCGCGATTTCACCGTGCCGAGAAGGTCGACTCGCGGGAGGGGGCGCGAGTCGACCTTCTCGGCACGGTGTGTTCGCGAATTGCGCCCCGTGCTGGATCGGCAACCTCACCGGGCCGAAGAGGTCAACTCGCGGGAGGGGGCGCGGCGGCCGTGATCGCGGCGACCGTGCGGCGCTCGTCGTCGTCCCGGGGGCGGTCGATCAGGACCGCGCCGGTGGGGAGGGTGAGGCCCGCGAGGGGGTCGGCGATGGCCCAGCCCTTGCCGACCGCGTCGTAGGCGAGGTCGACGGGGAGCACGGCGGGCGTGCCGTCGGGTTCGGGGTGGTGGGCGCGGACGGGGAGGGTCTCCTCCAGGAGCGTCGGCCACTTCGGGTCGTCGCCGTCGGGCAGCGGGTTCTCACCGAAGCGGTGCAGGTGGTCCAGCCGCGCGGTGAGCCAGCGGTCGACGGCCGCGACGAGCGCGCCGGTGAGGCGCTGCCCGCCGGGATCGCGCTCGGCCCACACCGGGGCACCGCTCTCCAGGACGAGGTAGTCGCGCGCGGGATCGGTGGGCGACGCCGCCCCGAGGAAGACCGGCATCCCGATCAGGCGTCCGCGCGCGCGGGCCACGGGCGGCAGGGAGCCGTGCAACAGCACCCCGCCCGCCCAGCGCTCCGGCCGGGTGAGCATCAACCCGGCGGCGAGCGTGGCCCCGTCCCCGAACCCGACGAGGATCACCGGACGGTCCGGGTCGCCCTCGGCGTCGAGCCAGGTCAGGAACCGGTCCATCGCCGGGACGAGCTCACCGGGGGCGAACCAGGTGTAGCCACCGGCGTCGTCGACGCCGCCCCGGACGGCCGCGTACGCGGGCCCGAACGGCAGGTGCGGCGCGAGCGTGACCATCGAGTTCTCGGTGGCCCCGCCGCCGTGCAGGAGCACGATCAGCGGGGTCGAGAGGTTCTCCGGGCCGCCGATCTCCAGCGGCTGCCCTCCCCAACGCGCGACGACCGGAGCCTGCGGCAGCATCAGGGCACCGTAGTCGCGCGGGAGCGGGATGCGGGGACCTGTCTCGGGGTGAGACGTCTCCTACCGGCCGCAACCGCGCCGCTCTGACACTCGGCCCGGAACTCAAGGGGTTGTGAGGCGTCTACTTGACACGATCTGCACCCGATGCTGTAGGGTTCTCGCCATCGCACGGGTGAGAAACGCCATCGGGACGGCGACCGATCGAGACGCACGGAGGGTGATCATCAGGACAACCCCCGACCTCTGGATCATCCATCACTAGTCCTTCAGTCGATGCGGGGCCCGGCCGGTTCGGCCGGGCCCCGCACTGCACGTGCGGCACCTGCTCGGCCGAGCCGCGTACGGCGACAACCACCGGGATGTCCAGGAGCCCCGCCATGAGCACGCATCGCCACGCCCCGGCCGATCGCCGCAGGGTCGGTCCACCACTTGCCGTGATAACGCGCTCGCCTGTTCGCGCTCGATGTTCACTCGATTGTACTTCTGCGCCTTCCAGAGAGTACTCTGAATGGATTATCGATCATCAACTGAACGCTCGCGCGAACACTCAGGAAAAACCGACCGAGTCCCACCGATGACCGAGCTCGGGGTGGTGACCCGGAAATTGTTGGCCATCGCCCGGGAGATCCGAGACGATCGCCTGCTGGCCGCGGAGATCTGTCGCGCCTGCGTCGAGGGGTTGGAGGTCGACGGTGCAGCGATCTCCGTTTTCACCACGAGCACGATGCGCGAGACCCTCGCTGCCACCGACGCGACCGCCGATCGGCTCGAGGACCTCCAGTTCACGCTGGGCGAAGGTGCCTGCATGGAGGCCGCCACGACCGGTCGCCCGGTGCTGGTGCCGGACATGAACAACCCCGCCGAGACGGCACGGTGGCCGGTCTACGCCGCTGCGGTGGTGGAGCAGACCGGGGTCGGGGCGGTGTTCGCGCTGCCGCTGCAGTGGGGCACGATCAACCTCGGTGTTCTCGACCTGTACCGCCGCGCCCCCGGTTCGTTGCCCGGTGACCAGTTGCGTGACGCGCTGAGCGCGGCGGCCACCTCCACGCTGATGTTGCTGGGCCTGCACACCGATCCCGGCGACGAGCAGGGCTGGGACGTGGCCTGGGGGCATCGGGCCGAGATCCACCAGGCCACCGGCATGGTCGTGGCGCAACTCGGCATCAACGCCCAGGACGCCTTCGCTCGGTTGCGGGCCTACGCTTTCGCCGAACAGCGTCCGCTCTCCGATATCGCCCGCGACGTGGTGCAGCGGAAACTCCGATTCGACAACGACACATCGTGATCAATGAGGGAGGACGCTGTAATGAGTGAACCAGCAACCAGTCGCGAGCACACCTTGATCCGGGCATTCGTGGGATTGGCCGACACCCTCGTCGACGACTACGACATGATCGACCTGCTGGACAGGTTGGCCGGCTACTGCGTGGAGCTGCTCGCCGCCGACGCGGCCGGCATCCTGCTCATCGACTCCCAGGCCAAGCTCCGGGTGGTGGCCTCCACCAACGAGCAGTCGGACTGGATGGAGCTGATGCAGCTCCAGTCCGACGAGGGCCCCTGCGTGGACTGCCTGCGCAGCGGTGCCGCGGTCAGCGTCGCCGACCTCGACGACGCGGGTCGACGCTGGCCCCGGTTCATCGCGGCGTTGACCGCGCAGGAGTCCTACCGCTCGGTGCATGCCATTCCCCTGCGGCTGCGCGGCGAGGTCATCGGCGCGCTCAACCTCTTCCACCACCAGCCGCGTGTGCTGCCGGCGGCGGACATCGCGCTGGGCCAGGCGTTGGCCGACGTGGCCACCATCGGCATCCTGACCGAACGAGCGGTGCGCCGCGGCGACGTGCTCAACGAGCAGCTGCAGGGCGCACTCAACAGCAGAGTGATCATCGAGCAGGCCAAGGGAGTGCTCTCCGAGCGCGGGAACCTGGGCATGGACGAGGCCTTCAGCCGGCTGCGGAGCTACGCCCGCAACCACAACCTGCGCCTGAGCGAACTCGCCGGCCAGGTCGTGGAAACCACCCTCACGGCCGACGACGTCGTCGCCGCCGGCGTCACCGCATGACCCGGCGTGGAGCTCGACGGGCCGCCTGAAACCGGGGGCGCCGCGCTCGCGGTCGTGCGACACCGGGCGGAGGATGGAGTCATGGCACTCCTCGACACCTACCGCGTCGGCGACCTCGACCTCACCCGCATCGGCTACGGCGCCATGCAGCTCGCCGGTCCGGGCGTCTTCGGCCCGCCGAAGGACCGCGCCGCGGCGATCGCCGTGCTGCGCGAGGTCGTCGACCTCGGCATCACCCACATCGACACCGCCGACTTCTACGGCCCGCACGTCACCAACGAGATCATCCGCGAGGCGCTGGCTCCCTACCCGGACGGCCTGCACATCGTCACGAAGGTCGGCGCCCGCCGCGACGAGACGGGCGGGTGGCCGCACGCCCGCACCCCCGACGAGCTGCGTGCCCAGGTCCACGACAACCTCAAGCGCCTCGACCTCGACGCGATCGACGTCGTCAACCTCCGCGTCGGCGGTCTCGACGCCCCCGAGCCGGGTTCGATCGCCGAGCAGTTCACGGCGCTCGCGGAGCTCCAGCAGCAGGGGCTGATCCGGCACCTCGGCCTCAGCACGGTGAACGCCGAGCAGGTGGCCGAGGCGCAGGCGATCGCGCCGGTGGTCTGCGTGCAGAACATGTACAACGTCGCCCGCCGCGACGACGACGCGCTGATCGACTCCCTCGCCGCCCAGGGCGTCGCCTACGTGCCCTACTTCCCGCTCGGCGGCTTCTCCCCGCTGCAGTCGGGCGCCCTCGACGCGGTGGCGGAGCGAATCGGTGCGACGCCGATGTCCGTCGCGCTCGCCTGGCTGCTGCAGCACTCGCCGAACATCCTGCTCATCCCCGGCACGTCGTCCCCCGCGCACCTGCGCGAGAACGTCGCGGGAGCCCAGCTCACCCTGCCCGCCGACGCGGTCGCGGAGCTGGACGCGATCGGCGGCTGACACCGTGATGCGATCGTGACCTCGACGGCGCTACGATCCGTGGAGCAGTCGGGTGATCGCTCGACACAGGGGGCAGTCGTGGTGGATTCGTCCCGGGTCCTCGCGGGATGGTGTGCCGTGCTCATCGGCGCCGCGGTGGGGTGTTCCGCGCCCCCTGTCGCGCCGGCGGCCGACGCCCCCGGCGTGCCGGCCGTGCTGGCACCGGACCGCGGGCCACGCCTGAACACGGCCTCGGCGCTCGCCGCGATCCCGATCACCTTCCCGGCCGACAGCGCGGTCATCTCCGACCCGGACGCCGTGCGCACCGCGGCCGAGGTGCTGCGCGCCGACCCGGCCGCGAACGCGCTGCTCGTGGGCTACACGGCCGATACGGCCGGCCCGCCCGCTGTGGCGCAACGGCTCTCGGAACGCCGCGCCGAGGCCGTCGCGAACGCGCTCGTGGCCGACGGCGTCGACCGGTCACGCCTGACGACGGTGGGCCGCGGCGACGCCGACCCGTTCCCCACCCCCGAGGCGAGCCGGCGCGTGGAGATCCAGGTGCAGTAGCCCCGCCCCGCCCTGCCCTTCCCCGCCCGGGAACGAGTGGCACTTTCGTCGCATAGGTTCAGACGAGAGTGCCACTCGTTCCGGTGGGCGGGGGGCGCGGGGCGGGAGCGGGGGCCTGGGCTCAGCCCACCACCGTCCAGGTGTCGCGGCCGTTCAGGAGGGACTGCAGGTCGGGCTCGCGGGTCTCGCGCTCGTGCTGCACCTGCGCGCGGGTGGCGTCGTCGTACGTCGTGCGGGCCACGTTGCGGAAGATGCCGGTGACGGTGTGGGTGAGATCCTGGTCCGACAGGCGCGACAGCGCGAAGGCCAGGTTGTGGTCGGTCTGGTCGTGCACCACCACCTCCGACGCGTCGACCTCGTCGGTCTTGGCCACGCGCAGGCCGAAGCCCTCGCGCACCACGGAGTAGGAGCCCTCCGGGCCGAACCGGATCGGCTCGCCGTGCACCACGGGGATGACGCGCGTGGCGGCGTCGTCGCCCTTGCGGAGGACGTCGAAGCTGCCGTCGTTGAAGATCGGGCAGTCCTGGAAGATCTCGACGAGGGCCGAGCCGCGGTGCGCGGCGGCCGCGCCGAGGACCGCGGTGAGGCCCTTGCGGTCGCTGTCGAGCGCGCGGCCGATGAACGTGGCCTCGGCGCCGAGCGCCAGCGAGACCGGGTTGAAGGGGTGGTCGACCGAGCCGAACGGCGTCGACTTGGTGATCGACCCCTCGCCCGACGTGGGCGAGTACTGGCCCTTGGTGAGACCGTAGATCCGGTTGTTGAACAGCAGGATCTTGAGGTTGACGTTGCGGCGCAGCGCGTGGATCAGGTGGTTGCCGCCGATCGAGAGCGCGTCGCCATCACCCGTGACGACCCAGACCGAGAGGTCAGGGCGCGTGACGGCCAGGCCGGTGGCGATGGTCGGGGCGCGGCCGTGGATGGAGTGCATGCCGTAGGTGTTGAGGTAATACGGGAACCGCGACGAGCAGCCGATGCCCGAGACGAAGACCGTGTTCTCCCGCCGGATGCCCAGCGTGGGCAGGAACTGGCGCACGGCGGCGAGCACGGCGTAGTCGCCGCAGCCGGGGCACCAGCGCACCTCCTGGTCGGACGTGAAGTCCTTGGCGGTCTGCTTGTCGGTGGTCGTGGGGACCCCGTCCAGACCGCCCAGCACGGGCAGACCCAGGTCGATGGTCGTCATGCGTGCACTCCAGACAGGTGGCTCACGAACAGGTCCTGCAGCTCTTCGGCCTTGAACGGCAGCCCGGTCACGTTGGTGTAGCTCTTGACGTCCACCAGGTATCTCCCGCGCAGCAGCAGCGACAGCTGCCCGAGGTTCATCTCGGGCACCAGCACCGTCTCGTAGCGGGCGAGCACCGCGCCGAGGTTGGCGGGCATCGGGTTGAGGTGCCGCAGGTGGGCCTGCGCCACGCCGTGGCCCAGAGCCCGCACCCGGCGACAGCCGGCGCCGATCGGGCCGTAGGTCGATCCCCAGCCCAGTACCAGGAGCTTCGCGTCGCCGGAGGGGTCGTCCACCTCGACGTCGGGCACCCGGATGCCGTCGACCTTCGCGCCGCGCAGCCGGACCATGCGGTCGTGGTTGGCGGGGTCGTAGGAGATCGACCCGCGCCCGTCGGCCTTCTCCAGGCCGCCGATGCGGTGCTCCAGCCCGGGGGTGCCCGGCACGGCCCACGGGCGGGCCAGCGTGTCGTCGTCGCGGAGGTAGGGCCAGAACTCGCCCGACCCGTCCGGGGCGTTGGCCTCGGTGGCGAACGCCGGGTCGATCTTCGGCAGGGTGGTGACGTCCGGGACCTTCCACGGCTCCGAGCCGTTGGCCAGCGAGCCGTCCGACAGCAGCATGACCGGCGTGCGGTAGGTGACCGCGATCCGGACGGCCTCGACGGCGGCGTCGAAGCAGTCGCCGGGCGAGCGCGGCGCGACGATCGGCAGCGGGGCCTCGCCGTTGCGGCCGAACATGGCCTGCAGCAGATCGGCCTGCTCGGTCTTGGTGGGCAGCCCCGTGGAGGGCCCGCCGCGCTGCACGTCGATCACCAGCATCGGCAGCTCCAGCGCCACCGCGAGCCCGATCGCCTCGGACTTCAGCGAGATCCCCGGCCCCGACGTCGTGGTGACGCCCAGCGCGCCGCCGAACGCCGCGCCGATGGCCGAGCCGACCCCGGCGATCTCGTCCTCGGCCTGGAACGTGGTGACGTCGAAGCTCTTGTGCTTGGACAGCTCGTGCAGGATGTCGCTCGCCGGCGTGATCGGGTACGAGCCGAGGAACACCGGCAGGCCGGACAGCTGGCCGGCGGCGATGATGCCGTAGGACAGCGCGGTGTTGCCGGTGATCTGCCGGTAGGTGCCGGTGGGCAGCGGGGCGGGCTTCACCTCGTAGGTGACGGCGAACGCCTCGGTGGTCTCGCCGTAGGCGTGCCCGGCCCGGTAGGCCAGGATGTTGGCCTCGGCCAGATCGGGGCGGCGCGCGAACTTCTCCCGCAGGAACCGCTCGGTGCCCTCCGAGGGCCGGTGGTACATCCACGACAGCAGCCCGAGCGCGAACATGTTCTTCGAGCGCTCGGCGTCCTTCTTCGAGAGCCCGGTGTCGGCGAGCGCGCCCATCGTGAGCGTGGCCATCGCGACGGGGTGCACGGCGTACTGCTGCAGCGACTCGTCGTCGAGCGGGTTCGCCGTGTACCCGACCTTGGTCAGGTTGCGCCTGGTGAACTCGTCGGTGTTGACGATCAGCACGCCGCCCGGGGGCAGATCGGCGATGTTGGCCTTGAGCGCGGCCGGGTTCATCGCGACGAGCACGTCCGGGCGGTCGCCGGGGGTGAGGATGTCGTAGTTCGCGAAGTGCAGCTGGAACGACGAGACGCCCGGCAGGGTGCCGGCCGGGGCGCGGATCTCCGCGGGGAAGTTGGGCAGGGTGGAGAGGTCGTTGCCGAACGCGGCGGTCTCGGAGGTGAAGCGGTCGCCCGTGAGCTGCATGCCGTCGCCGGAATCGCCCGCGAAGCGGATGACCACGCGGTCCTTCTCGACGACCGCGGGCTGGGGGGCGGCGCGATCGACGGCGCTGTCGGTGGACGTCATGTCGAGGTCGATCCTCGATTCCGGTGCGGGGAAAGGCTTACCAGCAGGCTAACTCGCGATGGGAGTGATCGTCGCCCGACCCCGGCCGATCTCACAGCCCGGGATTCCGCCCACCGAGACATCAGCGCCTGCCGCTGATGCTCTGTTGCAGGGCGGCGAGGCGGGCGCGGAAGTCGTCGGACCGCACCGACTCCGCCTGCGCCCGCACCTCGACGTCCACGGCGTCGCGCTGGGTGGTCATCCCGGCGGTGAGGCGCAGCGTCGCCTTGGTGGCGATGGCCAGCTCGCGGTCGGCGGCGGCGGCACGCGCGGCCATCTCGACGGCCGCGCCCACGACGTCGTCGACCACGCGGTGCACGAGCCCGATGCGCTGGGCCTCGGCCGCGTCGACGGCCTCGCCGAACAGCGTGACGGCCGCCGCGCCCTGCGGCCCGAGCACGCGCTGCACCATCCACGTGTAGCCGCCGCCGGGGTGCAGGCCCAGCTGGAGGAACCGCGCGTCGAACCGCGCCTGCGGCCCGGCGAGGCGCAGATCGGCGGCGAGCGCGAGGTTGAGTCCGGCCCCGACGGCCGCGCCGTTGACCGCGGCGATGGTCGGCAGCGGGCACTCGGCGATCGCCAGGAACCCGGCGTAGACGGCGCGTAGGGTGGCCGGATCCGCGGTCGCGAGCTCGGCGAGATCGCCGCCCGCGCAGAACGCCGGATCCTCGCCGGTGACGACGATCGCGCCCACGCCCCCGTCGGCGACCGCCGCGTCCACGGCCGTGACGAGCCTGCGGGACAGCTCGAGGTTCATCGCGTTGCGGCGCTCGGGGTGGGAGATCGTGAGGAGTGCGACACGGTCCTTGATGTCGGTGCGGACGTCGACGGCCATGGCTCGCATCCTGCCCCATCGGGATACCGTCGCAGGGGTGACGCCGACCCCGCTCGACCCGGCCCCGGGCTCCCCGCCGCCCGGCACGCCGATGCCCGGCCACTACGCACACTGTTTCGCCTGCGGCGATGCCGAGGGCGGCCTGGGGATGGAGCTGACCGTCGGCGAGGGTGCGACGGTCACCAGCGCGTTCACGATCGAGAACCACCACCAGGGCGCCCCGGGCCTCGCGCACGGCGGCGTCATCGCGGCGGCGTTCGACGAGGCGCTGGGGGCGTTGCAGGTCTTCCTGGGCCGCCCGGCGGTCACCGCGAGCCTGACGACGGAGTTCCGCCGTCCGGTGCCGACGGGCTCGGTGCTCCACCTCGAGTGCCGGGTGGACGGGCGCGACGGCCGCAAGATGTGGACCAGCGGCGACGCCCACCTCGACGCCCCCGACGGGCCGATCGTCGCGCAGGGCAAGGGGCTGTTCGTGGAGGTCGCGCCCGACCACTTCACCCGCCACGGCCGGGCGGCGGAGGTCGAGGCCGCGCGGGGCGGCACCTGGTTCGGGCGGCCGGTCAACCCGTAACCCGGGCTCGGGCTGCGCTGATCACGGGCAGAGGGTGGTCGCGGGCGCGTCGATCCCGACCATCTGCCCGTGATCAGCGGACCTGGGGCCCGACAGAGTCGCTCACCCGGCTCAGGAGTGCTCGCAGCTGGGTTGCGGCCTCAGCGCCGAGGCGGCCGGCCAGGTCGGCCTCCAGGGCGTTGACCTGGGCGTCGGCGGCGGCGAGCCGGGCCCGCCCCTCGTCGGTGAGGTGGATCTCCAGGACGTGGTCGTGCTGGACGTGGGGGCGGCGTTCCACGAGCCCGCGGTCGGTGAGCCGCCCGACCAGCCCGGTGACGTTCTGCGGCGTGACACCGAGGACGCGGGCCAGCTCCGCGCCGGTCAGACCCGGGCGGGCGTGGATGTTGATCAGTGCCGCGTAGTGGGCGGGAGTGACACCGGTCGGGCGGAGGCGTTCCTCCTTGGCCGCCTCGACGCGCTGGTAGGCCTGCCGCAGCGCGTAGAGCACCCGGTCGGGAGCAGTCGGAGGGAGCACCATTCACGGGACGATACTCATCAACATGTTGTGAGTACTCAATATGTGAGGCAGAGTGGGGGACATGAAGCTCGACGGTGTGATGATCTGGGTGGCCGACGTGCCGGCCACGGTGGCGTTCTACGAGGCGGCGTTCGGGCTCGAGGTGACGATGACGGACGACGCCACTACCTACGCGCAGATGAAGACGGGTGAGACGACGCTGGCGTTCGCGGCGGAGTCGGCCGCGGCCGGCACCGGCCTGGCGGTGCGTCCGCACCGGCCGGAGGAGCCGCCGGCGGCGGTGCAGCTCGCCTTCGTCCACGACGACGTCACCGCGGCCTACGACCGCGCGGTGGCCGCCGGCGCGGTGGCGGCGGTCCCGCTCACGCAGAAGCCGTGGGGGCAGACGCTGGGCTACCTGCGTGACAACAACGGCTTCCTGGTGGAGCTGTCCAGCCCGGCCGCCTGGTAGGTCCTCGCAGGGGTTGCACGGTCCTCGCAGACGTTCCAGCTCCTGCGAACACGGCACGAGGTCTGCGAGGACGGGATCACGCCGGCGTCGCGTGCGTCGCGAGGTGGTCGGCGAAGGCGTCGAGGGCGGCCAGGGCGGCCGCGCTGTCGCGGTCGACGAGCCAGGCCAGCGTCACGCCGTCGGTGACCACCACGAGCATCCGCGCGAGCTGCGCGACGGGCAGGGTCCACGCCACGCCGCAGCCGGCGCCGATCTCCTCCAGCGTCTCGCGCGCGGTGCGGTGGTAGGCCGCGTACTGCTGCTCCGCCACACCCGCGAGAGCCGGGTCGCCCAGCGCGTGCTGGGTGAGCGCCATCAGCACGGACTCGCGGTCGGGGTCGTCCTCGACGGTCCGCCAGTAGAACCGCAGGGTCGCTCGCAGCGACCCGGTGACGGTGGCGCGGATGTGCGTGCCGTCGGCCCTCGCGGCGGCCAGGTCGGCCAGTGTCTGGTCGGTCAGCTCGGTCAGCAGCTCCTGCTTGGACGCGAAGCAGTAGTGGAACGCGGCCAGCGGGGCGTCGGCCTCGGCGCAGATGCGGCGGGTGGTCGCGGCCGCGAAGCCGTCGCGCCCGATCACCCGGAACGCGGCGGCGACCAGCTGTTTCCGGCGCTCCCCGGCGGACACGCGCACCATTGCTGCCTCCTTGAGTAGGTCAATTGTCCCAGACGGTTGACATAGTGTGGCGCACGTCGCACCCTCGGGTCCCATGAGCGACGGTTTCGGCTACACGGAACGGTTCCCGCGCGTGCTGCGCCGCTTCGCGCTGTTCGCCGTGGCGTTCTCGATCGTCTCGATCACCACCGGCATCTTCCTCAACTACTCCTACGGCCTGACGCAGATGGGCCCGGCCGCGGTGTGGCTGTGGCCGGTGGCCGCGACCGGGCAGTTCCTGGTGGTGCTCGTGCTGGCCGAGCTGGCCGGGCACTTCCCGCTGGCCGGGGCGAACTACCAGTGGTCGGCGCGGCTGGTCGGCTCGCGGTTCGGCTACCTCGTCGGCGCGCTGGGCGTGCTGTACGGCGCGGTGGGGCTGCCCGGGATCGCGCTGCTCGGCCTCGCGCCCCTGACCGCCACCGTCCTCGGTCTCGACGCGGAGGACACCCGGCTGCTGCTGTTCATCGCCGTGCTGGCGCTGGTGGTCGCCTACCTGGTCAACATCGTGCGGGTGCAGCTCGCGGCGCGGGTGAACAACGTCGCGGTGTTCGCCGAGATCGTCGGCACCGTCGTGCTGTCGGTCGTGGTCTTCGTCGCCTGGGTGCGCGGCGGCTCCGGCCACGGGTTCGCGTTCCTCGCCTCGACCACGCCCGGCGCCGTCTTCCCCGACGCGCTGGTCGGCGGCGCCCTCGTCGGGATCTTCACGCTGGTCGGGTTCGAGGCGGCGGCGGACATGGCCGAGGAGGCCGTCGACGCCCGCCGGACGGTGCCGCGCGCGATGATCCTGTCCGTCGTGGTGTCCGGCGTGCTGGGCTGGGCCGCCCTGATCGGTTTCACGCTCGCCATCCCCGACCTGGCCACCGTGTCGGCCTCGCCCGTGCCGCTCGC
Source organism: uncultured Pseudonocardia sp. (assembly GCA_964247105.1). GTDB lineage: Bacteria > Actinomycetota > Actinomycetes > Mycobacteriales > Pseudonocardiaceae > Pseudonocardia. The sequence continues at coordinate 14,339 of CAXTTN010000007.1, forward strand.
GGCCATCGCCGAGTACTGGCTGGGCCCGGCGGCCACGGGCGCCTTCCTGGCGGTCGTGGTGTTCTCGATGTTCGCGCTGATCGTGGTCGCGGCCGCGTCCAACTCGCGGCTGATCTTCGCGATGGCGCGGGACGGGATGCTGCCGTTCTCGGGGGCGTTGCAACGGGTGAACGCGCGCACGTCCACGCCGGTGCCGGCGCTCGTCACGTCGCTGGTGGCGTGCCTGGTGCTGCTCGCCTACGGCACCGCCGACGGCAACGCGTTCACCGTGCTCGTGGGGGCCACGGCGCTCGTGCCCTACCTCGTGTACGTGCTGACGCTCGGCGGTTACCTGGCGCGGCGCCGCACGCTCGTCGCCGCGGGGGAGGGCGGGTTCCGGCTGGGCGCCGCGGCGTTGCCGGTGGCGGTGCTGGCGATGGTGTGGCTCGTGGCGGTCGTCGCGGCGCTGACGCTGCCGGAGGCGTTCCGCTCGGCCGACTACGTCGTGCTGGGCGCGCTCGCGCTGGCCGGGCTCTGGTACGTCGCGGCGCTGCGGGAGCGGCTGCGCGAGGGCACGGCCGGCGTCCCCGCCGTCGTCTCGGAGCAGGTGGCATGACCTGGCAGAACTGGGCGCGCAACCAGCGCACCGACCCGCGGCGCACGGTCGTCGCGCGGGACGCGGGTGTGGTCGTCGACGCCGTCAAGGCGGCGGAACGCGACGGGCTGCGCGTCAAGGCCCTCGGATCCGGCCACTCGTTCACGGCGATCGCGGTGCCCGAGGACGTCGCGCTGGTCGTGCCGTCCGACCTCCGGCGGGCACGGATCGAGAGGGGCCTCGTGACCGTGCCCGCGGGGGTCACGCTCCGCGCGCTCAACGCGTGGCTGTGGGACCGCGGCTGGGCGCTCCCCAACCTCGGTGACATCGACGCGCAGACCGTCGCCGGCGCGATCTCCACCGGCACGCACGGCACCGGCGCGACGCACCGGGGACTGGCCGCACAGGTGCGGGCGTTCGAGATCGTCACGGCCGACGGATCGCTGCTGACCTGCACCGACGGCGAGCTGTTCACGGCCGGGCGGGTCGGGCTGGGCGCCCTCGGAGTTCTCGTCAGCGTGACGCTGCAGGCCGTCCCGGCGTTCCACCTGCACGCCGTCGAGTCCGCCCTGCCGCTCCCGCAGGTGCTCGGCGACCTCGACGGGCTCGCCGCGTCCAACGACCACGTCGAGTTCTACTGGTTCCCGCACACCGACATCGCGGCCACCAAGCGCAACAACCGCACCGGTGACACCGGCCCCGCACGCGGCCGCGTCGCCGAGTGGGTCGGCGACGACCTGCTCGGCAACGGCGCGTTCGAGCTGGCCTGCCGCGTCGGTGCGCGGGTGCCGCGGTGGGTGCCGTCGATCAACCGGGTCGCGGCGGCGCAGTTCGCGTCGGCCGAGTACGTCGACCGGTCGTACCGCGTGTTCACCAGCCCGCGGCGCGTCCGGTTCCTGGAGATGGAGTACGCCATCCCGCGCGAGGCGCTCGGCGAGGCGATCGCGGGGCTGCGCGCGGCCGTCGACCGCCACGGGCGGGCCGTGTCGTTCCCGGTCGAGGTGCGGGTGGCCGCCGCCGACGACATCCCGCTCTCCACCGCCTCCGGGCGGGAGTCGGCGTACGTCGCGGTGCACGTGTTCCGCGGGCAGCCGCACGAGGCGTACTTCGGGGCCGTCGAGTCGGTGATGACAGCGCTGGGCGGCCGTCCGCACTGGGGGAAGCTGCACACCCAGACCGCGGCGACCCTCCGTGACCGCTATCCCGGCTTCGACGCGTTCGTGGCCCTGCGCGACCGGCTCGATCCCGAGCGCCGCTTCGGCAACACCTACCTGGAGCGGGTGCTCGGATGACGCGCCGACGCTCTTCTTCCCGCGGAGGCGGCATCGGCACAGTCCACGACCTCACCACGCCCGCCCTGCTCGTCGACGTCGACGCGCTGGACGCCAACCTCGCCGACATGGCCGCCGCCCTGCCCGGCCCGCGGCTGCGCCCGCACGTCAAGGCGCACAAGACCACCGCGCTGGCCGCCCGGCAGGCCGCGGTCGGGCACCCGGGGTTCACGTGCGCCACGATCCGCGAGGTCGAGGGCATGGCCGCGGCCGGGCTGGGGGAGGACCTCCTGCTGGCCAACGAGGTCCTCGACGCGCGGCGCCTCGGGCGGCTGGACGCGCGGATCACCGTGGCGATCGATTCGGAGGAGACGCTCGCGGCGGCCGTGACGGGCGGGGTGCGGGAGGTGCTCGTCGACGTCAACGTCGGGCTGCCGCGCTGCGGGATCGCGCCCGCCCGCGCCGGGTGGCTCGCCGATCGCGCCCGCGCCGCGGGGCTCGCGGTGCGCGGCGTGATGGGCTACGAGGGCCACCTGATGATGCTGCCCGACGTCGCCGAGCGCGCGAAGCTCACCGAGGAGTGCATGGCGCGGCTGCTGGCGGCGCACGCGGACGTCGGCGGCGAGATCGTCTCCGGCGGCGGCACCGGCACGTACGCGCTGAACACGTGGGCCACCGAGATCCAGGCCGGCTCGTACGCGCTGATGGACACGGCCTACGGCGCGGCCGGGCTGCCGTTCCGCCCGGCGTTGACCGTGCTCGCGACCGTCGTCTCGGTGACCGCGCCCGCAGGTGAGATGCCGGGGTGGGCCGTCGCGGACGTGGGGCTGAAGTCGCTGGGCATGGACCACGGCAACCCGACCGTGCAGGGCGCGCAGGTGTGGTTCTGCTCCGACGAGCACCTCACCTTCGCGCCGGACCGGCCGCTGCGCGTCGGCGACCGGGTGCGGGTGCTGCCCGCCCACGTCGACCCGACCGTGGCGCTGCACGAGCGCATGCACCTCGTGCGGGGCGAGACGGTGCTGGATACGTGGGCGGTGGACCTGCGCGGCTGGTGACGCGGTGCTCGGAACACCGCCCCGTCGTGGCGCGTTCAACTACATGTGAACGGCTTCAGGACGGCGGTGCTGCTGGGCGCGATGAGCGCGCTCGTGCTGTTCGTCGGCTCGCTGTTCGGCCGAACCGGCCTGCTGATCGCGGTGGTCGTGGCGCTTTGTGTCAACGGGTGGTCGTACTTCGCCTCCGATCGGATCGCCCTGCGCGCCATGCACGCCCGGCCGGTCTCGGAGCTGGAGGCGCCGCAGCTCTACCGGATCGTGCGCGAGCTCTCCCGCACCGCCCGCCGGCCGATGCCGCGCCTCTACATCAGCCCGACGGCCGCGCCCAACGCGTTCGCCACCGGCCGCAGCCCCCGCCACGCCGCCGTCTGCGCCACCACCGGCCTGCTGGAGCTGCTCGACGAGCGCGAGCTGCGCGCCGTCCTCGGGCACGAGCTGTCCCACGTCCACAACCGCGACATCCTCATCTCCTCCGTCGCCGGCGCGCTCGCGACGATGGTGGGGTTCTTGGCCCACATGGCGATGTTCGCGGGCCTGTTCGGCGGCGGTGACGACGAGCGCGAGAACCCGATCGCCGTGCTGCTCGTGGCGCTGCTCGGGCCGGTCGCGGCCGGGGTGGTGCAGCTGGCCGTGAGCCGGTCGCGGGAGTACCAGGCCGACGCCGGCGGCGCCGCGCTCACCCGCGACCCGCTCGCGCTGGCGTCGGCGCTGCGGAAGCTGGAGCTCGGCACGCAGCGGGCGCCGCTGCCGCCCGAGCCGCAGCTGGTCTCGCAGTCGCACCTGATGATCGCCAGCCCGTTCCGCACCGGCGAGCACCTGGCGCGCCTGTTCGCCACCCATCCGCCGATGGAGGAGCGCATCCGCCGCCTGACGGAGATGAGCCGGCGTCAGCCCTTCACGTAGGCCCGTCCCCAGGGGGAGGCGCATCCGTGGGGAAACTGTCGGTCGTGGCGGGCATGCTGGAGGTGTGAGGACCACCAGCGAGTACGGCCTGCTCGGCGTGCGGGACACCGATTTCTCGCTCGACCGCTACCCGCCCGCGCCCGATCTGGCGTCGCTCGTCGAGCGGCACTGGCTGGTGTCGTGGGAGCTGCCGCCGGGCCGCGAGGCGACCGTCACGCTGCTCCCGCACCCGTGCGTCAACCTCGTGCTCGACGGCGGGCGGCTCGCGGTCTGCGGTGTGGGTCGCGAGCGCTTCACCTACGTCCACCGTGGCGCCGGCCGGGTGTTCGGTGTCAAGTTCCGGCCGGGCGCGTTCCTGCCGTTCCTGGGGCGGCCGGTCGCCGACATCACGGAGGAGGTGCTGCCGGCCGAGCAGCTGTGGGGGCCGTCGGCGTCCGGGCTGGCGGTGCGGATGGCCGCCGCGCCGCGTGTCGAGGGGCTGATCGCGCTGGTGGAGGGGTTCCTGCGGGAGCGGTGGCCGCCGCCGGATCCGCAGGTGGAGCTCGTCGGGCGCATCGTCGGAGCGCTGCTGCACGATCGCGGCGTCGCGCGGGTCGAGGACATCTGCGCGATGTTCGACATCCCACCGCGCACGCTGCAGCGGTTGTTCTCGCGCTACGTCGGCGTCAGCCCGAAGTGGGTGCTGCGGCGCTACCGCCTCCACGAGGCCGCCGCCGTGCTGGCCCGGGAGCACCACCGGCCGTGGGCCGAGGTCGCCGCCGAGCTGGGCTACTTCGACCAGAGCCACTTCATCCGCGATTTCACCGCAGCCATCGGCATGACGCCGGTGGCCTACGCGCAGGCCGCCGCCCGTCCGGTGAGTGCCTGATCGGCGGCCCACCCTGGCCCGGACGGCGCGCTCGGTGCGCTCGCCCCGCGTGCGTCGCGGCGCGCGCGGGTCCCAGCTCGCGCGCGTGGCGGGCTATCGCTCCCCGCTCCTCCGCTCGACGGCTTCCTTGGCCTCCGCCAACCCGGCTCCGGTGCGCTCCCGGTAGGCCTTGATCGCCTGCATCTTCTTGCCCGCTCGCAGGTACGCGTCGACATCCTCGAACCTCGGCTCCGCGAACGGGATGCCGAGGTGCTCGAGCACCGCGTCGATCTTGCTCTCCACCAGCCCGAGGCGGCGCTCGATGCGCGCTATCTTGCGATCCGACGTGCCCCAACCCAAGTCCACGATGCGCAGCCTATCGATGTGGAGGACCCGATGACCTGGACGTCCCCGGTGCAGGAACCCTTCGACGGGCCGATGACCGGCGACGACCGCGCGATCCTCGAGGGCTACCTGGCCTGGCACCGCGCGACGCTGCTCAACGTCTGCGCCGGCCTGAACGGTGAGCAGCTCGCCTCGCGGCCGGTGCCGCCGTCGACGCTGTCGTTGCTGGGGCTGGTGCGGCACCTGACCAAGGTCGAACGGGTGTGGCTCCGCAAGCGCGTGGGCGGCGAGGACGTGCCGCACCTGTTCGGCGGCCCGGGCGACCCGACGGACTTCGACGACACCGACCCGGCCCGCGCCGAGCTGGAGGTGGCGGCCCTGCGCGAGGAGTGGCGGCTGGCCGACGCGGCGGTCGCGGTCGTGCCGTTCACCCACGAGATCGACTTCCGCGGCGACGCCATGTCGCTGCGGACGGTCTACGTGCACCTGATCGGCGAGTACGCCCGGCACAACGGCCACGCCGACCTGCTCCGGCAGGCGATCGACGGCGTCACCGGCCGCTGAGCCGCGGGCCCCGCGTTCCGCGGAACGCAGGTGATCGTCGGTTCGGGACGCGGAGCCGCGCCCACGGCGGTTGCGTGCCCCGAGGCGTCGATCACGGCCGGGTTGCCGGTGCCGCGCCCTCAGCGGTAGTTGGTGAACTGGAGCGCGATGCCGAAGTCGCGGCCCTTGAGCAGTGCGATCACGGCCTGCAGGTCGTCCTTCTTCTTGCCCGACACCCGCAGCTGGTCGCCCTGGATCTGCGCCTGCACGCCCTTGAGCTTCTCGTCGCGGATGGCCTTGCTGATCTCCTTGGCCTTGTCCGACTCGATGCCCTGCAGGATCTTGCCGCTGACCTTGTAGACCTTGCCCGAGATGGTCGGCTCGCCCGCCTCGAACGCCTTCATCGAGATGTTGCGCTTGACCAGCTTCTCCTTGAACACCTCGACCGCTGCCTTGGCCCGCTCCTCGGTCTCCGACTCGATCGTCAGCGCCTCCTCGCCCGCCCAGGCGATCGACGTGCCCGTGCCGCGGAAGTCGAAGCGCTGGGAGAGCTCCTTCGCGGCCTGGTTGAGGGCGTTGTCGACCTCCTGGCGATCGACCTTGCTCACGACGTCGAACGACGGGTCTGCCATGGATGCCTCCTGATCGACCGGGCCCGCGTGAGACCCGGTTCTCCTCTGTCGTATCCTCGTCCACGCGCCACGGCGCACCCCGGCAGGTTGCCCGAGTGGCCAAAGGGAGCGGACTGTAAATCCGTCGGCTTAGCCTACGAAGGTTCGAATCCTTCACCTGCCACACCCCGTGGAAACGGCCCCTGACCAGTCTGAACGCTGGTCAGGGGCCGTTCTTGTGTGTCCGGTGGTGTCCGGCTGTGGGCGGTGCTCTCCGGGTGCCTGTGGCAAATACGTTCAGGTTCGGCGGGCCGTTACGGCAGGCTAAGCGCGGCCCCGACGCGCTGCCGCGCGGCGTCCTCCTGGCCCGAGACCCACTTCGCGTAGACCCGGAGCAGGAGGCGTTCTGGCCGCAATCGGCATCTTGGGCCTGCTCGGCACGGGGGCGGCGCACGTCATCAACTTTGAGCTGATCGCCCTCGACGGGGCGACGGCAGCCAGTACCGTGTGACCTACCTCCTGCCGGTTGTTGCGGTAGCCCTCGGCGTCGTCTTCCTTCGAGAACCCTTGACCTGGACTCTCCCAGCGGGCGTTGTGCTGGTCCTGATCGGCACTGCCCTCGTGCGTGTGAAGCCACGCACCCGGTAGGCCAGGCAGCAGCCGGTCGACGTTCCGTGATTGTCGCTAGTGGCCCGCGCTCTGGGACGCCGAGCAGGTCTCCTCGACCGGTGCGATGTGGGACCGGCGCAGCGATGGGCTTCTTGCTGGTGCGGACCACTCCCGGTTCCGCGCCGTTCCCTACCCGAGTCGGCCGAGGCCGAGCTGGGGCGAGCCGTCCCCCGAACATGCAGGAACCGCGAGGGGTGTTTCAACTGACCGCTTGCCCCTGCCGCCGGCCCGACGCGGCCCGGGCGAGCGGGCCAACGCGCTGTTCAAGAACTGGCGGGTCCTGCGGAAGATCCGCTGCTGCCCGCACCGGACCACCGCCCTGGTCAACGCCGTCCAGGTCCTCATCCTTGCCGGTTGAGCTCCAGTGGGATGAGCTCAGTGGCCTTCCACGCCCCGCCGCAACTGTCGACCCGGGTGCGCGCGTCTCACCCGCGCTCCCACGCAGCAGCAGGCTCCCGTCGCGCGGCCTGCTCCCCGGGCTGGAGGTCGAGCACCTGGGCGAGGGTCGGATCACGATCGAGGAGGTGGCTCAGATGGAGGATCTTGCCGTCGATCGCCGCGTCGCTCCGGCCGATCAGCTGCCATTCCGGCGGTTCCTCCTCCTCGTCGTGCACCACGAGGAGGACCGGCTCCGAGCCCTCGGCCACCTGCCGCGTCGTGATCGCGGTGGTGCCGAGGAGCCAGGCCACCATCCAGAGCGCACGGGGGTCGTGCTCCATGACGAAGTCGGCCACCCACCAGACGAACGCGAGATCGTCGTGCCGGCGCGCCTGGGCGGTGGTGAGGTGGGGGCCACCCCCGAGCACGTCGGTGAACGGTTGGTCGGTCAGGCCGAAGGCGTAGCCGCCGTCGTGCTCGACGATGCGTGCGTGGAACGTACCGCCACCAGCGTCGCCCGCTCCGATGCCGATCGTCAGCCGGGCCTCGGCGGGTGAGGTGTCCGTCGCCCAACCGAACGCGTACCCGGCCTTCTCGCCGTTCGGCCCGACGAACTGCCCGTGCGCCTCACGCGTGACGCCAGCCGCCGTCGGGCGCTCGTCGAATCGTCCGAGGTCGATGCGGGGCTCCATGGCGGCACACTATCGAGCGGGCGTTCCGCCAGAGCGTCCAGGCGATCGCGTCCGCGAGTGTGGCCGTGCCACCGGTCACGCGACGTTCGAGCGCACCTCCGCGGACGCCGGTGAGCCGGTCGAGACCGCCGGCGGACTCGACGTGGGCCAGGGCGGTCAGGAGCGTGACCTGATCCGGGGTTCCGCCGAACGACGCCCCGCCGACGACGTGGAAGAGGAAGTGAGCGCCACGGGTGATGACGTTGCGGCGCGGCCACCTTGCGAACGACCGGTCGTCGGCCGCCTCGGCGCGCGGCCAGGCCCACGGCTCTCCCGGGGGAAGTCGGCGGGCCAGCCGGTCCAGGCGGCCGGCGGCCCGCTGGTAGTCGAGGAGCGCCGCGGCGCCCAGCGGCGGTGGTTTGGTGCGCGTCGTACTCGCGACGCCGCCCGGCGTACATCAGGACGTGACGGCCTTGGTCGTGAGTGGGGAAGGTGGACAGTCCCAGCTCGTCGAGGAGGCCCAGGACGGAGCTCTGGGTCGGCCCGACCCAACCGGCGCCCGCGTCGACGTAGGCGCCGTGGCCACTCACCTGGCGCACAACCCGCCCGCCCACCCGGTCGCGGGCCTCGAGCACCGTGACCGAGCGGCCGTGCTGACGCAGCCGCCATGCCGCGGTCAGACCGGCGACGCCCGCACCCACGACGAGGACATCGACCGGTGACGCGTCGCGCGGTGGGGTTGACGATCGACGGGTCCGTACCGCCAGCTCGCCGCCTCGACCGGTGGTCCGGCTCTCCATCACTCTCCTCCTCATAGTGTTCGCTCCCAGAACGACCGTACCAGATCGGACGTTTTCAGGGTGGACGAACTCATCCCGGCCGATGTCGATGCGCTCCACCGGCGGCAGTGCATCGAAGGGCTGTGCCTGTGTGCACCGGCTGTGGCGGCCGGCCCAGGCCTCGACGGGGAGCATGTGGGCAATATGTGCGGCCGAATGCCCTGTTTCGGGGGGAACGTCAACGGCAGCGGCCGGAGATGATGGCCGCTCACGCTCCCCAACGTGATCATGTTGTTCGACCGTTCGTAGGGCCCCGCCGGCATCGCCGCAGGGTCTGTTCCCGCCGTGTGCCGTTCGGGTGCGCCGCGTGGAGGTCGCTCACGGGTGTCAGCCGATGAGCGTGGCGCATCGCGCCGTCGATTGTCCCCCCTCGAACCTGTGCTGCCAGGCGGCACGAGGACTTGGAGTATCTGGTGAATCTCGCAAGATCGATCCGGCGCAGTAGGCCAACAGGGTCCGCCGTGGTCCGTTCGTCGGCGCTCGCCGCCGTGCTGGTGTCGTTGTCCATCGGCGCGGCCGCCTGCACCCCTGAGGACGCGAGCGGTCTGTTGTCGAGGTCGCTGGGCACCTCGACGTCGACGGCCGCTCCCACGGGAACGGCTGCTCCCACGACGACGGTCGCGCCGACCGGGACGGTTGCTCCGACCGAGACGGTGGCTCCCACGACGACGGCTCCGACGGGGACGACCGCACCGACGGGGACGACCGCACCGACGGGGACGACCGCACCGACGGGGACGACGGCACCGACCCCGACCGGGACCCAGACTCCCACCCCGCCGCTCCCCACGTCGGACGGCGTGTTGCCGGCCCGGTTCTCGGGGCAGGTGCCGTCGGCGAGCGGCCGCTACATCTGGGTGTCACCGGACGGCAACGACAGCCGCGGCGGCCTGTCCGAGGCCGACGCGGTCAAGACCGTCCAGAAGGGGGTGGACCTGGCACAGCCGGGTGACGTGGTGCAGCTGAAGGCCGGCACCTACACCAGCACCGCTCCCTCCATCGCCGAGTTCACCAAGGGAGGGAGGGCCAACTCCCCGATCACTCTGGCCGCGGCCGCGGGCGCGAAGCCCGTTCTGCAGAGCAACGTGGGTACCTGGAACATCGTCAACGTCAAGGCGCCGTACGTGGCCGTGCGCGGTCTCACGATTCTCGGCCACAAGAGCGCGGTGAGCCTTGACTACGCAATGTCGCGGAAGATGAATACCGCCAACCCCAAGACCAGTGGCAACTGCATCACGATCGGGCACACCCACCACGTTGTGATCAGCGAGAACGTGGTGCGGGACTGCCCCGGTGGTGGGATCTCGGGTCTCGCGGCCGACTACGTCACGGTCGAGCGCAACGTGGTCACCGGGACGTCGAACTACTCGCCGCACGGGTGCAGCGGCATCTCGTTCCTGACGAGCTGGAACTCCGACCGCAGCACCGGACTCAAGATGATCATCAGGCAGAACTACCTCGACGACAACCGCCAGCTCGTGCCCTGGTACAAGGTCGGCAAGGTCGTGGACGGGAACGCGATCATCATCGACACGAACAACGCGCCGGGCCGCGAGGGTGGCGCGTACGTCGGGCGCACGCTGATCGAGAACAACGTGGCCGTCAACAGCGGTGGCCGCGGCATCAACGTCTTCAAGAGCGACAACGTGGACGTGCTGTCCAACACGACCAGCCACAACTCCACCTTCCCCACGGTGAAGGACGGTGAGATCGTCATCACCGCGGCCACGAACGTGACGGTCAAGGGCAACATCGCGGTTCCGTCCCCGGGTCTGCCTGCGCTCAACGCGGGTTCGGCGGCGGTGCAGGCCGCCAACAAGGTGGTGATCGGGAAGAACCTGATCACCGGCGACCCGATGTTCCGTACGCCCGCCTCCGGTGACTACCGGCTCAAGCCCGGCAGCCCGGCGATCAACGCGGCGACCGACGCCGGCCTGCCCGGCGTCGACCTCGTCGGCCGGACCCGTCCCGCCGGTCAGGCCGACCTCGGCGCGTACGAGTCGGAGTAACCCCCGAGCATCAGGAGAGTGAAGTCCCGCCCCCCGTCCCGGCCCTGTGCCGAGGCGGGGGGCAGGCCCGTTTCGCTGATTCACCGGCCGGGCCGAGCGTGCCGCAGAGGGTAATTTTCGCGGATTCGAACCCTGTTCGGAAAGACCGCAGGAAATCGCCACCCGGCTCAGTGGACAGGACGCGGTGGTGGATCCCTTCCTGTCGTGGAACCGGCCGACGTTCCCGCAGGTGCGTCGGGCGGCCGCGGCGTACCGCCCGTCCTGATGATCCAGAGCGACCGGGACCCGGCGACGCCCATCGAGGGCGCCCGCCGCACGCAGAAGCTCTTCGCCGGTGCGCGGTTGCTCACGGTCGTGAACGAGGGTGACCACACGACGCAGGGCCGTGCCTCCGGTCAGTCCGCGAAGGCGCCCGGCCTGATCGGTACGGTGCAGCAGATCAACGCCGGGATCGTCGCACCGCCGACCGCTCCTGGGGCTGACGTCGTCGTACGTGACCCGTACTGCGCACCTCTTCCCGCAGCAGGGTGACCGCAATCTGTGGACGGTGCGGCAGAACTACCTGCTCGACCGGATGCCCTCGGTTCCGCCGACCTGCGTCGGGGCATGGTCTTCCGCTCCCGAGAGTCGCGGTCACGGTGCCGTCAGCGCGCGGCGGGTCCGCCGTGAGCCCCGTCGCGCGCGCGTCAGGACACCTGCCCCGTACAGGGTTCCGAGCACCCCGAGCGCCACCTGCGGGACGATCCATTCGCCCGGCATCACCCCGATCGCCACGGCGACCGTCAGCAACGTGACGAGCCTGCGCCGCACGATGGCAGTCTCGCGCACGGTCAGGCCGCCGGAGCTGCGTGCGGTCGACCCCCGTGCCACGCGCCGCAGGCACAGGCCCCGGACCGTGATCGCGATGACCGGCACGATGCCGATCGCGTCTCCCGGGGTGAGCTCCGCCCCGGCGGCGACGGCGGCCAGGCTCAGTGGCAGCGCCGCCAGTGAGCCGATGCCGACGACCGCCGACCAGGCGCCCTCCCAGGTCAGGTAGTTCACGAACGCCACCGACAGCGGAGCCGCTCCCGATGTCGACGGTGGGGAGTCGGCACGGACATGGACCTGCACCTGCGCCACGCTAGCCGCCTGCCGCCCGTTCTAGCAACGCTCGGCTTCAGCACGGTCGTTCTTGCGTTGATCGCACAAATTGAATACGTTCGTACCATGAGCGAACGGAACATCGTGGTGGTCCTGGGCGGGGCCGGGGCCATGGCCAGGCCGGCCCTGGACATCCTCGCGCGCCGGTCGGACGTCGCCGAGCTCGTGATCGCCGATCGGGATCCCGGTGCTGCGGAGGCGGTCGCGGCCGGCCTGGCCGACCTCGGCCCCGTGCGCGCCGCAGTCGTGGACGCCCTCGATCCCGTAGCCCTCCGTGAGCTTCTCATCGGGGCGGACCTGCTGGTCAACACCGCTGGGCCCTTCTTCCGCCTCGGCGTGCCGGTCCTGGAAGCCGCGATCGACACCCGCACCCACTACGTCGACATCTGCGACGACTGGGAGCCGACCCTCGAGATGCTGCGGCGCGACGAGCAGGCGCGGGCGGCGGGCGTCACGGCGGTGGTCGGGGCCGGGGCCAGCCCGGGGTCGAGCAACATGCTGGCGGCGCTGGCGACCCGTGAGCTCGACGCGGTGGACGACCTCTACACCGGGTGGCCGGTGGATGTGCCGTTCGTGGGTGAGGATCCGGACGAGGACGCGGTCAGCAACCCGTCGGCGGCCGCCGTGCACTGGATGCAACAGCTGTCCGGGACGATCCGGCTCCTGTCCGGCGGGGAGCTCGTCGACCGGCCGCCACTGCGCGCCGTCGCGCTCGACTACCCGGGGGTCGGCACCGGCACGGCCTACACCGTCGGACATCCGGAGCCGATCACCCTGTCGAGGACGTGCTCGGTCGCGGGAGCGTCGGCGTGCGTCATGGTCGTCACCGCCGGCACGGCGGCCTACCTCATGACACTGCGGGACGACATCGACGGCGGGAAGCTGTCGCTGGAGGATGCCGCCGCCGTCATCGCCACACCCTCCGCGCGCCGCTACACCCGGGCGGTCCTGCGCGGGGTCCGGCTGGCCGGGCCAGGTGCGCTGCCACCGTTCTTCGCGCTGGCCGTCGGCCGCCGCGGCGGTGCGGCGCACACCGTCGGAGCCCGGATGATCGCCTCCCCCCTCGGCATGGCAAGGGCGACGGGCGTGCCGCTCGCGCTCGCGGCCGGCCAGATCCTCGACGGCGACGTGCGACTCCCCGGTGTCCACCCGCCGGACGTCGTCCTCGACCCCTGGCGCTTCTTCGACGAGCTCGCAGCCCACTGCGACCCGCCCCGGGCCGGAGGCGGTGACGTCGTGGTCGTGGACCACGCCGCGCCGGCCTCGTCGTGACAGGGTGGCTGTGGCGCCGGCTGGGCATCGACACCGCGAAGAGCAGGCCGTTGGCTGGTGGCGACGACCGGAGCCGGGAGAAGCCGGCTGCCTGAACGGAGGTGACGGGCCGCTCAGGTCCTGGCGGTGTCGTCATCGCTCATCGGTGCTCGGTTCGGTGCTCGGTGGAGCCTCGCGGTTGTCGGGTACCGAGCGTGCGGCCCACAGGACGGCGGCGAGGGCGCAGAGCCCGACAGCGCTGCAGAGCAGGTAGGCGTCCTGGTCGGCGACCCGGTCGGCGACCAGGCCGCCGGCCAGGGCGCCTGCTGTGGTGCCTGCCCCCAGGCCGGTGGACATCCAGGTCATCGCTTCGGTCCGCCGGTCGGCGCCGACCGCATCACCCGCCATGCCGAAGCCCGCGCCGAGCGCCGGCGCAGCACCGATCCCGGCGCAGAAGCACACTCCGGCGAGCCATACGACACCCGCGCCGGCGGGCAGCAGCAGCCCGAACCCGGACATGACGGCAACTCCGCCGACGAACACGCGCACGGGCGGGACGCGTCCGATCCGGGAGCCCAGCAGCAGTGCTGCACCGGCACTGCCGGCGGCCCAACACGCGAGCGCGATACCGGCCTCGGCCGGGCGGCCGGCCCGGTCGGCGAGAGCGACGAGGAGGACCTCGATCGAGCCGAGGTAGGCACCGATGCCGACGAACGTGATCGCCAGACGTCGCACGGGGGGTCGGGTGATCACCGGTGCGCCCCGGCGGGCGTGCACGGATCGGGGCTGTGGGCGCGGTGCCGTCGCGGTCTGCAGGGCGAGCGCGGTCCATCCCAGCATCGGGCCGAGCGCGACGACGAGCAGCCCGAGGGCCGGGTGCAGCAGTGCCGCCGAGGTCACGGCGAGCGGGGTGATCACGAACATCGTCTCGTCGACGACGGACTCCAGCACGAACGCCACTCGCCGTGCTTCGTCCCGGTGCAGCAGGGCGGCCCACCGCGTTCGCACCGCGGATCCGATGTCGATCCCGACCAGCCCGGCCGCTCCGCTGAGCACCACGAGCACGGCGGGGTGCGGGATCCGGGCGCACGCCGCGGCGAGGCCGATCAGAGCAGCCGTCTGGACCAGCGCGGCCAGCCCGAGCACCCGACGCTGACCGGTCGCATCCATGAGGCGGGCCAGCGCGGGCGCGCAGACGGCGGCGGACACGACGTAGGTGGCCGAGGCTGCGCCCGCGATCGCGTACGAACCGGTCGCGGAGCCCACGCCGAGCACGATCGCGATCCCGGCTCCGGTCAGGGGGAGCCGGGAGACGGTGCCGGCGAGCAGCATCGTCCTTCGTCCGGGACCGCGCAGGAGGTCGCGGTAGCCGGTCCGGGTGCGGGGTGTGGACACGATGGCAACCTTGCGGGTCTCGACGAACCCGCTCAGACGGAGACGCGGGCGACAGGGACGGCGACGTAGTGTGCCGCCTCTTCGTGGTTGGTCGACCTGGACAGTTCCGCGAAGCCGTGCTTGAACCGGAGCCGCACCGTGTGGGGGAGGTCCTGCGGGATCGGGAGCGGTGAGGTCGTCCGTGCCCGCGCCGCGAGGCCCACCACGTCGATGCCGTAGGTGCGTTCGAGTTCCCAGCCGAGTTCTCCGTCCCGCTCCAGGATCTGCGCGCCGCACAGCAACCGGCGCTCGGGGTCGGGCAGCGGACGGCGGTCCAGGTCGTATCGCAACAGCTCACGCAACCCTACGGACCATTCCAGCGGCGCTGCTGGAGCGATGACCGAGGTGAACCACCTGTCGAGCATCTCGTCGAACTCGGCGGAGCCGAAGCAGAACTCCAGAGCGGGTGCGAGCGAGTCCGGGTCGGCCACCGCGCCGCTTGCGGCGACGCGTAGCAGGGCCGCGCCCTCGCCCTGCTGGTGTTCGAGGTGGTCGGCGATGGAGAGGATGACCGACGACTGGCTCCATCCCAGCACGGCGCGGGCCACGGGCCAGAAGTCGCGAAGCACCAGGTTCTCGGCGAGCAGCCGCGCCCAGAACAGGAAACGGTGCATCTGCAGGTTCTGCTCCAGGCTGACGGCGCGGCTCGCGAGGACGTACTCGAAGTCGTCGCGGTCACCACGGACCGTGACGAAGCCGTATCGTTCCCGGAAATCTGTGTACTCCGTGTTCGGTAGGAGCAGTAACGGGTAGGCCGCGATGCGTGAAACGTGCTCGGCTAGTTCGTCATATCCCGCGAGAAACGATTCCGGAGTCTGACCGGGGGCACCCCAAATCAGCTCGGCGTAGGAGTCCATCCCCTGTTGGACCAGCCAGTCGGCCAACTCGTGCCAGTCGTTGATCTTCATGTTGCGGCGGTTCATCGTGAGCAGGGTGGCATCATCGAGGGTCTGCAGTGCCAACGTGAAGGAGCTCCGTACTCCTTCTTTCTTCAGTCGGCTCACGATGTCGTAGAAGGTCCGTGACTTGTTCTTCGCCCAGGACGTCTCCAGGGCTCGCGGGTAGCCGTAGCGGTTGCGGACCTCGATCAGGTCGTCGACGAAGTCGGAGTCCTGCCCCAGCATTCCGAAGTTCGCGTCACACAACACGATCGTGTCCGCGCCGGCCTGAGCCAGCATCTCGAGTTCGGCGCGCAGACGGTTTCGCGAGAACGAACGCACTTTCTGCCCGACCGCTCCGCCCCAGTAGCAGAAGGAGCACTTGTAGGGACAGCCGCGGTTGGTCTCCATCAATGCGACATCGTAGCGAAACGCTCCGTCGTCGCCCAGCAGCGGTATCGCGCCGCTCAGCACGGGTGACGGAATACGGTCGAGTTCCGCGAGTCGCGGCTGCGGATCGGTGGTCACGATCTCGCCCGAGACCGGCCCGCGGAACGAGATGCCCAGGACCCGCTCCAGGCCGCTGCCCGCCAGGCGGGCCCGGACCAGGTCGGCGAACGTGACCTCGCCCTCTCCGTTCACGACGACGTCCACCGCCGCACACTGCCGGAAGACGCGCTCGGCCTGATGGGCCACGTGGTTTCCGCCGAAGACGACCAGTGCATCCGGTTTGATCTGTTTGATCGTCTCGGCCACCGCCGAGAACTGTTTGACGTTCCAGCCGAGCACCGAGAACCCGATCACGTCCGGAGGGGCTTCACCGAGCAGCGCAATTGCCATCTCGAGGGCCGATCTGCTGCCGGGGAAGTTGTGAATACGCACATCGCAACTGCCCTGCAAGGTCGGATCTTCTCGGATCGTGGCCGCCAGATAACCGGCGGCCAACGGCATCGACTCCTTGGCCATGTGCCAAACGCCCTGTTGGACGATCACCACCGAAAGATTCATTGCAGCCCCCCACTCCCCCGATTGCACCCGCGGGGGTTGTGGTGAGACATGTCGAAGACAAGCCCGAATTCCCCCCGGTCGGCAAGTTCGCCCGGACCGACGCTACTTCGTGATGGGGTGGCCCAGGCACCCCCGATCAGGTGACGTACCACGGGGAAGCGGCAATAGATACGCAGCGTGACAATGGGCCGCGGCCTCCCCGGCGGTCAGCTTGCTGATCGATCGAGCGCAGGGGTGCTTGCTCACGCGAGTACCTCGGACATCTGTATTGACGTGATCTCCGAAACAGCAGGACGGTGATGTGCGCTCGTCGCTATTGCGTGAGCGGGGTGTGTCGTGCGCGGGTCTCGACCGCGGAGCAGGACCTCGACCGGCAGTTGCACGCGCTGGGCCGAGTCGGTGAACCGGTTTCGCGGCTCGGCCGGCCTCGGGCGCCGACGGTGACGGCCCGGGGTCCGAGCCGTCACCGTCCGACCTGCTGTACCCGAACGCCCTGGACCACCCGGTCGCGTGGCTCCACCCGGTCGCTCGCGTGCGCAGGTGCGCACGGTCGGGCCGGGTCGAGGCGGATGTGCGCCCCGTGAACGACGTGACCACCGGGTAGGACGCAAGTGGCCGACCGGTGGATGGCGCAGCAGCGAACGGGGCAACCCATGGAAGATGTAGCCGATGCGGGCCGCCGGGCGCGCCCTGCACCGACCGCCCGGTCCGACCGTGCGGCCCGCTGCGCCCTCACCGTGCTGTGGGCGAGCGTCACCGTGGTTCTCGTCGATCTCGCCGTCGGCGGGTCGTGGGACGCGGAGTGGCACCGGACCCACGTCTTCGACGGGTTCTTCGCTCCGCCGCACATCCTCATCTACACAGTGGTCGCCGTGGCCGGTGGCCTGGTCATGGCGCTCAAGCTCCGCCCCGGATGGGCGAGGTACTTCGGTCCCGAGGTCCCCCTCCTCGGTCGGCGGCACCCGGCCGCGCTGCTCGTCCTGACGGCCGGCTTCGGCGGGCTGGCGGCGGCCGGACCCCTGGACGCGACCTGGCACACGATGCTGGGCTTGGACGAGACCAACTGGTCCGCCCCGCACGCTCTGCCGGCCGCATCCTTGACCGTCATCGCGTGCGGGTTCCTCACCTGCCGGATCGCACTGGCCGAGCACATCCCGATGAGCCGCCTCACCTGGTACCTCTTCGGCTACTTCACCGCGTTCGCGTCGGCGCCCTACCTCGGCCCCTGCAGGACAACGCCTCCCGGGCCTACGCCCACGCCGCGGGCCACCTCGGGGAGCTGGCCGTGAACGAGGCGTACCAGCACGTGGTGCGCATGATCACGCAGGCGGACCTGACGCACTCCAACCCCGCCTATCCGCTCCTCGCCGCGTTGTGGGTGGGCATCGTGATCGGGCTGCTGCGCGCGATCGACGCCCGGGCCCGGTACTGGCTGGTGGTGGTCGCGGTCGGGCTCAGCCTGGCCGGGAACGCGCTCACCCAGGCCGCCCGCCTCGGTCTGGCCGGTGACGTCCTGATCACCACGCCGTTACCGCTGCTGACGGCTGCTCTGGCGTTCGCGCTGGCCCGCCCGTTGCCGGAGGCGGGCCGTCATGCGGTCGCGGGGGCGGCTCTGGGCCTGCACGCGATCGCGGTGTGGGGCGGCTCCTCGACTCTCCCGGGGCTGTACCTCGCCGCCGTCGTGCTGGCCGCTCCGGCCTGTGTGCTGTGGGCCGGGCGCCGCACCGGCTCGTGGTCGATCCCGCGCGCGGGGGCGGTCCGGCTTTTGGGGACGATGGTGATCGGTCCCGGTCGTGACCGGGACGGCCGGTCTCGTCCTCCGGCTCACCATCCCGTGACCGACCTGCTCGGACGCGTATGCCTCCGGCACCATCCCCTGATCAGAGCACCTGTTGCACTCGGACGGCTCGTCGCAAGTACTCCATGACGGTTCCGAGCGGAGGAATGATGCGTGATGCGAGCGACGAGCAGCTTCTCGGATCGCTGGCCACCGACCGAGTGGCGTTCGAGGAGTTCTACCGGCGCCACGTCGGAAGGGTGCAGACCATCGCCGTCCGCAGGGTCGGACACCCGGACCAGGTGGCTGACGTGATCTCCACCGTCTTCCTCACGGTGATCGAGTCGGCGCACCGGTTCGATCCGCAGCGCGGGCAGGCCCTTCCGTGGCTGCACGGTGTGGCCGCCAACGTGGCAGCGACGGAGCGGAGGCGAGCGGCCCGCCACGGTGCCCTCGACGCACGGGCCGCGAGCATGCGAGTGCTCGACTCCGACGACTACGCCGACATCGAGGCACAGATCGACGCGGCCGAGGACGTCCGTGCGGTGCGCGCGGCGATGGACGAGATGCCCGACGACGACCGCAGGCTGCTGGAGCTCGTGATCGTGGACGGCATGGCCGTGTCCGACGCGGCCGCGGTCCTGCGGATCCGGGCCGCGGCCGCTCGCATGCGCCTCACCCGGGCCCGCCGTCGGCTGGCCCGACTTCTCGTCGAGCACGGCGTCGCCCCTCAGCGAGGCGATCCGCAGCAGGATCACCCGTCGTACGACTGTGGCCAGGAGGTGTCGTGATGGACCGATCCGGACCCCCCCTCACCCCGTACCAGCAGCGGCTGCTTCCACTGCTCCTCGACGTCGTCGAGGCCAACCGGTCCGCGGTGGTCCACCTGTCCGTCGTGCCCCCGGCCCCGGTCCGGAGCGGCCGGTGGAACGACCTGCGTTCGGCACGCCGGCTGGTGGTCAGCGGCCTGCTCGCAGTGCTGCTCGCCCTCGGGTCCGTGCTGCTCCTGCAGCCGGCCGCCGCCTTCGCGGTGGAACGCCTTCCGGACGGTCAGATCCGCATGTCCCTCGGCTCGCACTTCGACGACGTCGAGGGTCTGCAGAGGGCCCTGCGCGCCAACGGGCTCGACGTCGACGTCGTGGGCTACACCGACCCCGGATGCGAGCCGGGCCGGCTCGTCTCGGTCGCGGCCGAGGGAACCGACATCACGATCTTCAAGAACGTCGGTCGAGGCGAGTTCGTCGTCGATCCCCGGGCGCTGCACGGCCGGGTGGAGATCGGCGTCAGCATCGAGGGCGGCAGCTCCGAGGAGGCCGTTCCCGACACCGGTCCGGCGTCCCCGGACGAGGTGAACTCGCCGCCTTCGGTGGGCATCGTGACAGCGGGCTGCGAATGACGCCCCCGGGTCCCGACCTGGTCGTCCGCCACCGACAGGGCGAGCTGGGCATGATCGACATGTTCTCCAGCGGGCGGCTCGACCGCCTGGTCGAGGCCCGCCGCAGGGCCGCGGTCACCGGCGCCGCCCGGACCCTGGCGGCACTCGACCTGCAGCTGGTGGCCGCCCACTACATGGTCGGCAACGCGGAGGAGGCGCGCGCAGCCGCCTGCCGCGCGATCGAGGGCGCCACCGCGTCCGGTCTCGGCGCCGTCCGCGCCCGGGCCACCATGTCGCTGCCCCACGCGGCGGCTCTCCGCGGCGACCGTGTCGCCGTCGAGCGCGACGTCGCGGCGATCCCGACAGCCGACCTCGCGCTGGATCCGGACGCACACGCGGGGGTCTGGGGGACGGCGCGCGGGATGTGCTCGCTGTTGATGGACGACCACGTCGGCGCCGCCGTCGAGTTCGAGACCGCGGCCAGGATCGCGAGCAGGGCGAGCGAGGTCACACCCCACTCGTGGTGGGGCTTCTGGGCCCTGCTCCGGGCGATCGACGGCGGTGACGCCGGCGCGGCCGTCGCCCGGCTCCGTTCCGGTCCGGCCGTCGTCAACCGGCAGAACGCCGCGATCGCGGATCTGGTGGAGGCGGTGCTCGCGGGACGGCGTCGTGACGCGGTCCGGGCCACGGCGATCGTCGACGAGTTCGGCGCGGGCGAGAGCCCGTGGATATGGCAGCGTCAGCTCGGCCGCCGGCTCGTCGCGGGAGCCGCACTGCGCGACGGGTGGGGGCGCCCGACCGAATGGCTGACCGAGGCCGCCCACTTCTTCGACGGGTTCGGCACCCCAGCCGTCGCCGCCGGCGCGAGGGCCCTGGTCGCCACCGCGTCCCCGCCGCCGGTACCGGGCGTGGCCGGGGTGAGCCCGCGGGAGGGGGAGGTGCTCGACCTGATCAGTGGTGGTCTGACCAACCGCGAGCTGGCCAGGCGGCTGGCGATCTCGCCCCGGACCGTCGAGAAGCACGTCGCGTCGTTGTGCCGCAAGCTCGGGACCAGCGGCCGTGGACCCCTCATCGCGTTGGCGGCCTCACGGCGAACGGCACGTTCGTGATCGCTCATCCGTCATCGGCCGGCTCGTCATGGAGGACGCTTCCGCCTGCCACTGCTGCGGCTCGGCGAAGAACGCCGCCATCGGTGGACAGGCTCCAGTCCTGTCACCGCCGTGTCACCGCGACGCGCTTCGGCGGCGCAGGACGGCGAGGTGGCCGGGGATGGTGTCGTCGCTGCGGGCGCGGTGCAGGGGGACGGTGGTGATCCGCGCGTCGGGGTCGATGACGACGCGGTCCCAGGTCGCCGGGGGGAAGGCGTCGGCGAGCTCCGCGTCACCGAAGGGGGACGGGCGGGGCAGGCCCGCTGCGAGGGCGCGGGCGAGCGGCCGGGGGAACCCGGTCGGCCCGGCGCCGAGGCTCTCCAGGTAGCCCAGCAGCGGCCCGGAGTAGTTCGTCTCGGCGATCAGCGCGACGCCGCGGGGGCCGAGCAGATCGCCGAGGTTGGCGGCCATCCGCCGCCGCGCGGGGGGATCCAGGACGTGCATGACCCCGCGGACGAAGACGTTGCACGCGCCGAGCTCGTCGGCCAGCCGCGCGCCTTCGCCGGGTGAGGTCAGGTCGGCGGTGCGGAACGTCAGGCCCGGTGTGCCCGCGTTCTCCCGCTCGGCGCGCGCGACCGCGTGCGGGGAGAGGTCCACCCCGACCGCCCGGGTGAAGCGGGAGGCGAGGGACCGGGTGAAGCGGCCGTTGCCGCAGCCGACGTCGACGACGGGCAGGGCGAGGTCGGCGTGCGCGACCAGCAGGTCGACGTAGCGCGAGGCCTCTGCGGAGCTGCTCGGATCCCACAGGACGTCGCCGCCGTCACCGGTGGCGTCGACGTCGGCCCAGTAGCGGTCCCAGACCGTCGACGCGTCACGGGGAGCGCGCGCGGTCAGCCAGATGATGTGGGGGACCAGTAACGCCCTGCGCCATCTCATCTGCGCCTCCCGGGGAGACGCTACGGCAGTGACGGCCCCCGGACGTCGATCATCCGGGCGCCGGGCGCTAGGCCGGTCCAGTGGAATCGCGGCGTCGGAACGGGTGTCCTTGCTCCGCTCGGGCGTGCTCCTCAGGCGCCGGGGTCGAGCAGCCACCCGACCGCGGCCGGCTCGGAGGTGAAGAAGCGCGTCGGCACCGGGACCGCGCTCACGCCCAGCGCGAAGTTCGCGATCACCCGGTCCACCGACGACCTGCCCACCAGCGCGATCCTCGACGCCGAGCACTTGCGTGCGAACGTCACCCGCGCCTCGCGGGTCAGCACCGCCGTTCCCGTCATGTCGACCAGCAGCGGCCGCGAGAGCTCGGCGTTGATCTCGTCGACGAGGTTCATCGCGTCCTGGGCGAGCGGGCCCGTGATGCGCAGGCCGGTGGCCCAGCTCAGCCGGACGATGCCCGACGGATCCACACGGACCGACATGAGCCGGTCGCGCTCCGCAGGTGTGGTCACGCGCGCAGAATACGACCCGGGCGGTGAGCCCGGAGCGGTCCCGCGTTCACCGACGTCACGGGTCCTGTCCGGGAACCAGGTCGAGCAGGCCGCGCGCGGCACGGTCGAAGGGCTCGACGTCGCCGGCGGCGCGGCACAGGACGTGCGCGCCCTGCAACACCGAGACGAGCAGCACGGCCAGGTCGCGCGCCTGCTCGGCGGGCATGTCGGTGTGGCCGAGCTTGGTGGCGAGCTCGTCGACCCAGGAGCCGAACGCCGACGCCGCGACGTCGCACAGGCTCTCGCCCACGGTGACCGCGGCCACTAGTACGTACGTACTAGCAAGCGTCGATCGAGGAGTTCACCGTGGGAAAGACGTTCCTCTACACCGAGATCCAGGCGTCGGTGCCGTTCGAGCACTTCGACTGGCGGGAGGCCAACTCGCCGCTCAAGGCCGTGCCCGGCCTGATCCGCAAGACCTGGCTGTCCGGGTTGGGCACGAGCAGCCTGGGCGGGTTCTACGAGTTCGACACGGCCGAGCACGCCCTCGCGTTCGCGGAGGGGCCGTTCGCGGACGAGGCACGACGGGCGGGCGCCGCGGCCACCACGCGGCTCTTCGACGGCGAGGTGGTCGAGGGGGCCAGCCGTGATCTCCGGTCGCCCTACTACGAGGACTGAGCGGTCGTGGAGATCGCCGGCACGCGCGCCGGCTGGGGGCGGCGCTCGCCGACCCGCTCGACCACGGCGTCGATCAGCTGGTCGATCCGGCGGGTGCGGTCTTCGGGCTCGCGCGCGCCGGCTGACCGCAGCCCGGACCCGACCGGGTGGTCCACCGGGAGCGGTGCCGCGGCTCACCGACGTCGGGCGAGCGTCCGGCTGATCGCGGCCTGCTTCCAGGTGCCCAGCCCGGTGGCGGTGACGAGGGGGACGCCCGCGAGGGCGAGGAACCAGTGCAGGGCGTTCTGGCCGGGAACGGTGGCGGGGAGGTACACGAAGGTCGCCAACAGCGCCCCGACGGCGACGTGCACCGCGCGCAACAGGACGCGGACGTGGCGCCGCGACGGGAACGGGAGGCGGGTGCGTGGGACGGTGGTCATCTCCGGCGGTCCTCTGCGGTAGTGGTGAGGGGTGTGCCCGGCATCGCGGCGGGTGGTGGCCGGTGCGGGACGGGGTTCGCCCGCTAACGCGGCCCTGCTGGTCAGGCCCGGTGGTCAGCCCTGGATCGGCGCCGCCTGGGCCTCGGCGATCCCGGCCGCGGCCATCGCCGCGCAGGCGTCGGCGAAGACCTCCGTGTCGAGGTAGGCGTGGAGGCTGACGACCCGGCCCCAGCGCAGCCGCACCACGTGGACACCGTCGTTCGCATAGGGGCTGCCGTTCGCGAGGGTGGCGGTGTCGCGCCACTCGACCACGGCGGTGGTGTCCCAGGGCGGCCCGCTGACGGCGGCGTGCTTGATCGTGAACCGGAGGTCGCGGTTCAGGCGGAACAGCCGTTCGAACCAGGTGCGCATGGTGTCGGCCGTGTGGCGCGTACCGCCGAGCGGGTGGCTGCCGGCGAAGACGTGGTCGAACGTGGGTGCCATGCCGGCCAGCGCGGGCTCGTAGTCGCCGCGGCCGAGCGCGGCGAACGTCCCGACGATCTGACGGCGGACGATGCGGTGGTACACGAGGCTCCTCGGGTGGGGTGGGGCCGTGGTCGTGAACGGCTCCACCGACTGTGCCGCTGGTGGTGGCCGCTGCGGAAAGGGCTGCTCGACCGGTACTCATGACGGTGAGAACATCAACCGACGTGAGGGGGTGGGTGTGGAGATCGAGCTGCGTCATCTCCGGTACGTGGTGGCCGTGGCCGACGACCTCAGCTTCACCCGGGCCGCGCAGCGGTTGCACCTGGACCAGCCCTCGCTCTCGCGCCAGGTCCGCCGGGTCGAGCAGTTCCTGGGCGTGGAGCTGTTCCGGCGCACCACGCGGTCGGTGACGGTGACCGCGGCCGGTGAGGAGTTCGTCCGTTCCGCGCGCCGGGTGCTCGACGACACGGAACGGGCCGTCGAGGCCGCCCGGCGGTCGGCCCGCAGCGGGCGGCCCACCACCCTGCGGCTGGGGTACCTGGTCCCGCTGCGCGACCAGCTCATGACCCGCCTCGTCCGCGCGGCGGAGGCACGGGTGCCCGGGCTGCACCTCGCGCTCGTCCAGTACGACTACACCGTTCCCGACGCCGGGCTCGGAGCGGCCGAGGTCGACCTCGCGATCGTCAACCTGCCGCTCGCCACGGTGGGCCTGCGGACGGCGACGCTGCTCGTCGAGCCCCGCGTCGCCATGCTGCCCAGCGACCACCCGCTGGCCCGCCGGAGCACGGTGCAGCTCGCCGACCTCGAGTCCGAGACCACGCTGCTGTGGGCGGTTCCCCCGAGCGGCGACCCCGTCTGGCGTGCCTACTGGTCGGCCGGGGACCGGCGCGGCGGACGCCTGCCGGAACGCCGCTGCGAACCCCGCAACCCCGACGAGTACGCGCAGCTCGTCGCGGCGGGCCGGGCCTTCGGGCTGAACCTGCCGGCGGCCGCCGAACCGTTCACCGACTACGGGATCGCGCTGGTGCCCGTCACCGACCTCGATCCGGTCGCCGTCTGCCTGGCGTGGCGTGCCGCGGACCCGCCGCCCCACCTGCACGAGCTGCTCGACGTCGTGGAGGACCTGCGCTCCGGTTGATCCCGGCACGGCGCGATCAGCGCGACGCGGCCTGCATCCGCCGTCAGCTCGGCCCACATTGTTTCTTCTGGGGAACAGTACGTTCGCATTTGCGTGTCTAGTGCTCCTGCAGCAACGACCCTAGCGTCGTCCCGGACAACGAAGCGCGAAACACCGGGAGCTGAACATGATCACCGAACTCCGTCGCCCGCCCCTCGGCCCGGCGGTGCTCGGCGCCGCGGCGGGCGGCTACCTCTTCCCCGCGTTGACGACCGCCGTCAACGCCCTGCTCGTGCCCGACCCGGCGGTCGCCGACCGGCTCGCCACGGCCGCGTGGACCACCCTGGGCATCCCGTCCGCGGCCGCGGCCGTGCTGGCCACGGTCTGGTACCACTTCCGGACCCCGCCGGCCCACCCGTCGGCCTCCGTCACGACCGCCGCGTTCATCAGGACCGCGCTGGTGTTCGCCGCGCTGTCCGGCGCCGTGACGACCGTGCTCGTGCTCAACGGCGTCCTCGACCTCGGCGCGTTCGGCTTCACGCTGTCGTCCGCGGCGATGGGCGGCGGCATCGCCGCGCGTCGCTGGGCCCGCACCAACCGCGCCCGCCGCGCCTGACACCCCTCCCCTCGAAAGGAACAGCCATGATCCTCGTCATCGGGTCCACCGGCACCACCGGCCGGTTCGTCCTGGAACGCCTCAGCGCGGCGGGGGTGCCCGCCCGGGCGCTCGTCCGGCCCGCCTCGAACCGGCCCGCCCTGCCGCAGCTGCCCGGTGTGGAGGTCGTCCTCGGTGACGCGGGCGATCCGCCGTCGCTGCGGGCGGCGCTGCACGGCGTCGACCGCGTCTTCCTCACCATGGGCAACGGGCCCGACCAGCTCGCACGCGAGCTCGCGGTGGTGCACGCGGCCGCGGTCAGCGGGGTGAGCCGGCTGGTGAAGGTCTCCGCCCCGGTCGTCGGCCCGGACGTGCCGGTTGCGGTCGCCCGGATGCACCACCAGGTCGAGCAGGCCGTCCTCGCGACGGGGCTGGACCACACCTTCCTGCGCCCGTACGCGTTCCTGCAGAACCTGCAGAACATCGCCCCGACGATCCGGCTGGCCGGGTTCTTCTCCGGCATCACCGGCGACACCCCCATGAACATGGTCGACGCGCGGGACGTCGCCGACGTCGCCGTCGTGGCGCTCTCGACCGATGGCGGCCGGGGGCCGCTCGTGCTCACCGGGCCGGAGGCCGTCAGCTACCCCGAGCTGGCGCGGCGCCTCACCGCGCTGGGCCGGCCCACGCGCTACGTCGACCTCGATCCCGACGACCACCAGCGGGGCCTGCACCGCGCGGGCCTGCCCCCCTGGCTCGTGGAGCACCTCACCGAGATCCAGGCGCTCGCGGTGGCCCGTCCCGAGTCGCCCAACGGCACGGTGGCCGCACTGACCGGGCGGCGTCCGCGCACGCTGGACGCGTACCTCCGGGAGAACCTCGCGAGCTTCGCCGCGCCGCTGTCCTGGCGCGAACGGTGGGCGTCGCTCCCGCTCCGCGTGGTGGCCGCCCGGGCCTCAGCGGGGAAAGTGCTCCAGCACGAAGTCGCGTAGGACCCGCACGCGCAGGGGGACGAACCGGGTCGAGGGGTGGACGAGGTAGAGCGACTCGCCGTCGCCGTGCTGGCGGGGCAGGACCGGTGCCAGGTGGCCGCTCGCCACCGCTCGGTCCCCGACCAGGTCGGGGAGCAGCGCGATCCCGGCCCCGGCCGCGGCGGCCCGGCGCACGAACGACATGTCGTTGCCCCGGATCGGGCCCCGCACGACCACGTCGCCGCTGTCGCCGGTGTCCTCGTCGTAGAGGCGCCAGCGGCACCGGCCCTGCTCCGGACGGAACAGGACGCACTGGTGCTCGGGCAGCTCGTCGCGCGTGCGCGGTGCGGCGCGTCCGGCGAGGTAGTCGGGCGCCGCGTACAGCCGGAACACCGACTTCTGCAGTCGCGTGACGACCAGTGCCGTGTCGGCGGGGTAGCGGCCGTTGCGCAGCGCGAGGTCGAAGCGCCCCTCGACGACGTCGGCCAGCGTCGCCGACAGCGTGACCTCGACCTCCACCTCGGGGTGGCGGCGGCAGAAGCGGGCGAGCAGGACCGGCAACACCTCGCCGCCGACGTCGGGTGGCGCGGCCAGCCGGACGACGCCACGGGCCGACTGGACGGTCTCGGCGGCGACGGCGGCCGCCTCGTCCAGCGCGGCGAGGGCGGCCGCCACCCGCTCGTAGTAGGCCTGCCCCGCCTCGGTCAGCGACACCGAGCGGGTCGTCCGCTGCAGCAGCCGGGTCCCGAGGCTGCCCTCCAACCGCGACACCCGCCGGCTGATCGACGACTTGGGCGCCTGCAGGACGCGCGCGGCCGCGGTGAACCCGCCGGCCTCGACGACGTGCGCGAAGACGGCGACATCGCTCAGTTCGGCGTCCGGCACGAGTGCTCCATTGTCTCGTGGGAGAAACAGTCCGCACCAGCATGGCCGACTGGTGCGCCCGGTGCGCAAGGGGCATAGCGACTCCCGACCTTGTCGTCAGCCTCGGCCGATCGTGTACCGGCTGCCGTGTCCGTCGGCGCGCGCGTGCTGTGTGCGGCGCGCGGGTCGCTGCGCGCGCGTGGTGCGTGGAGTGCGTGCGGGGGGTCGGGCCGGGTGTGTGCGGGGTCGGTGCCGTGTCCGTCGGCGCGCGCGTTCTGTGTGCGGCGCGCGGGTCGCTGCGCGCGCGTCGCACACGCAACCCGCGCGGGGCCGCGGCGCCCGGCCGCGTTCCGTACGGCGGGGGGTGTCGGCGGCTGGGCGATGGCCGCGCGCGAGTTGTGCGCACGTCGTGCACGTTGCGGTGTACGCGTGGCGTCCAGAATGCACGCGAGGACGGGGCAAGCACGCGAAGCCGGGCTCACGATGCGGATCCGTTGTGCCGTGCCGAGGCTTGCGGCCGGGTAGCCGCGGACAACGACGTGATGGCGCCCAGCGCCTCGGCCAACCGGCCGGCCCCGGACGCCGCCGCGCGCCAGGCGATCACCCCGTCGGGGCGGACGAGCACGGCGCCGCCGTCCGGGATGCGGTACCTCGCCGCGAACGTCCCGGCCGGGTCCTGGGCCTCGCCGACGGTGAGCAGCTCGACCCCCGCGTCCCTCGCCGCCACCGGCCACGGGCCCGGCCGCGGCCCGGTGACCAGGACGAGACCGGACCCGAAGCTGCGCAGCACGGACTGCGCACGGCCGCCGAGCACGAGCTCGGCGTGCGGCGCCCGGTCGCCCGCGCCGGCCGGGTCGAACAGGGCGCCGGCCTCGTACCGGTAGTCGAGCAGGACGTCGAGCGGGATCCGCCGGGGCCGTCCGACGCCGTCGCGGAAGATGGACAGGGCCTCGGCCACCGTGCGCACCGCCACCGGCCTGCGCTCGGTCTCGTAGCTGTCGACCAGGCCCTCGCCCGCGTCCCCGCGGACGACCATGGCGATCTTCCAGGCGAGGTTGTCGGCGTCCTGGATGCCGGTGTTCGCGCCCATCGCACCGGTCGGCGGCATCACGTGGGCGGCGTCCCCGGCCAGCACGGCGCGCCCCTTCCGGTAGGAGCTCGCCACGGCCGCGCTCGGCGACCAGGTCACCGTGGAGCGCAGCGCGAACGGCACGTCGGGACGGCCGATGGCGCGGGCCAGGAGGCCGGTGACGACGTCCTCGGTGCACCACTCCGACACGGCGGCGCCGTCGGGCACGCGGAACGAGAACAGCCACCGGCGGCGGTTGTCCACCGCGAGGATCGAGCAGGGCACACCCACGTCGCGCAGCGTGTAGACGACGCTGCGTCGCTCGCGGACGAACGGGTCGAGGTCGGCGTCGAAGAGCACGTTGACGTTGTGGTCCAGGTCGAACTCGCCGTCGAGGGCCAGGCCGAGGCCCTGTCGCACGGTGCTGCGGGGCCCGTCGCAGCCGGCGAGCCAGCTCGCGTGGACGCGGGAGACGCTCCCGTCCTCCCGCCGGTGCAGCCGGGCCTCGACCTCGTCCCCGTCGTCGGTGAACGCGACGAGCTCGGTCCCGAAGCGCAGCGCGACCCGTGGCTCCCGGAGGCACCGTTCGAGCAGGAGCCGTTCCAGGGTGTCCTGCCCCAGCAGAGTGGACGGCCAGGGCGACGCGTCCGACGCCGGCGTGCCCACGGGGAACCGGGTCAGGAGCGTGCCCGTGAGGGTGGTGAGGGACGCCACCGTGTGGACGCCCCCGTCGTTCGCCCGGCCGGCCGCGTCGGCCTCCGCGGCGACGCCCGCCCGGTCCAGCACCTCCATCGTGCGGGGTGTGAGCCCGCGCGCCTTGGGGTGCAGCGAGGGGCCGGGGTGGCGTTCGACGACCAGGCTGTCCACGCCGTGGCGGGCGAGCAGGAGCGCGAGCACGAGGCCGACCGGGCCGGCGCCGCAGACGAGCACGCTCGTCCGCATCCGGGGAGGGAGCGGGCCGGCGACGTGGCCCGGGTCGTGGCGGTCGGTGTCGTCCCAGCTCGGTGCGGCTGCGCCCATCGAGGCCTCCGATCGTTGAGGCAACATCATCCTATGAAGCTGTCCTACATTCAAACCGGTGAGGAGGTGATGTCGGCGGCGACCCGCTGCAGCCGTCGGCGGGGCACGGGTGCGCGAGGTGAAGCTGATCCCTGGGTCATTCCTAAGTTCCTCCTACTGTTTCGTCCTACCTTCTGCGCTGTCGCCCACCCCTTCCGGGCGCCCGACGCGGATGGCGGCCACGTGCCCGTGGCCGCCATCCGCCGGCCGGCACGAACGTCGCTCCCCTAGCGAAGACGAGATCACGCATGACAATCAGCTCACCGCCCCGGCCCACGGTCGGCGTCGGCAGGCGCCCTCGGCTCATCGCGCGGCTGCGGACGATGAAGCGGCGAACGCTGGTTCTGAACATCGTCCTGGCCGTCCTGGTCATCGCGGCGGTCGTCGCCGGGATCACGGCGCTGGGCGGCCCGGCCACCCCCACGGTCGCCGTCCGCACGGCGGCCGTCTCGCGGGGGACCGTCACGGCGAAGGTGACCGGCTCGGGCAACTCGAAGCAGTCGCTGTCCACCGACGTCAACTTCCAGACCAGCGGGACCGTGACCGCGATCAGGGTCAAGGCGGGTGACACCGTCGAGCTCGGCCAGGTGCTCGCCACCGTCGATCCGACCAGCGCCCAGCAGAGCCTGCGCAGCGCCCAGGCCGATCTGGACAGCGCACGGGCCGCGTACGCCGGCGCGCGGTCCGGGCCGACCGAGGTGAAGAAGCAGCAGGACCAGCTCGAGATCACGAAGGCCCAGCAGGCCGTCACGGACGCCAGGGCCGCGCTGGCCAGCGCCCAGAAGCAGCTCGACCTCGACCGGACCTCCACCGGGACCGACATCGACAACGCGCGAACGACCCTCGCCAACGACAAGAAGTCGAACTCGTCGTCGGTGGACAACGCCAGGAGCCAGCTGTCCACCGACACCAGGACGCAGAACGACCTGGTCAGCACCGCGCAGAAGAACCTGGACAGCTGCCGGAGTCAGGCGGCCACCTCGACCCCGACCTCGACCGCGACCCCGACCACCGCCACGAACGGGACCTCCACCTCCACCTCCACCTCCACCTCCAGCTCCTGCACCGACCAGCAGCAGGCGCTCACGAGCGCCAAGAACACGCGCACCTCGACGCTCCAGAAGGACCAGCAGGCCGTCACGACCGCACAGCAGACGCGCGACTCCACGCTCGACACCGCCGAGCAGGCCGTCACGACCGCGGAGCAGAAGCAGTCGTCCACGATCCTCGCCGACGAGAAGGCGGTGCAGGACGCCCAGGCCAAGGTGACGTCGGCCGAGAAGGACGTGACCTCGGCGCAGCTGACGGCCCAGGCCGACCTGAAGCCCAAGACCGCCGACGAGATCGAGCAGGCCAGGGCCAGCGTGACCAGCGCCCAGGTGCAGGTCGACACGGCGCAGCTCACGCTCGACCAGACGACACTGAAAGCCCCGCTGGCCGGCGTCGTCCTCGCCGTCAACGGGACGGTCGGCGCGTCGGCGGGAGGTTCGGCCGCGTCGTCGTCCGCGTCGTCGGCCGCGTCGTCGGGCACGACGTCCGGCGCCGCGGCTTCCGGGACGACCGCCGGGACCACGTCCGCCTT
The DNA here is from genome assembly GCA_964247105.1 of uncultured Pseudonocardia sp. Lineage (GTDB taxonomy): Bacteria > Actinomycetota > Actinomycetes > Mycobacteriales > Pseudonocardiaceae > Pseudonocardia. The sequence continues at coordinate 45,254 of CAXTTN010000007.1, forward strand.
CATGTCCATCGCCAACCTGACCCGGCTGGCCGTCACCGCCGACGTCGCCGAGGCGGACGCGGCCAAGCTCCGGCTCGGCCAGCAGGCCACCGTCACGTTCTCCGCGACCGGTGCCACGGGTGCCGGCACCGTCACCCAGATCACGCCGCAGAGCACGGTGTCGAACAACGTCGTCAAGTACCCGGTCACCGTCTCCCTCGACGCGGCCCCGGCCGGGGTGAAGGTGGGCGAGACCACCGCGTTCAGCGTGACCACCGGGGAGGCGACGGCGGTGCTGAAGGTGCCGTCGGCCGCGCTGACGTCGCTGCCGACGGGCACGACCGTCACGGTCCGGCGGGGCGGCACCGACACCGTCGTCACCGTGCAGACGGGGCTGGTCGGCGACACCGAGACCGAGATCAGGAGCGGGTTGACCCAGGGTGACGTGCTGGTGCTCCCCGAGGCGAGCGGTGCCTCGACCTCCATCGGCGGGCCCGGCGGTGGGAGTTGAGCAGGCCCGTCATCGCGTTGCAGGCGGTGTCCAAGATCTACGGCAGCGGCGACACCGTCGTGCGCGCGGCCGACGCCGTCGACCTCGTCGTCCACCGCGGCGACTACGTCGCCGTCATGGGCGCCTCCGGGTCCGGGAAGTCGACGCTGATGAACATCATCGGGTGCCTCGACACCCCGACCACCGGCCGGTACCTCCTCGACGGCGTCGACGTGCGGCGGCTCGACGAGAACCGGCAGGCGACGATCCGCAACCGCAAGATCGGGTTCATCTTCCAGTCCTTCAACCTCATCCCGCGGACGTCGGCGGTCAGCAACGTCGAGCTCCCGCTCGCCTACGCCGGGGTCGGCGCCCGGGAGCGGCGCCGGCGCGCGCTCGCCGCGCTGGCGCAGGTCGGGCTCGCGGCGCGGGCGCACCACCGGCCCTCGGAGCTCTCCGGTGGTCAGCAGCAGCGCGTCGCGATCGCGCGGGCCATCGCGACCGATCCCGTCCTGCTGCTGGCCGACGAGCCGACCGGCGCCCTGGACAGCACGAGCACCGACGACGTGCTCGCGCTGTTCGACGACCTCAACATGGCGGGCCGGACGCTCGTCGTGATCACCCACGAGGACGAGGTCGCCGAGCACGCGAAACGGGTCCTGCGGATGCGCGACGGGCGCATCCGTTCCGACGTGCGCTCGGCGGCGCTCACCGATCCGCCGCCCCGGTGGAGCGGGCCCGGGACCGAGGTCATGGCCGAGGTCGGGTCGTGAACGTCCGGGAGAGCGCCCGCTTCGCCGTGCGCGGCGTGCTGGCCAACCGGATGCGCTCGCTCCTGACGATGTCCGGGATCGTGATCGGCGTCGCGTCGGTGATCATCCTCGTGGCGGCGGGCCAGGGGGCCAGCGGCGCCATCCTCGACTCCTTCAGCGGTCTGGGCAGCGACACCGTCACCGTCACCCCGTCGGCGCGGGACAAGGACGCCCAGGGCCGGACCGACGACGGCACGCAGATCCGCGAGGCCGAGCTGACCCAGGCCGACGCCGACGCGCTCCTCGACGCGGCGGTGGCGCCCGACGTGTCGAGCGTCGCGCCCGTGCTGAGCCCCCAGGGGGTGACCGCCACCTACCGGGGTGCCTCGCACGCCGTGGGGACGTTCACCGGCTCCACGCCGAGCTACCTGGTCAACAACAGCGACACCGTCCAGGCGGGGCTGTCGCTGAGCGAGACCGACGTCCGCCAGCGCCGTCGGGTGGTGCTGCTGGGCGTGACGGTGGCGAAGGAGCTGATCGGCGGCGACGGGTCGGCGATCGTGAACGAGACGATCCAGCTGAACCGGGTGGACTTCCTGGTGACGGGGTTGTTGACCGAGGAGGGCAGCAGCGGCCCCCAGGACCAGGACGACCGCGTGATCGCCCCGGTGACGTCGACGGAGGACACCCTCACCGGTTACGGCTCGCTGTCGAGCATCTCGGTCCGGGCCGTCTCCGCGGCGGCCGTCGAGGCCGCGACGTCGGAGGTGCGGACCATCCTCAACGCGCGGCACGGCGTGACACCGGCGACCGAGGACTTCGAGATCTCCAGCTCCAGCGCGATCCTGAGCGCGATCGGCACCGTCACGACGATCTTCACCGCGCTGCTCGGCGGCGTGGCCGCGATCTCGCTGCTCGTCGGGGGGATCGGGGTCATGAACATCATGTTGGTCACGGTCACCGAGCGCACCCGGGAGATCGGCATCCGCAAGGCGATCGGCGCCCAGAAGGGCGACATCGTCGGGCAGTTCCTGCTCGAGGCGGTCATGCTCTCGGTGTTCGGGGGCGCGATCGGCGTGGTGATCGGCGTCCTCGTGGGGCAGCTGAAGGTCGTCGGCGTCCAGCTGTCGGTGGCGCCCTACTCCGTCTACCTCGCGTTCGGCTTCTCCGTCGCCGTCGGGCTCTTCTTCGGCATCTACCCGGCCAACCGCGCCGCCTCCCTCAAGCCCATCGACGCGCTCCGCTATGAGTGAGCCCGGTCCCGACGTCAGGAATGTGCCGATGACGACCCCGACGGAAACCGCCGACGAGACCGGGACGGACGTCCTGCCCCGGGCTGCCGGGGCGGCGACACCGGTCGAACCGGAGCCCGATGACCTCGTCGACCAGGGCTTCGACCAGCCGCCGAAGCGGAGCCTGCTCACCCGCTTCCTCGTCGTCTGCCTGGCCGTCGCGATCGGGTTCACCGCCGGCGTCGGCCTGCACCGGGCGATCGACACCGTCCAGGGCGTGCCGGAGCTGGTCGGCACCGTCCAGTCCGTGACCGGGAACGTGCTGCGGGTGGCCGACAGCTCCGGCGCCGTCGTGGCCGTCACGGTGCCCCCGACGGCCACCGTCAGCACGCTCGGGCTGACGTCGCTGGCCGCCGGCACGCCGGTGGCGGTCAACGGCACGAAGGCCGCGGACGGCCGCACGCTCGTCGCCACGGCGGTCACCGCCCGGCCGCGGCGCGGCTGAGCGCGCGACTCCCTCAGCCCGCCGGGACCCGCATGACCGCCCGGCGGCACTCCTCCTGCTCGCCGGCCTCGTGGGTGCACTCGGCGAAGTGCGTCAGGACCGCGCGGATCTCGGCGAGCTGGCGGAGCTGCCCCTCGACGGCGGCGAGCTTCTCGCGGGCCAGCGAGCGCCGGGCGGCGCCGCCCCCGGGCATCACCATCGTGCGGATCTCGTCGAGGCTGCAGCCGAGGGCCTGGCACGCGCGGATGAGGCGGATGCTGTCGAGCGCGTCCGGGCCGTACCGGCGGTGGTTGTTGCCCAGCCGCTCCGGGCGCAGCAGGCCGAGCGAGTCGTAGTAGCGCAGGGTCGTGGCCGCGACGCCCGTGCGCCGGGCCACCTCGGCGATGGTGAGCAACTCCATGTGGCCAGTCTGCCCTTGACTTCGAGTCGGCTGGAACTCGTCTACTGACGACCATGACGGAAACAGCGCACTCCACCACCCCGGCCACCTCGCCACGGCGTTCCGCCGGCGTGTGGCTCGCCCTGCTCGGATCGCTCTACCTGCTGGTCAACGTGGTCCGGGTGATCATCGACCGGGTCTCGTTCGCCGCCTACCTGGGGCTGCCCCTCGCGGCGCCCGCCGACAGCGGCTGGGTGGTCGTCTACGCCTCCCGCACGACGGCGATCGCGGTGCTCGCCCTCTACCTGATCGTGCGGGGTCAGCTGCGCAGCCTCGCGGCCCTGGCCCTGACCGGGGCGCTGATCTCGGTTTCGGACGCCGTGCTCACGGGGACCTCGGGGGCCGGGGCGGGCACGGTGGCACGGCACGTCGCGGCCACGGCCGTGCTGTTGCTCACCGCCGCGCTGCTGGTCAGGTCCAGGCGGCCCGCCGGTCGTGCAGATAGGTCGTGAGCGGCGTGGCCGGCCGGCCCAGCAGCCGCTCCACGGTGTCGGTGACGCGGGCGGCGAGCCCGGCGCGGGCCACCAGGTCGATCACCACCTGCACGGTGGCGTAGTCGGCCGGGAACCCCTGCCGGAGCAGCTCGCGCCGCCGGGCCGGGAGCGATCGCGGCCGGTAGTGCACGGGGCGCCCCAGCTCGGCCGAGAGCAGCGACGCGACCTCGTGGAACGTCAGCGCGGCCGGCCCGGTCAGGACGTGGGCCCGCCCGGCGTGGGCCGACGGGTCGGCGAGCGCGAGGGCGGCCACCGCCGCGACGTCGCGGGTGTCGACGAAGCTCGTGCGCCCCCGTCCCGCGGCGAGCCGCAGCTCGCCGCGGTCGCGGATGTCGCTGCGGAACGCGGTCTCGAGGTTCTGGGCGAAGTAGGACGGCCGCAGGAACGTCCAGCCCATCTCCGCCGCGCGCAGGTCCTGCTCCACCCGCCAGTGCGGCAGGAACCGGTTGACGCCCATCACCGACAGGAACACGACGTGGGCCACGCCGCGCCGTTGCGCTGCGTGCAGGAACGGGCGCACGTAGCGCTCGGTGTCGGAGATGGCGGGCGGTCGCATCAGGAACACGCGGTCGACGCCGTCCAGCGCGGCGTCGAAGGTCGCCGGCCGGGTGAGGTCGAGCTCCACCGCCTCGACGGTGGCCGCGAGCCGCGCGGGGTCGCGGGCCCCGGCCCGGACCGGCACGCCACGCTCGGCGAGGATCGCCAGCAGCGGCCCCCCGACCGTGCCGGTGGGCCCGGTGACCAGGACCCGACCGGTCACCGGTCGGCCCCCGCCGCGAGTGCGGGGGCGAGGACGGCGGCCGCCCAGTCGCGCGCCGGGGTCGGCGTGAGACCGAGCCGGGCCCACGCGGCGCCCGCGTCGACGGCCATCGCGGGGTTCGCCGTCTCGGGCATCGCGCCGTAGGCCGCGGCGACGCCGGCCGCGGCGCCGTCCCCCACGACCGGGCGCAGCAGGTCCGCGTACGTGTCGGCCGGGACGCGGCGGAAGACCACGGGGCGGCCGAGCCCGTGGCCGATCTCGGCGGCGAGGGCGTCGAAGGTGAGCCGGTCCGGTCCGGCCAGCGCCAGCAGCTCGCCGCGGACGTCCCCGGCCAGCGCCGCGACCACGGCGGCCGCGACGTCGCCCGCCGCGACCCAGGCGATCACGTCGTCGGCGGGTCGGGGGTAGACGAGCTCGCCCGCGGACAGCGGGCCCAGTGCCCAGGGCGCGGAGTGGTTCTCCAGGTAGGCGGTGGGTGTCACGGCGGCCGCGCCGGTGTCGAGCACGGCCGCCGCCACCGCCGCGACGCCGAACGGATCGGGCGCGCCGGGGGCCGGGACGGGCGAGCTCAGGTTCACGGCCACCGGCAGGTCGAGGTCCCGCAGCGCGCGCACCGACGCCACCACCGCCGCCGGGTCGAGCCCGAGCGGGAAGTGCAGGGCGACGGCGTCGACACCCGTCGCGGCGGCGAGCACGGAGGTGGTGTCGGTGAGGTCGGCGACCACGTCGCCGGCGCCGGGACGGCTGCGGGCCACCACCGGGACGGCGCCCCGCCCCCGCAGCGCCGGGATCAGGCCCGCTCCCTGGGCACCCCCCGTGCCGAAGGCCAGTACGTGCGTTCCGCGGAGTTCCATTGCTGCTCCTTGCTGGTTATGGTGAGTAACCAGGACATCGTCAGGAACCATCGGGCGGTCGCACAAGGAGGCACTTCCGTGGCACCAGGGAACACCGGGGTGACCGCCCAGCTCACGGCGGGGTGCCCGGTGCGCGATGTGATCGAACGCGTCGGCGACAAGTGGTCGGTGCTCCTCGTCGTGCGGCTGCGGGAGGGGCCGGCGCGTTTCTCGGTGCTGCTGCGGGGCACCGAGGGCATCTCGCGACGCATGCTGACCCGCACGCTGCGCCTGCTCGAGCGGGACGGCCTCGTGCTGCGCACGGTGTTCCCGACCACGCCCCCGTCGGTCGAGTACGCCCTGACCGACCTGGGCCGCGGGCTCGCCGCGCCGCTCGACGCCCTCACCGTGTGGGCGCTGGCGCACCGCGACGACGTGGAGGACGCCCGCCGCCGCTTCGACCGTCGTTCACAGGTGGCTCACAGCTCCTGACCAGCTGCCGACTATCGGCGGCCGGTTCACTGCCCCCGTGAGCAGGCAGCAGATACTGGTGGTCGACGACGAGGAGAACGTGGCGCACCTGGTTGCGTCCGCGCTGCGGTTCGACGGCTTCGAGGTGCGGACGGTCGGGTCCGGGCGGCACGCGCTGCTCGCGGTCGCGGAGCGCTCGCCCGATCTCGTCGTCCTGGACGTGATGCTGGGGGACACCTCGCGCGGGGAGCCGGACGGCTTCGAGGTCCTGCAACGGCTGCGCAACGGGGGGTCGGGGGTGCCGGTGGTGTTCCTGACGGCGCGCGACGACGGCCAGGACCGCGTGGCCGGGCTGCGGGCGGGGGCCGACGACTACGTGGTCAAGCCCTTCAGCATCGAGGAGCTGCTGGCCAGGGTCCACGCGGTGCTGCGGCGCACGTCGCCCGGTCCGGGGGTGCGGAGCTCGCTGCTGACGGTGGCCGACCTGGAGCTGGACGAGGACAGCCGGGAGGTGCACCGCGCCGGTCGGGAGGTCGCCCTGACCGCCACCGAGTTCGAGCTGCTGCGGTTGCTGATGCGCAACGAGCGCGTCGTGCTGCCCAAGTCGCTGATCCTCGACCGCGTGTGGAACTACGACTTCCAGGGCCAGACGAACGCCGTGGAGATCTACATCGGCTACCTCCGCAAGAAGATCGACGACGTCGAGCCGAAGCTGATCCACACCGTGCGCGGGGTGGGCTACGTCCTCAAGGCGCCGCGCCCGGGTCCCGACCGGCCGTGAGCCTGCGCCGCCGGTTGCTGATCGGCGTTCTCGTGCTGGTGACGGTCGTGATCGGCGCGGTGTCGTCGCTCACCTGGGTCGCGTTGCGGGCCTTCCTGATCAGCCGGGTCGACGCGCAGCTGCTCGTCACCCCGCCCGCGCTTGTCGCCGTGCTGTGCGACGCACCCGAGGGCCTGCCACCGCCGCCGCTGACCTACGTGGTCGCGATCGTCGACGCCGAGGGGCGGCCCGGCGCGCCGTGCTCCAGCAACACCGCGTCGCGCCCGCTCAACCTGACCGCGGCGGACCGGGCCCGGCTGGTGCGGTCGGTGGGGGTCCCGATCCAGGTCGAATCGGACGGGGACGCGGTGCGGGCGGTCGCCGTCGCGCTCCCCCAGGGCTTCGGCGTGATCGCGCTGCCGCTGGCCGACGTCGACGCGACGCTGAACCGGCTGGTGGTGCTGGAGAGCCTGCTGGGCGGCGTGGCCCTGCTGGCCACGGCGGCGGTGGGTGCGGCCGGGGTGCGGTTGAGCCTCCGACCGTTGCAGCAGGTCACCGCCACCGCGCGGGCCGTGGCCGGTGAGGTGTCACGGGGCGTCGGCGGCCTCGACCGCCGGGTGCACCAGCCGTCGGCCGACACCGAGGTGGGGCAGCTGGCCGGCGCGTTCAACCAGATGCTCGCCGAGGTGGAGACCGAGGTCGCGGCCCGGCAGGACAGCGAGCAGCGGATGCGCCAGTTCCTCGCCGACGCCTCGCACGAGCTGCGCACACCGCTGACCACGCTGCGTGGCTACGCCGAGCTGCTCCGGCTCAAGGCCGAGCGGGACGGCAGCGGGCTCGGGAGCGACGAGCGCGACGCGCTCTGGCGCGTCGAGTCCGAGGGGTTGCGGATGGCCCGGCTCGTCGACGACCTGATGGCGCTCGCGCGGGCCGACCGGCAGCCCGATGTCCGTCGTGAGTGCGTGGACCTCGCCGCGCTGGCGGTGGACGCCGTCGCCGACCTGCGCGCGGCCCACCCGGAGCGCCGGGTGAGCCTGTGGTCGGCGCCCGGTGCCGTCGTCGAGGGGGATCCCGACCAGTTGCGACAGGTGCTGGCGAACCTGCTGACCAACGCCGCCGTACACGCCGACCCGCGCGGCGCCGTCCGGGTCGAGGTCCGGCGCCGGGGGCACGGCGTCGACCTCGTCGTGGACGACGACGGGCCCGGCCTCACGCCCCAGCAGGCCGCCCACGTCTTCGACCGGTTCTGGCGGGCCGACACCACCCGGTCCCGGGCCCGCGGCGGGTCCGGGCTCGGCCTGCCCATCGTCGACGCGCTCGTGGCGGGGCACGGCGGTGACATCCGGTTCGACACCTCGCCGATGGCCGGGACGACGGTCACGGTCCGGCTGCCCGCCGCCACCTCGTTCCCCTACCCGTCCTAGCCGGCTCCGACCCGGCGTCCAGGAAACACATAGGTCGATCGGCGACAACGGTCCGGGACCTCGAGGCGACAGGAGACACGATCGTGGCTGTAGTGGTGGTTGCGACCCCGTCCGGTGGGCCGGGACGGCTCGCCCGGTGGGGCCCGAACCTGGCGCTCGCCGGGATCTGTGTGCTGGCCGCCGTGCTCTACGGGTGGGCCATCGCGAGCTCCGGGTACGGCAACGCCTACTACTCCGGCGCGGTGCGGTCGATGTCGCAGAACCTGACGGCCTTCCTGTTCGGCTCGTCGGACGCGGCCAACGTGATCACGGTCGACAAGCCGCCGATGGCGCTGTGGCCGCAGGTGCTGTCGGTATGGATCTTCGGATACCACGGCTGGGCGATCCTGCTGCCCCAGGTGGTCGAGGGGGTGCTCGCCGTGGCCCTGCTGCACGCGACCGTGCGCCGCTGGGCCGGGCGCGACGTCGCGCTGCTGGCGGCCGCCGTGCTGGCGCTCACGCCGATCACCGTGGCGATCAACCGGGACAACAACCCGGACACGTTGCTGACGCTCCTCGTCGTGGCCGCGGCGTACGCGGCGACCAGGGCGGTGGAGAACGGTTCGACCCGCTGGCTCCTCGGCGCGGCCGCGCT
>CAXTTN010000008.1:0-7215 GCA_964247105.1 uncultured Pseudonocardia sp.
AGCTACGCCCCGCGCACGCGTCCCCCTCGCCACGCGCGCACAGCAACCCGAGCACAGCGGACACGAAGCTGCAGCGCTCCACACACCGAACCGTCCGCGCACTCACCACCGACATCCGGAACGGGATCACGACCTGGAACGACAACCCCACGCCCTACATCCGGGCCAGGACCGCCGACGAGATCCTCGACAGCGTCGCCAACCACTACAGGCGAATCGCCGACTCAGGACACTAGGCGGGGGGTTCCCGCGGCGCGTCGTGCAGGGAGCGCAGGAGGTCGGCGAGCCCCCCGCGGGCGCGGCCGACGGTGCGGGCGCTCGTCCGCACCTGCAGGCCGGTCGGCTGCGTGAGCGCGTAGCCGGACCGCGCCAGCGCGGCCCACAGGCCGTGGTCCTCCCCCGGCCCGTCCGCAGGGAAGCCCCCGACGGCCACGTAGGCGTCCCCGCGAACACCCAGGTTCGCCCCGTAGACGTGCCCGTGCAGCGGCCCGTCGACCAGTTCGCACACCAGCTCGTCGTGGCGGCGGGCGGCGTCGGCGGACAGCAGCCCGCGGCCGGCCAGCGCCGCCGTCCCGGCGACGCCCGCCGCGCCCGCGGCGGCGAAGCGCAGGTGCTCCAGCGCCCAGCCCGCGGGCACGACCGTGTCGGCGTCGGTGGTCAGGATCCACACGTCGGCGGGACGCAGCGGCCGCAGCCGCGCCAGCGCGTCCCGGACGCCGAGGTCCCGCAGCGCCCCGACCCGGGACCCGGCGACGATGTGCGTCGGCCCGCCGGAGGGCGCCGCTCCCCCGGTGCGGCGCCGCCCGCTCGGGCCGACGTGCAGCGCCACCGCACCCGGCCAGCCCGCGAGGCTGCTCTCGACGAGCTCCGGGGTGCGGTCGGAGCAGCGGTCGAGCACGACGGTGACCGCCACCGCCACCCCGGACGGAAGGCGCAGCACGGCCGAGCGCACGCTGTCCAGGCACTCCTCCACCAGGTCCTCCTCGTCGTGGGCCGGGACGACGACGGCCACCCCGCCCACCGGCACCCCGCTCACCGGCACCCCGCTCACCGGCACCGCAGCACGTCGAGCAGGAAGTGCTCGTCGGTGTGCTCGACCACGCGCCGCAGCTCGGGGCGGGCGCGCACCAGCGCGTGGGTGGCGGCCGCGTCGCGCGGGGCCTCGGCGGGCCAGCCGCGCCAGTGCACGAGCACCACGTCCGCCCCGGGTTCCAGCGCGGCCAGGGTGCGGTCCAGCGTGGCGGCGACCGTGGCGTCGTCGAGGTAGTAGAGGACCTCGCTGAACACGGCCAGGTCGAGCGGGCCCGCCGGGATCCCGTCCGGCAGGGCGGCCCGGGACACCCGGACGCCGGTCAGGTCCCGCGCACGGGCGCGCTCCACGGCGGCCGGGACCGGGTCGGAGGCGTCGACGCGGTCGCAGCGGGCCGCCAGCTCCGCGATGAGCTCGCCGGCCCCGCAGCCCGGTTCGAACGCGTGCCGGTAGCGCTCCCGCGGCAGCGCCGCCGCCACGACGGCCCGCTTGCGCCTCTCGTACCAGGACCCGGCGTCCCACGGGTCGCCCTCCGCGTACAGCTGCGCGAACCGGCCGACCGGCGCCGAGGTGGCCCGCGGCTCGCGGAACAGCAGGTCGACGTCGCGGTCGACGTGGTCGAGCAGGCCCTCGGCGAGCACCGGCGTCTGCGAGGAGTAGCACGCGACGCCGGCCCGGCGCGCGTCCTTCGCCGCGGCGTCCAGCGGAACGCGGCGGGCGCGTTCCCAGGGCGCGTCGACCGGATCGGTCCAGGCCCACATCCAGATCGGGTACGACCAGCCGTGCGCGGTGACGGGCGCGGCGGCGGCCGCGGCCAGCCCGGCCGCGCGGTGGTCGGGATGCGGGTCACCGGGCCACGGCGCGAGGTAGGCGTCGGCCTCGTGCAGCAGCGGGACCAGCGCGTCCCTCAGCGGGGCCGCGTGGTCGGCGAGCCCGGAGTCGGGCAGCCCCAGCCAGGTCACCGGCACCGCGCCCAGCCCCTGCGCGCGCATCGCCGCGGCCAGCTCGAGCCGCCGGGCGGCGCCCAGCTCGCGGCGGGCCGCCGCGTCGAGCCCGGGGAAGGCCGCCTCGCCGTCGGTGGCGACGACCAGCGAGAGCGTCGCCCCGGCCGCGGCGAGCGCGCGCAGGGCACCGCCCGCGCCGAGCGTCTCGTCGTCGGGGTGGGCGGCGACGACCACGGTCCGGCCGGACGCCGCGGCGTCGAACGCGGGCGGGAGGTGGTGCTCGACGGCGCGGGCCCAGTCGGCGGGCGGGGTGATCCGCCGGGCGCTCACCGGGCGGCCAGCACGGCCGAACCGAGCGCGGCGTGGTCGCGTTCGCCGTGGTGCTGCCGCACGTAGATGCCCAGGTCGGCGAGCATCCGGGCGAGCGCGGCGTCGCGGCTCAACGGAGCGGGACCCAGCATCCGCGGCACGCGGTCCAGCACCTCGCGCACCACCCGCTCGACCGCGCACCGCACCTGCGCCACCCGCAGCGCGTGGTCGCCGGCGGGGTCGGCGTCGACGGCCGCGGCGACCCGGCACAACAGCGCGTCACCCGCTTCGAGCAGCGCGTTCAGCTCGCCGAGGTGGGCCAGTTGGTGGGCGTCGGGAGGGGTGGGCAGGTGGGTCACGGCCCGTTCCAGCACCCCGGCGGCGCCACCCCACCAGACGGCGGCGACCCCGCCGCCACCGGCGCTGAACCCGGCCCGCCGCACGTACCACTCGCGCGGGCCGAGGATGTCCTCCGCCGCCACCGGCAGCGCGGAGAAGTGGACGTCCAGGGTGTCGGCCGCCGCCATCGCCGCCGCGGGCCACGAGTCGGGATCGGGCCGTGCCCAGCGGGGATCGACGTTCACGTCGACGAGGACCCGGCCGTCGCCGTCGGGGTGGTCGGCCACCACCAGCGCCCGGTCCACGAGGTGCGCGCCCGAGCAGAACCCGACCGTCCCGTCGAGGACGAGGCCGCCGCCCGAGCGGCGCACGCGGGCCCCGCGGCCACCCGGTCGCGCGGCCCACACGCCGTAGAGGCTGGACGGCTCGGCGGCGCGTCCGGCCTCGGCCAGTATCGCGACGGCGTCGGTGTGGCCCTCGGCCAGCCGGGCCACGGCGAGGTCAGCCCGCCCCCAGGACGCGAGCGCGGCCCACCGCCGGGGGGTGTCCCCGGACCCGGGCAGGGGGATGTCGAGCGCACCCGCGGCGAGCAGGGCGAGCAGCGCGGTCTCCGTCGGGTGGGTCGTGCCGGTCCGGATCATGGTCACGGGCCCGGGATTCCCCGTACGCCTCGTTTGAACCGCCAGTGCCGCGCAGGCCACACGTTTGCGGCGGCGCGAAAGGGGCACGCCTGAGGACAGAAGGAAGCACGGGCACGTCAGAGGGAGCGGTAATGACCGAATCCAGGACGAACTTCACGACGACCGACGCGGGTGCTCCGGTCGAGAGCGACGAGCACTCCCTCACGGTCGGCCCGGGCGGGCCGATCCTGCTGCAGGACAGCTATCTGATCGAGCAGATGGCCCAGTTCAACCGGGAGCGCATCCCGGAGCGCCAGCCGCACGCCAAGGGGAGCGGGGCGTTCGGCCGTTTCGAGGTCACCCACGACGTGAGCGCCTACACCAGGGCCGCGCTCTTCCAGCCCGGGACGACCACGCCGCTGGGCGCCCGGTTCTCCACCGTGGCCGGCGAGCGCGGCAGCCCCGACACGTGGCGCGACCCCCGCGGCTTCGCGCTGAAGTTCTACACGACCGAGGGCAACTACGACATGGTCGGCAACAACACGCCGGTGTTCTTCATCAAGGACCCGATGAAGTTCCAGCACTTCATCCGGTCCCAGAAGCGCCGCGCCGACAACAACCTCCGTGACCACGACATGCAGTGGGACTTCTGGACGTTGTCGCCGGAGTCGGCACACCAGGTGGCCTGGCTCATGGGTGACCGCGGGATCCCGCGGACCTGGCGGCACATGAACGGCTACTCCTCCCACTCCTACATGTGGATCAACGCCGCCGGGGAGCGGTTCTGGGTGAAGTACCACTTCACGACCGACCAGGGCGTCGAGACCTTCACCCAGGACGAGGCCGACCAGATGGCCTCGGTCGACACCGACTACCACACCCGTGACCTGTTCGAGCACATCCGCGACGGCGAGTACCCGTCCTGGACGATGCAGGTGCAGGTCATGCCCTACGACGACGCGGCCGGGTACCGGTTCAACCCGTTCGACCTGACCAAGGTCTGGCCGCACGGCGACTACCCGCTGATCCCGGTCGGGAGGATGACCCTGGACCGCAACCCGACCGACCACCACGCCGAGATCGAGCAGCTGGCGTTCCAGCCCAACAACTTCGTGCCCGGCATCGGTCCGAGCCCGGACCGGATGCTGCTGGGCCGGCTGTTCGCCTACGCCGACTCCCACCGCCACCGCGTGGGCACCAACTACCAGCAGCTCCCGGTCAACGCCCCCCTCTCGCCGGTGCACTCCTACAGCAAGGACGGGGCGATGGCGTTCACCAAGACCTCCGACCCGGTGTACGCGCCGAACTCGAAAGGCGGTCCCGCCGCGGACACGCAGCGCTACGGCAGCGTGCCGAGCTGGCAGGCGGACGGCGAGATCACCCGCGCCGCCTACGTCGACCACGCCGAGGACGACGACTGGGGCCAGGCCGGCACGCTGGTCCGCGACGTCCTCGACGACGGCGCCCGGGAACGCCTCGTCGAGAACGTCGTCGGGCACCTGCTCAACGCCGTCACCGACCCGGTCCTGGAGCGGGCGTTCGCCTACTGGCGCTCCATCGACAAGGACACCGGGGACAGGATCGCGGCCGGGGTGGCGGCGAAGCGGGACGAGGCCGATCCCAAGGCCGCCGAGCAGGCGAACCCCGCGCGGAGCTCCATGCAGGGCAAGGCCTGAGGACGGCCGGAGCCGATTCAGAGGGCCGGGAACAGCCCGAACGCGCCTGATCCCGGCTCCGGCCACTCCGCCGCGCTCTCGATGCGCGCCTCCGGGGGTGGCAGCACGACGGTGTCGTGGGTGGTCCCGAACCGGCCGGGAATGCGCGCCTGCCGCTCGGGCTTCACCCTGTGTGAGTCCCCCTGCCCGCGCCGCCGTCGGCCTGCGCTCCGAGCGTGGGCCCGTACTGCTCGCGCTGATGGTGTCCACCGGCCTCATCGCCGTCGACGCCACCATCCTCGCCACCGCCGTCCCGTCCATCGTCCGCGACGTCGGCGGGTTCGCGCAGTTCCCGTGGCTGTTCTCGGTGTACCTGCTGGCCCAGGGCGTGTCGGTACCCGTCTACGCCAAGCTCGCCGACATCGTCGGACGCAAGCCGGTCATCCTGCTGGGGATCGGCCTGTTCCTCGCCGGGAGCGTGCTGTGCGGCCTCGCGTGGAGCATGACCGCCCTCATCGCCTTCCGCGCCCTGCAGGGCCTCGGGGCCGGCGCCGTCCAACCCATGGCGGTCACCATCGCCGGCGACATCTACACCGTCGCCGAGCGCGCCACCGCCCAGGGCTACATCGCGAGCGTCTGGGCCGTCTCGTCGGTCGTCGGGCCCACGCTGGGCGGCGTGTTCTCGCAGCTCGGCCTGTGGCGCTGGATCTTCCTGGTCAACGTGCCGCTGTGCCTGCTGGCCGGTGGTCTCATCGCGCGGAACTTCCACGAGACCGTGCGGCACCAGGAGCACCGGATCGACTACCTCGGGTCGGTGCTGCTGACCATCGGCACGACGCTGGTCATCCTCGGGGTCCTGGAGGGAGGCCAGGCCTGGGCGTGGAGCTCGCCGACCGGCATCGCCGTCTTCGCCGTCGGCGCCGCGGCGCTCGGCGCGTTCGTGCTGGCCGAGCGGCGGGCCGCCGAGCCGATCCTCCCGCTGTGGGTGCTCAGCAGGCGCCTGCTCGCCACGACGACGTTCCTCGGCCTGGGCGTGGGGGTCATGCTCATCGGGCTGACCTCCTACGTCCCGACCTACCTGGAGAACTCGCTCGGCGTCGCGCCGCTGGTCGCCGGCCTGGCCCTCGCCGCGCTGACGCTGGGCTGGCCACTGTCGGCCAGCCTGTCGGGCCGGCTGTTCTACATGCGGCTGGGTTTCCGGCCGACCATCCTCATCGGACTCGGGCTCGTCGTCGCGGGCACCGGGACGCTCGCGCTGCTCGCCCGGTCGCCGTCGGTGCTCGTCGTCGCGATCACCTGCTTCGTCACCGGCATGGGGATGGGGCTCGTCGCCACGCCGTCGCTGATCGCCGCCCAGGCCAGCGTCGGCTGGCACGAGCGCGGCGTCACCACCGGTACGAACATGTTCGCCCGGTCCATCGGCAGCGCGGTCGGAGCGGCGGTGTTCGGCGCGGTCGCCAACAGCGTCATCGCGGCGTCGGGACGCCCGGAGACCGACGCGCTCGCCGCCACGGACTCCGGCGCCGCCGTGTTCCTCGCGGTGTTCGCCGCCGCCGTGCTCACCATCGTGGCCGGGCTGCTCATGCCGCGGGTCGACGCCTCGATCACGCACCAGGAACCGGAGCCCGCCGCGTCCTGATCGGGACCTCGTCCCGCGGGCCGGGCCCCTGTGCCCTACCCGCGCAGCGCCGCCGGCGCGGCCCTGCGTCGGTACCTGCCGTTGCACCGGCTGATCTGGCGGGGACCACTACGCGCGAACGATGAGTTCCGGTCGCAGCGCGGGTCATCACCGGCATGACGACGCACACGCTGGCACTACCCGAGGTCGACCTCGCCTACGACGTGCACGGGCCACTCCCGCCCGCGGACGGGCGGCCACCGCTGCTCATGATCGGCCAGCCCATGGACGCCACCGGCTTCGGCGCGCTCCGGGCGCAGTTCCCCGACCGCACCGTGGTGACCTACGACCCCCGTGGCCTCGGCCGCAGCGTCCGCAGGGACGGCCGGGTCGACCACACGCCGCAGGTACAGGCCGAGGACCTGCACGCACTCGTCGCGGAGCTCGGCGCGGGCCCGGTCGAGCTGTTCGGCAGCAGCGGTGGTGCCGTCACCGCGCTCGCGCTCGTGGCCGCGCACCCCGACGACGTCACCACCCTCGTCGCCCACGAGCCACCGCTGATCCCGGTCCTCCCCGACGCGCCCGCGGCCGAGCGGGCCCGCGCCGGTGTCCGCGACGTCTACGAGGCCGAGGGCGCCGGCGCCGGCATGGCCGCCTTCATCGGCATGGCCTCCTGGCCGGGCGAGTACACCGACAACTA
>CAXTTN010000008.1:7225-51947 GCA_964247105.1 uncultured Pseudonocardia sp.
CCGACCCCGGACCCCGCCGCGTTCGGGATGCCGGCCGAGGACGACGGCACGCGCGGCGACCCCCTCCTCTCCGACCGGTCCTGGGCGGTCAGCAGTTACCACCCGGACGTCGCCGCGCTCGCCGCGGCGCCGACGCGGGTCGTCATCGCCGTGGGCGAGGAGTCGGTCCGGACCTTCACCGGACGCACCGCGCTGGCGACCGCCGCGCTGCTCGGCCAGCGGGCGACGGTGTTCCCCAGCCACCACGGCGGCTTCCTCGGCGGCGAGTACGGCCAGGCCGGCCAGCCCGAGGCGTTCGGCCGTACGCTGCGGGCCGTCCTCGACGGCTCTCTCCTGGAGACATCATGACCACGAAGCTGAACCCCTACCTGAACTTCCGCGACGGCACCCGGGAGGTCATGGAGTTCTACGTCTCGGTGTTCGGCGGCACGCTGAACGTCAGCACGTTCGCCGGGGCCGGCGGGATGGGCCTGGACGAGTCGGAGCAGGACAAGGTCATGCACTCCCAGCTCGACACCGACAACGGTCTGACGATCATGGCCGCCGACGTGCCGACCTACATGGACGTCAGCCCCAACGGCACCGTCTCGCTCAGCGGCGAGGACGAGGCCGAGCTGCGGGGCTACTGGGACGGGCTCGTCGAGGGCGCGACCGTCGGCATGCCGCTGGAGAAGGCGCCGTGGGGCGACACGTTCGGCACCCTCGTCGACCGGTTCGGGGTGAGCTGGATGGTCAACATCGTGGCGTCGTGAACCTCCTGCAGCGGGTCGCGGCCGTGGTCGACACGGCCGTCTGCCCGTTCGTGGCGAGCGGCCTGTTCGCCAGGTGGATGACAGTGCCGACCTACACGGGCCAGCGCTCGGGCCGCACCTTCAGCATCCCGGTCGGCTACACGCGAAACGGCGACGAGCTGACCATCCGCGTCGGCGTGCCGGGCCAGAAGAACTGGTGGCGCAACTTCCTGGGCCAGGACGGCCCGCAACCCGCACAGCCGAAGGCAAGGTCACCGTCACGGTACAGCTCGCCTGACCGCCACAAGATCGATCCGAAGTCGCGCTTCTTGTTGATCGAAGTGCAGAAATAGCCAGGTCGGATGGATCATGTCACCGCAGGCGGCTCCTGCAGTGCCCCGCTGCCGCCCGACCCTCGCCCGCTACAGCCGCCACGACCGGAGCCAGACGGTCTCCGGCGACCCGATCAGGTCGGTCAGCGTGGAGCCGGCCACGACGTCGTCGGTGTCGGTGAGGACGTACCCCTGATCGCCCCGGGTGGACAGGGACTGGCCGATCACGTTGACCCCGGTGTCGGCGAGCAGCTGGTTGATGCCGGCCAGCACGCCGCGCGTGTTCGCGTGCAGGTATCCCATGCGGAAGGCGCCCGCGGGCTGCGGCGGCGCCACCTCCGGCAGGTTGACCGAGAGCGCGGTGCCGCCCCGGGTGGCGAACCCGAGCAGCTTGTTCGCGACGAAGTGCCCGATCTCCGTCTGCGCCTCCTGCGTCGAGCCCCCGACGTGGGGGGTGAGGATGACGTTGTCGAGGCCGCGCAGCGGTGAGTCGAAGGGGTCGCCCTGCGCCTTCGGCTCGATCGGGAAGACGTCGATCGCCGCCCCGGACAGGTGCCCGGAGAGGATGTGCTCCCGCAGGACGACGTCGTCGACGACCATGCCGCGGGACGCGTTGATGAACACCGCACCCGGCTTCATCCGGGCGAACTGGTCAGCGCCGAAGAGTCCGGCGTTGCCGGGCCGCCCGTCGACGTGGAGGCTGACGAAGTCCGCCTCGGCCAGCAGCTCGTCGAGCGACGCGACCCGCCGGGCGTTGCCGTGCGCGAGCCGGTCCGCGGTGTCGTAGAAGACGACCCCGAGCCCGATGGCCTCCGCGACGTTGGACAGCTGGGTGCCGATGTTGCCGTAGCCGACGATGCCCAGCGTTCGGCCCCGGACCTCGTGGCTGCCCTTCGCCGACTTGTCCCAGACCCCCTCGTGCATCCGCTGCGTCTTCTCCGGCAGCCGGCGGGCCAGCGCGAGGATCTCGCCGAGCACCAGCTCGACGACGCTACGCGTGTTGGAGAACGGGGCGTTGAAGACCGCGATGCCGCGGTCGGTGGCGGCGGCCAGGTCGACCTGGTTCGTCCCGATGCAGAAGCACCCGACGGCCAGGAGGTCCGTGCCGGCCTCGAGAACCCGGGACGTGATCCTCGTGTTGGAGCGGATCCCGAGCAACGACACCCCCGCGAGCTCGTCGACCAGTTCGCCCTCGCTCAGCGAGCCCGGCCGCACGTCGACCTCGAAACCGGCCCGCCGGAACGCCTCCGCGGCGACCGGATGGATGCCCTCCAGCAGCAGTACTTTCACATGTTCAACCTAACGGGCGACTCGTGGCGCCAGCGCGCCGTCCACCGGACGCGGTAGCGTCCCCGCCGCCACAGACAGACAGACCGCACCGGGAACGCTCCCCCGACGTCCTCCCGGTGCGGGTGAGAGGTGAACCCATGGCAGGCCCCGGGTACGACTTCGTGATCGTGGGTGGCGGTGCCGCTGGATGCGTGCTGGCCGGGCGCCTCAGCGCCGACCCGTCGGTGAGGGTGCTGCTCCTGGAGGCGGGCGGGCCCGACCGGCCGTGGGACCTCAACGTCAGGCTCCCGCTGGCGATGGGCCGGGCCCTGGGCAACCCCCGTTACGACTGGGACTACGAGTCCCGGCCCGAGAGGCACCTGCAGGACCGCACGCTGACCCATCCCCGCGGTCGCATCCTCGGCGGCTCCAGCGCCGTCAACGGGATGGTCTACCAGCGCGGCCACCCGCTCGACTTCGACGCCTGGGGCACCGCGGCGGGCACGGACGCCTGGGACTACGCGCACTGCGCCCCGTACTTCGCCCGGCTGGAGAACTGCCTCGGCGCGTCCGACGGGACCGAGCGGGGACGCGGGGGCCCGCAGACGCTCGAACGCGGGCCGGCAAAGGGGCCGCTGTTCGACGCGTTCTTCACCGCGGCGGCCCAGGCCGGGTACTCCGTGCTGGCCGACACCAACGGCGGCGTGCAGGAGGGCTTCGGCCCCACCGACCAGACCGCACGCCGCGGCCTGCGGCAGTCGGCCGCCGACGCCTACGTCCGCCCCGCGCGGCACCGGCCCAACCTCACGGTCCGCTGCGACGCGCGGACCACCCGCATCCTGTTCCGCGGGAAGCAGGCGGTCGGGGTGACCTACCGCGACGCCGACGGGCGGGAGCAGTTCGTCCTCGCCCACGAGGTGATCCTCGCAGCGGGCGCCATCGGCTCGCCCCAGCTGCTGCAGCTCTCCGGCGTCGGGGACGCGGCGCGACTGGAGCAGCTCGGCGTGCCGGTTGTCGCCCACCTGCCCGGGGTCGGGCAGGACCTGCAGGACCACCTGGCCGTCACCGTCCAGC
The DNA here is from genome assembly GCA_964247105.1 of uncultured Pseudonocardia sp. Lineage (GTDB taxonomy): Bacteria > Actinomycetota > Actinomycetes > Mycobacteriales > Pseudonocardiaceae > Pseudonocardia. The sequence goes on from CAXTTN010000008.1 coordinate 10,632, forward strand.
ACACGATCTCGCAGCCGGTGTCGATGCTGGCGCTGCGCCGCAAGCGCAACTGGCCCGCGATCCTGGCCGAGGCGCTGGTGCTCGGCACCGGCCCCGGCACCCGCAACCCGATCCAGGCCGCGGGGTTCCTCCGCAGCCGCCCGACCGAGACCCACCCCGACGTCGTGCTCGGGATGATGCCGCTGGCCGTGCACAGCGACCAGCGCGCGGTGCCCCTGGACGAGCACGGCTACCAGGTCTACATCGGAGTCATGCGCTCCGGCGCCCGCGGATCGGTCACGATCGGCTCGGCCGACCCGCTGCGCCACCCGGACATCCGGCTGAACTTCCTGGCCGATCCCGAGGACCGGCGGCGCTGGCTGGACGCCGTCCGGCTCTGCCGGGAGCTGCTCGCCCAGCCCGCGCTCGCCGCCCTGGACGCGGGCGAGACGCTGCCCGGCCCGTCGGTCGTGACCGACGACGAGGTCATGGAGTGGGTCCGGGCGACCGCCCGTTCCGGGCTGCACCTGGCCTGCAGCGCGCGGATGGGCCGGGGCGAGGGAGCCGTCGTCGACCCCGCCCTGCGCGTGCACGGCCTGGAGAACATCCGGGTCGTCGACGCCGCCGCGATGCCGACGCTGACCAACGCCAACACCGTGGCCCCGGTCATGATGCTGGCCGAGAAGGCGGCCGACATCATCCTGGGCAACACGCCGCTCCCCGCTCGGACCGCCCCGCGGCAGCAGGCACCGGCCTGACGCGGGCTCAGCCGGTCAGCCGGCCCAGCAGGTCGCGCAGGGCCGCCTGCTCCGACGGCTGCAGACGGGAGTGCGCGACGGTTCCCGCCCGCAGCCCGGTCTCGAACCGGCGCGCGGTCGCGTCCCCGTCCGGGGTGCGGGCGACGCTCTTGGCGCGCCGATCCCCGGGGTCCGGGCCGATCTCGACGAGGCCGGCCTCGGCCAGGCGCCGCAGCACCGCGGCGAGATTGCTCGGATCGACGCCCGTACGCGCGGCGAGCGCGGCGATCGGCTGCGGCTCCACGAGGGCGCGGAGCACCGCGGCCTGCTGCTTGGTCAGCCCGACCGACCGGGCCGCGGCCTCGAACTCGACGGTGAGCACGGCGGCCGCCCGGAACACGGCGTCGACGAGCTCCTGCACCAGGTCGTCCTCGGCCACTCACCCCACCTTTACGGTACTGTACCGGTATGTCACCGGTTACTCTGCACGTGATCATCGGCGCCGGAGCGCTGGGCGCGGCCACCGCCACGGCGGCGACGGATGCGGGACACGCCGTCCGCATCGTAAGCCGTTCCGGCCGCGCGCCCGGCGCACCCGACGGCGCCGAGGTCGTCACCGCCGACGCGGCCGACCCCGTGGCCGCCACGGCCGCGGTGGCGGGCGCCGCGGCCGTGCACCACTGCGCCGCCCCGCCCTACACCGACTGGGCCGACGCCCATCCGCCGCTCATGCGCAGCCTGATCGCCGCGGCAGGCGCCGCCGGCGCGGTGCTCGTCAACTCCAGCAACCTCTACGGGTACGGGCGCGTCACCGGCCCGATGGACGAGCGAACCCCGCAGCGGCCGGTCAGCCGCAAGGGCGCCATCCGTCGCGACCTCGACGACGCGGCCGACGCGGCCCACCGGGAGGGGCGCGCCGCGACCGTCACGCTGCGGGCGCCGGACTTCTACGGTGTCGGCGCCGCCGCCACCACCGTCTACGGCGACCGGGTCTTCGGCCGCATCGTCGACGGCAGGCGGCCCCAGGTGTTCGGGCGCCTCGACGTCCCCCACAGCTGGGTCGACGTCGCCGACTTCGGGCGCGCGATGGTCGCCCTCGCCGACACGCCGTCGACCTGGGGCCGCGTCTGGCACCTGCCCTGCCCGCCCCCGCTGACCCAGGCCGAGATGATCGACCTGATCTCCGGGGGCGGCGCGCGCCCGCAGGCCGCGCCCACCTGGGCCCTGCGCGGCCTCGGGATCGCCGTCCCGGTGCTGCGGGAGCTGGCCGAGATGGCCTACCAGTGGGAGATCCCCTACACGGTCGACCACTCCGATTTCGACGCGCGGTTCCCGGGCTGGACGCCGACCCCGCACGCCGACGCCGTCGCCACCACCCTGGCCTGGTTCCGCGACCGGCGGCGGTGACAGTGGATCGACAGTGGATGATGCCGCCATGCAGGTCGAAGCGGGGCAGGCGGTCGTCGGGCTGACCGCGGACGAGGCGGAGGCCCGGCGCCGTCGGGGGGAGGCCAACACCGCGGTCGGCGGCACGTCGCGCAGCTACGCCACGATCCTGCGCACCAACGTGTTCTCCTTCTACAACTCGATCCTGTTCGTCATCGGCGCCACCCTCCTGGCGTTGGGGCGCTACAACGACGCCCTCGTCAGCGTCGGGCTCGGTCTGGTCAACGCCGTGATCAGCGCCGCGCAGGAGATCCGGGCCAAGCGCAAGCTCGACCAGCTGCAGCTGCTCGACCAGGCCCGGGTGATCGTCGTCCGGGACGGGCGGGAGGTCGGGATCACCCCGGCCGACGTCGTCCGGGGTGACGTGCTGCGGGTGCGCGCCGGTGACCAGATCGTCGTCGACGGGCCGCTGCTGGACGGGCGCGCGGAGGCCGACGAGTCGCTGCTCACCGGCGAGTCCGACCCGGTCGTCAAGGAACCGGGCGACGACCTGCGCTCGGGCAGCCTCTGCGTCGCCGGGGCGGCACACCAGCTCGCGCGCGACGTCGGCGCGGCGAGCTACGCGGGCCGCCTCACGACGGCCGCCCGCCGCGTCACCACGGACCGGACCCCGCTGCAGCGCCGCATCGACTTCGTCGTCCGGCTGGTGATGCTGCTGGTCGTGCTGATGAGCGGCACGATCCTCGCACAGGCCGCGCTGGAGGGGCTCTCGCTGCTGCGCGTCGTGCAGACCACCGCCGTCCTGTCCGGGCTGGTGCCCTACGGGCTGTTCTTCCTCATCGCCCTGGCCTACACCGCCGGGGCCGCCCGGATCGCCGGGCGGGGCGCGCTCGTGCAGCAGGTCAACGCGGTCGAGTCGGTGAGCAACGTCGACGTCGTGTGCACCGACAAGACCGGCACGCTGACCACCGGGCGGCTCACGCTGAAGGAGGTCGAGCCGGTCGGCGGCCGCGACGCGGCCGAGGTGGAGGCCGCGCTCGGCGCGCTGGCCCGCGGTGCCACCACGCCGAACCTCACCACCACGGCGCTGGCCGCGAGCCTGCCCGGCGAGGCCCCGGACGTCCTCGACGAGGTGCCGTTCGCGTCGTCGCTGCGCTGGTCGGGGATCACCACCGCCGGCGGTTCCTGGGTCCTCGGCGCGCCCGACGCCCTCGCGCCGCACCTCGCAGGGCCGCCGCTGGACGCGCTGGTCGGCGGGCGGGCCGCGCTGGGGCTGCGCGTCCTGGTGCTGGCCCGTTCCGGCACCGGGCTGCGGGACGGGGCGGGCCGCCCCTCGCTGCCGGCGCTGGAGCCCCTCGCGGTCGTGGCGCTGGCCGACGAGCTGCGCCCCGAGGTCGTCGAGAGCATCGCCGCGTTCCGTGCGAGCGGGGTGGCGTTGAAGGTCCTCTCCGGGGACGACCCGCGCACCGTCGCCGCGCTGGCCACCCGGGCCGGGCTGGACGGGGGCGAGCCGGTCGCCGGCCCCGATCTCGACGGCCTCGACGACGCCGCGCTCGACCGGCTCGTGGCCCGCACGGTGGTCTTCGGCCGCGTCGCTCCCGAGGAGAAGGAGCGCATCGTCGCGTCGCTGCGCCGGCAGGGCAGCTACGTGGCGATGATCGGTGACGGCGTGAACGACGCCCGCGCGCTCAAGGGCGCGCACGTGGGCGTGGCCATGCGCAGCGGCAGCGCGGTCACCCGCGACGTCGCCGACATCGTGCTGGTGGACGACTCCTTCGCCGCGCTGCTGCCCGCGCAGCGCGAGGGCCGTCGCATCATCAACGGCATCGCGATCTCGATGTACGTGTTCATGGCCCGCGTCGCGACGCAGGGCCTGGTCATCCTGGCCGTCACGATGCTGGGCCTGGGCTTCCCCTACTCCCCCACCCAGGTCGGGCTGACGCTGCTCACCGTCGGCGTCCCGACGCTGTTCCTCACGTTCTGGGCGAAACCCACGGCGCCCGACGAGCACCTGCTGGGCAACCTCGCCCGGTTCGTCATCCCGGCGGCGCTCGTCACGGCCGCGTTCGGCACGGCGGTCTACGCCTACCTGTACACCATCGTCGAGGCCGGGGTGAGCTCCGGCCGCACCCCGGCGCAGATCACCGCCCAGTTCGAGAGCTACACCGGGCTGACCTACACCGACGCCGACTTCGCCGCGGCGTCGGCCACGATCGGCGCGCAGACCGGCCTGTCGACGTTCGTCTCGTTCGCCTCGTTCGTGCTGTTGCTGTTCCTCGCCCCGCCGACGCGGTTCTTCGCCTCCTGGACGCGCCCGACGCCGGACCGGCGGCCCGCCGTGCTCGCCGCGGTGCTGGTCGCGGCGTTCGTGGCCGTGCTGTTCGTGCCCGCCCTGTGGAGCTACTTCGGGCTCACCGGGCCGGCCTTCCCGGTCTTCCGCGCCGTCCTGATCGCGCTGGTGCTGTGGTTCGCGACGCTGAGCGCCGCGTTCCGGTTCCGGGCGCTCGACCGGATCCTGGCCCTCCCCGTGGCTTCAGCAAGCACACAGCCGGCTCACTGACGACTCCCAGGTCGGCCGATCACGATCGGTCCCGACCGACGACGAGGAGAACCGTGAGCGAGAACCAGCCGCCGAGCGGGTCCCGGTGGGAGCCCGCCCCGGCCGACGCCCCGCAGACCCACCACGAGCAGGCGACGGACCTGATCGACCGGCCGCCGGCACCCCCGGCCCGGCCCGCGCGCCGTCGACGGCTGCTCGCCGTCGTGGCCGGGATCGGGCTGTTCCTCGTCGGCGGCGCCGGCGGCTACGCGCTGGGGCACGCCACGGCCGGGTCGGCCGCATCGACCGTGCGCGAGCACCGCGGCGGTCCCGACGGCTTCCGCGGCCTCCCCCGCGGCGACGACGACGGCGGCAGCGGCGCGGGCAGCGGTACCGGGCCGTCGACGTGAGCACGGTGCTGGACGTGCCGCCCGCGGGGCACCCCCTCCCGGTCGACGCGCGCCCGGCGCGGACGGACGCGATCGCGCGCGGTGCGGCCATGGGCCTGGTCGGCGCGAGCCTGCTCGTCGTCACCGGGCTCTGGATCGGCGGCGGCGGGCTGCGTGACCTCTCCGGATGGGCGACCGGCCTGGTGTCGGCGGGCCGCTGGACCGGGCTCGTGTCGTCGGACCTGCTGCTCGCGCAGGTGCTGCTGATGGCCCGCATCCCGGTGGTCGAGCGCGCGGTCGGGCAGGACCGGCTGGCCCGGATGCACCGGCTGGTCGGGTTCGGCTCGTTCACCCTGATGCTGGTCCACGTCGGGCTCATCACGTGGGGCTACGCCGCCGGGAGCCTCGCCGCCGTGCCCGGCGAGTTCTGGGACCTGGCGGTGACCTACCCGGGCATGCTGCTGGCGCTCGCCGGGACGCTGTGCCTGGTGCTGGTCGTCGTGACCAGCATCCGCGCGGCGCGCAGCCGGCTGCGTTACGAGTCGTGGCACCTGCTGCACCTCTACGCCTACCTCGGCGTCGGGCTCGCCCTGCCCCACCAGCTGTGGGCCGGGCAGGAGTTCCTCACCTCGACCGCCGCCACCGCCTACTGGTGGACGCTCTGGGCCGCCGCGGCCGCGGCGATCGTCGTCTTCCGCCTCGCGCTGCCGGTCGTCCGGACGCTGCGCCACGACCTGCGCGTGACGTCCGTGGTGCCCGAGGACCACGACGTCGTCTCGGTCTACGTCACGGGCCGCCGCCTCGACCGGCTCCCGGTGACCGCGGGGCAGTTCCTGACCTGGCGGTTCCTCACCGGACCCGGCTGGACACGCGCCCACCCCTACTCGCTCTCGGCCGCTCCCGACGGCCGCAGCCTGCGGATCACCGTGAAGGACCTCGGTGACGGCAGCGCGCTCGCCCGCGGCATCCGGCCCGGCGCGCGCGTCGCCGTCGAGGGCCCGTACGGCCGGCTGACCGAGCGGCCGCGCACCCGGGAGCGGGTCGCGCTCATCGGCGCCGGCGTCGGTGTGACGCCGCTGCGGGCACTGGCCGAGGGCCTGCCCTACGCGCCGGGAGACGCCGTGCTGCTCCAGCGCGGGGCCGAGCACCCCCTGTTCGCTCGCGAGTTCGACGTGCTGGTCCACGAGCGCGGCCTGGTGACCCACTGGCTGCCGGGGCACCGCCGGGCCCCCGGCTCCTGGCTGGGTGAGGGCTCCGCCGCGGAGCTCGACGAGCTGCTCACCCGGGTGCCCGACATCGCCGACCGCGACGTCTACCTCTGCGGTCCCGAGGCCTGGACCGGCGCCGTGCGCGCCACGCTCGCCGAGGCCGGGGTACCCGCGTCGCAGGTGCACGTCGAGAACTTCGGGTGGTGACCACATGAGACGCGTGACCCTCTGGTTCGTCGGCACCGCGGCCGTTGTCGCGCTGCTGTTCGGCTACCACACCTCCACCTCGGGACCCGCGTCCGCGGCGAGCGAGACGGTGGTGGCCGCGCCCGCGGCTCCGGTCACGGGGGCGGCGCCGTCCAGCACCGGGACCACGTTCACCGGTGCGGTCGCGCAGACCCGCTGGGGGCCGGTGCAGGTCACGATCACCGTGGCCGGCGGGAGGATCACCGCGGTCGACGTGCCGCAGTATCCGAACGGCAACGGCCGGGACCAGGAGATCAACTCCTACGCGCTGCCGATCCTCACGCAGTCGACGCTCGCCGCGCAGAACGCGAACATCGACATGATCAGCGGGGCCACGGTCACCTCCGACGGCTACGTCCGGTCACTGCAGAGCGCGCTCGACCAGGCCGGGTCGGCGTGACGACCCGGTACGTCGAGCACGTGATGGGCCTGCCGATCAGCCTCGCCCTGCGCGGCCGGCACGCCTCGGACGGGCGCGGCCGTGCGGCCTGGGCCGCGGCCCTGGCGGTGCTGCGTGACGCCGACCGCGTGTTCAGCACCTACCGCCCCGACTCGGCCATCTCCCGGCTCGGCCGCGGTGAGCTCGACACCGCCGGCTGCCCGCCGGAGGTCGCCGCGGTCCTCGCGCTCGGAGCCGCCGCGGAGCGCGACTCGGGCGGCGCCTTCGCGGTGTGGCGGGACGGGCTGCTCGACCCGTCCGGCGTCGTCAAGGGCTGGGCCGCCGAGCGGGCCGCCGCGCACCTGGCCGAGCTGCCCGGCACCGGCTTCTGCCTCTCGGCGGGCGGCGACATCACCTGCCGCACCCCCGACCCCGACGCCGAGCCGTGGCGGATCGGCGTCGAGGACCCGCACTACCCCCAGCGGCTCGTCGCCGTCGTCCCCGTGCACACCGGAGCGGTCGCGACGTCGGGGACGGCCCGGCGCGGCGCCCACATCGTCGACGCGCGGACCGGCCGGCCGCCGGTCGGCATCGCCTCGGTCACGGTGGTCGGCGACTCGCTCACCGCCGTCGACATCGACGCCACCGCCGCGTTCGCCCTCGGCCCCGACGGCGAGCGCTGGCTCGCCGGTCGCGGCCACCGGGCCGTGCTCGTCGTGCCGGCTCAGGCCGTCGCCGGGATGTGCACGTAGGTGCCCGGCGCGTCGACGATCGGCGGATGGGCCCGGTTGCCCAGCCGTGACGGGGCCTTCCTCGTCGGGCCGGACCGGGTCTCCATCCAGCCCGCCCAGTGCTCCCACCAGGTGCCGGTGTGCTCGACGGCCCCCTTCCGCCACGTGTCCGGATCGACGACGGGATCCTCGCCCGTCCAGTAGCGCGACTTCGCCTTGCCCGGCGGGGCGACGAGCGTCTGGATGTGGCCGGTGTTGGTCAGCACGAACGTCGACGGGCCGCCCAGCAGGCGCGCCGAGGCGTAGCAGCCGTTCCACGGCGTGAGGTGGTCGGTGGTGCCCCCGGTGATGTAGCTCTCCGTGGTGACCCGCCCCAGGTCGACGGGCGAGCCGAGCACGGTCATCGAACCCGGGTGCGCCAGCCCGTTCGTCTCGAAGATCTTCAGGAACTGGCCGTGCAGCGCGCCGGGCAGGTTGGTGGCGTCGGCGTTCCAGGCCAGGATGTCGAACGGCGCCGGCTCCTCGCCGAGCAGCCAGTTGTTCACCGCGTAGTTCCACACCAGGTCGTCGGGACGCATCCAGGTGAACACCGATGCGAGCGACGGGCCGTCCAGCACCCCGGCCCGCTGGGACCGCCACGTCGCGAAGCGGAGCAGCGACGGCACCGAGAGCATGCCGATCGGCGCGGGCGCCGACCAGTCCAGGAGCGTGACCCCGAAGCTGACGCTCCGCACCCGATCGCCCTGGCCCGTCGCGAAGAGGTGGTTGAGCACCGTCGAGGTGGTGATGCCGCCTGCGCAGAGCCCGAACAGGTTGACCTTCTGGGTTCCCGTGATCGCCGCGACGGCGTCGAGGGCGCGCAGGATGGCGGACCCGTAGGTGTCGAGATCCCAGTCGCGCTGCTCGCGGGTCGGGTTGCGCCACGAGATCGCGAACACCTGTTGGCCCTGCGACACGGCGTACTCGATCAACGAGCGGCCGGGCGCGAGATCCATGAAGTAGAACTTGTTGATCTGCGGCGGCACCACGACCACGGGGATCTGCCGCACCTCGGACGTGGTGGGCCGGTACTGCAGCAGCTCCAGGACCTCGTCACGGTAGACGACGGCCCCGGGCGTGACGGCCAGGTCGACCCCGACGGTGAACGCGCCGGCGGGCACCTGCCGCGGCATCCCGCGGTTGTGCCGCAGATCCGACAGCAACGTGCGGGCGCCCCGCCCGAGGCTGCCGCCCGCGGTCTCGAACGCGCGCTTGATCGCCGCCGGGTTCCCCGCCAGCGTGTTGGTCGGCGCGAACGACGACGTGAGGACCGCGGCGACGAAGCGCGCCCGCTCGCGGGAGCGCCAGTCGTCCAGCTCGGCGCCCTCCACGACCTCGCCCACCGCCTCGCACACGGCCAGGTAGGCCTGCATCAACCGGTGGTAGGCGGGGTTGTCCGACCACGTGGGGTCGGTGAAGCGGCGGTCGCCCCTCGCCGGCGCCACGTCCGACCGACCGGCGGCCACGCCGACGAGCGACCCGGCGAGCCGGGCCCCGGCCGCGGCCACCACCGGCACGTTCGCGGCGACCCGGGCGACGACCCGTCCGACACCCGCCGGCGCCGGCTCGGGGGGAGCGGCCGGCGCATCGCCGTTCGCCGTCGTGACCAGCCGGATGTCTGCTGCAACCATGTGCTTCAGAGCACACCCCTTCGGGTTGCGAGTCAAGCCGGAGGCCCGCCGGCACGGGGAACGGCCACGACGGGCCGCTCGGCGCCGTGCGGGGGCCCGCCGGTGTCGGGGACGGCCGAGATGGACGTGGTGGCAGTTCGATCTTCGCTGAACAGCCATGACGTCGATCTCGGGCGTGGCCGCCCGCGTTCCGCGGAACGCGCAGCGGGCCATCCGAGCCGGCGGCACGGTCCGCCGGCCTCGACGTCGGAACCGGCCTGATCACGGCGGTCCTGCTCGTCGCGGTCGCGGCGGGCGTCGCGCTGACGCAGCGGCCCCGCCCGGGGGGCGGGTAGGTTCCCGCCATGTCCCGACGCGCGGTCCTGGCCGCGTCGGTGTTCCTCGTGCTGGGATCTTGCAGCGCAGCGCCGCCGCCGGTGGACCTGCCGGCGGCGGTCCCGGCCGTCACGACCCCGACGGCGACGCAGCCGAGGCCGACCGCAGGGCTGCCGGCGCCCGACCACGTCGTCGTGGTGGTGCTCGAGAACAAGGACGTCGGCCAGGTGCTGGGCAACCGCGCGGCGCCGTACCTCACCTCGCTCGCCGCGTCGTCCGCCACGTTCACCGACGCCCACGCCGAGACGCACCCCAGCCAGCCGAACTACCTCGCGCTGTTCTCCGGCAGCACCCAGGGCGTCCAGGACGATGGCTGCCTCGACGCCCCGCTGACCGCGCCCAGCCTCGGCGGCGGGCTGCTCGCCGCCGGTCGGACGTTCACCGGCTACTCCGAGGGCCTCCCCGAAGTCGGCTACACCGGCTGCACGCACGGCGGCTACGCCCGCAAGCACAACCCGTGGGTCGACTTCGCCGACGTCCCGCAGGCGGCGAACCGCCCGCTGACGGACCTGCCGGCCGACTACGCCCAGCTGCCGACGCTGGCCGTCGTCATCCCGAACCTGTGCAACGACATGCACAGCTGCGACGTCGCCGCCGGCGACAGCTGGATGCGCCAGCTCATCGACCCCTACGCCGTGTGGGCGCGGACGCACAACAGCCTGCTCGTCGTCACGTTCGACGAGTCCGACTCGTACGGGGGCGACAACGGCATCGCCACCTTCTTCGCCGGGTCGATGGTCCGGCCCGGCACCTACGGCGAGCGTGTCGACCACTACCGGATCCTGCGGACCATCGAGGACATGTACGGGCTCGAACCCCTCGGCCACTGCGCCGAGACGGCACCGATCTCCGACGTGTGGATCACCCCGGGTTGACCTCGGCACGGCACTGACCGCTCGTCGAGAGCAAACGCCCGTTCGTCGTAAAATCCCGAACGCGACGCAACCTCGCCAGCCACATCATCCGCTCGTGGAAGGCGTCGCTACCGATCACCGCACATGATCGACGCAACGGTTCGCAGCAGGGCCGGGTCGTCCTACGGTCCCTCTCACCGGTCACGCCATGCGCGAGCCGGTGCGCCTGGTCGGTCCAGAATCCTGCCCGCCGACACTCCCGCTGGCGCCCGACCACAGCGGGCAGGAGCCCGAGGTCGCCTGCTCATGTCCAGACATCACCGCCCGTCCCGGCACCACCGCCCCGCCGAACCCCGCGGCGGCACGTTCGCCCGGCGCCGCCGCGTCGTCCTGATCCTGCTGGCTGCCGTGACCGGGCTCGTCGTGCTGCCGGCCGTCGGGCTGGCCGCCGCGAGCCACAAGTACGCGGGGACGACGTCCCAGACCAGGAGCGCGTCCACGGGTACGACGACGACGACGAAGGCGACTCCGACGACCGCGGCGACGGCGACCGCGACGGCGACGGCCACGGCGACGGCGACCGCCACGGACGTCGACCTCGCCGGCTGGTACCTCACGCTCCCGACCGGCAAGAAGGGCGACCCGGACACGGTGCGCGCGCCCGAGCTGGCCCGCTACAGCAGCACCTGGTTCCACCGCGACGCGTCCACCGGCGCCCTCGTCCTCACGGCCAACGCGGGCGGCGCCACCACCAAGGGCAGCGACTACCCGCGCTCGGAGCTGCGCGAGATGAACGGCAGCGCGATGGCGAGCTGGTCCAACACGAGCGGCACGCACACGCTCGCGGTGCGCCAGGCCGTGACGGCGCTCCCCTCGGCGAAGCCCGAGGTGGTGACGGCGCAGATCCACGATTCCTCCGACGACGTGCTGGAGGTCCGGCTCGAGGGCACGACGCTGATCGCCCAGTACAACGACGGCAAGACCGATGTGACGCTCGACCCGAAGTACGCCCTGGGCACCGTGTACGACCTGAAGATCGTGGCCACGGGCGGTCGGATCCAGGTCCTGTACAACGGCGCGAAGAAGCTCGACATCGCGCGCAAGGGTTCGGGCTGGTATTTCAAGAGCGGCAGCTACGTGCAGTCCAACACCGGCAAGGGCGACAAGGCCAGCGCCGTCGGCACGGTCGCGATCTACCGGCTCGACGTGAAGCACAGCTAGCGCCCCGTCAAGGAAGGTTGGCGCTGGGCCAGGAGCAGCGCCGCCGACAGGGCCAGCACCGCGAAGCCGACCAACCCTGCCACGGTGCTCGGGGAGGTCGTGGCGCCCTCACCGAGCATCGTGATCCCCAGCACCACCGCGACCAGCGGGTCGATCACGGTCAGGCAGCCGAGCACCACGGCGGGCGCCCCCGCCGCGTGGGCCTGCTGCACGGCCCAGCCGCCGAAGACGAGCGCCGCCGCGATGCCGATCACCGGTAGCCAGACGCCGATGTCGTCGAGGTCGTCGGCGCCGCTCGTGAGGTGCACGGCGACGAGCCGCATCAGCCCCGAGACCAGGCCGAACGCCGTGGCCCCCGACGCGGCGAACGCCACGCAGCGCATCCATCCCGAGCGCCGCAGACCCCACAGCGCGAGGAGGGCACTACCCGCGCCGGCCACCAGGGCCGCCGCGAGCACCCCGACGAAGCGCGGCGCCGGTGACGTTCCCAGCTGCCGGTCGGCGAGAATCACGAATCCGGCGACCGCGACGAGGCAGACGCCGACCGCCACCTGCACCGCCGCCTGCGGGCGCAGCCCGGTCCGGCGGGCCGCGATGAGCACGGCGAACGGCACCGACAGCACGCCGATCGGCTGCACGATCGCGACCGGCGCCAGCACCAGCGCCCCGGCGTGGATCACCGACGCGACCGCGTTCAGCGAGATCCCGGCCAGCCAGGTGCGGGACCGGGCGAGCGCCCGCAGCTCGCGTCCGCCCAGAACGGGACCGCCCGGCTCCGGACGCCCGGCGCGCACCACCGAGGCGACCGCGCCGTTCTGCGCCGACGCGGCGACGGCGAACAGCACGGCCGCCACCAGGGCCATGCCGGTTGCCACGACCACGCCGATCGACACGCCGCTCCTCCTACCGCCGGGCACGCCCGCGCGGCGCGTCGCCCGGGAGCAGCCTGCCAGCCCGCACGACCGGCTCCGGCGACGCCCTCGCCCCGGAGGGCCGGAAGACTAGGCGGTGGCCTCGCGGGCCGCGTCCAGCTCGGTGGTGGCCCCGGCCGAGCTGAGCGTGCCGTCCGAGCTCTCCAGGTGGGCGCGGACGAACCACTGGTACTGCTCCAGCTCGGCGGACTGCCCGATCAGCATGTCCTGCGTCACCGGGTCGAGCTCCTCGGTCTCGGTGATGGCCGAGCGGTGGTCGGCGATGACACCGGCGTAGACGAGGTCGAGCGCGCCGAGGTGCGCGATCGCGTTGTCGCGGCCCACCGAGTAGTCGTCCCAGGTGCGGGCGGCCACCAGGGCGCCGGGGGTGCCGGACGGGGAGCCGCCCAGCGTGGCGATGCGCTCGGCGACGGCGTCGACCATCGCGCGCACGCTGTCGACCTGGGGGTCGAGCATCGTGTGCACCGCGATGAAGTTCGGCCCCACCACGTTCCAGTGCACGTGCTTGAGGGTGAGGGCCAGGTCGTTGAGGGCGTGCAGGCGCTGCTGCAGGAGGTCGATCACCACACCGGCGTCCTTCTCCTCCATGCCGGGAACGGTGTAGTGCACAGTGCTCGTGTCGGTAGCCATGTAGGAGGCCTACCCCGTCCGGTCCCGCCTTGAACATCGCTACCGTCCGATCATGGGATCGGACGTCGTGGCGTGGCTCGACCTCGGCGCGGGCGTCTCCGGGGACATGCTGCTCGGGGCGTTCGTCGACGCCGGGGTCGAGCCCGCCGCCCTCCAGCGCCACATCGACGCCGTGCTGCCCGGCACCGTCCGGCTCGAGCGCTCCGAGGTCCTGCGCGCGGGGACGCGGGCCACGAAGGTCGAGGTCCGGCTGCTGGTGGACGACCAGCCGCAGCGGTCCTGGGCCGACATCCGGGCCCGGCTGGCCGGGGCCGAGCCGCCGGTCCGCGACCGCGCGCTGGCGGTGCTCGGGCGGCTCGCCGCGGTCGAGGGCCGGATCCACGGCGTGGCCGTCGACGACGTGCACTTCCACGAGATCGGGTCCTGGGACTCGGTCGCCGATGTCGTCGGCGTGTGCGCGGCGGCGGTCGAGCTCCGCCTGGGCGAGATCGTGGCGAGCCCGATCGCGCTCGGGTCGGGCCGCGTCCGCACCGCGCACGGCGAGATGGCGGTCCCGGCGCCGGCCGTGCTGGAGCTCGTGCCCGGATGGGCGGTCGGCGCGGGCGGGACCGGCGAGCTCGCGACGCCGACCGGCGTGGCGCTGGTCGTCGAGCTGGCCACCGCGCAGGGGCCGATCCCGGACATGACCGTCACCGCGCACGGCGTGGGTGCCGGCACGCGCGACGTCGACGGGCGCGCCAACGTCGTGCGCCTGGTCGTCGGCGAGCGCGGGCCCGGTGGCCGGGCCATGGTCGTCCTGGAGTCCAACGTGGACGACCTCGACCCGCGCGTCTGGCCGACCGTCCTCGAGGCCCTGCTCGCGGCCGGGGCGGCCGATGCCTGGCTCACGCCGACCCTCATGAAGAAGGGCCGCCCCGCGCACACGCTGTCCGTCCTCTGTGGGCCCGCGGAGGCCGGGCGGATCCGGGCGCTCGTGTTCGACCTGACGAGCACCATCGGCGTCCGGGAGACCACGGTCACCCGGTGGGCCCTGGACCGCGGCTGGGTGGACGTCGCGGTCGACGGGCAGCCGGTGGCCGTCAAGGTCGCCCACCGCGCCGGCGCGATCGTGCACGCCACCCCCGAGTTCGACGACGTCGCGGCGCTGGCCTCCCGCCTCGGGCGGCCGGTGCGCGACGCCCTCGACGCCACGGCCGCGGCGGCGGCCGCCGCCGGGATCGTGCGCGGCGCGCCGGTACCCGGGAGCCTGCGCGGGCAGCGCTGAGACCGGCTCACCCCCGGGGCACCAGCGGCAGGGTGAACGCGCCGGACTGGATGCCCGCGAGGTCCAGCGCCACGAACGTGTACCCGGCCGCCCGCACCGAGGCGACGACCTGCTCCCGCAGCGCGACGGCCCGCTCCAGATCACCGGGCGGCAGCTCCACCCGGGCGACCACGCCGTGGTGGCGCACCCGGCTGTCGGCGAACCCCAACGCCCGCAGCCCGTGCTCGGCCGCCTCGATCCGCCCCAGCACCGCGGGGTCGACCGTCGTGAAGTGCGGGATCCGCGACGCCAGGCAGGGCGCGGCCGGCTTGTCGGCGTTGGGCAGCCCCAGCCCGCGGGCGAGCCGCCGCACGTCGGCCTTGGTGAGCCCGAGGTCGGCCAGCGGCCGGAGCACGGCGTGCTCGGCGGCGGCGCGGGAGCCCGGCCGGTCGGGGCGGCGCGCGTCGTCGGCGTTCTCGCCGTAGGCGACCGCCGTCAGGCGGTGCTCGGCGACGACGTCGGCGGAGATCCGGCTGAACAGCTCGTCCTTGCAGTGGAAGCACCGGTCGGGCCCGTTGGCGACGTAGGCGGGGTTCGCGCCCTCGCGCGTCACCACCTCGACGACGCCGACGCCGAGGAACGCCGCGACGTCGTGCGCACCGGCCCGCTCGTCGGCCGCGAGGCTCGGCGAGACGCCCAGCACGGCAATCACCCGGTCGGCACCCAGGGCCCGGACGGCCAGCGCCAGCACCAGCGAGGAGTCGACCCCGCCGGAGAACGCCACACCCAGCCGCTCGACGCCGGCCAGCAGGCGGGCCATGCCGTCCAGGACATCGGGAAGCGTCGGGTTCACGACCGGTCCCGCCGCAGCCGGAAGAGCACCTCGCCCGCGCGCGGGACGACGAGCGTCCCGGGGTCGGCCTCGAAGGCCGCGACGTCGACGGTCGCCGGGTCGAGGTAGCCGAGGTTCGCCGCGCGGCACGCCTTCTCCGGGATACCGGTGGCGAGCGTGACGCGCACGCGCAGCTCCTCGACACCCGTCGCGGCGTCGTAGGTCCCCGCGCCGCGCAGGTGCGTCGAGTGGGCGAGCACGCCCCAGTGGAGGTGGCGGAAGCGGTCCCACTGCGCCGTGAAGTAGTCGCGGCAGTGGTAGCCGATCTCGGCGATCTCGCGGTGGGTGACCGAGAACTCGGTGATGTGCGGGGCGTGGAGGATCACCTCGCCGCCGTCGGCGACCACGGGTTCGACCTTGTAGAAGCCCTTCGCGCCGGTCCAGATGTCGCCGTACATGGCCGGGACGAGGGACAGGACGCGGCCGACCGGCGCGTCGAGGTGGGTGACGTGGGTGGCCGCGCAGACCTCGGCCGCCGTGGCCCAGGACGCGATCGGGTCGCCGAACGACACCGCGTGCAGCGCGGTGCCGCCCGCCTCCCCCACCACGCAGATCGCGAGCCGCTCGGCCGGGATGAGGGAGGACGCCTCGTCGATCAGCGCCCGTACGGGCGTGACCGCCGTGGTGCCGATGATCTCGGCGGAGGTGATCAGGGCGCCGAGCCAGTGCGAGATGTCGATGATCTCCTGGCCCGCGACACCCGGGAAGAAGTACTTGTTGCCGCCCGAGATGCCCACGACCTCGTGCGGCAGCACCGGCCCGACGACGATCGCGACGTCGTGCTCGACGACGGCCCGGTTGAGCCGCACCCGGACCTCTTGGTCGAGCCGGCCCTCCGACAGCTCCGCGATGCGCCGCGCGGGGATCACACCCAGGTCGGCGAACGTCCCGGGCTCCCACCACTCGTGGTTGCGGACGGCGAGGCCGGGGTAGGTCGCCTCCCGCTCACCCGGCGCGTGGCCCAGGTGGCGGGCCAGCGCGTCGTCGCTCATCGGGGGGTGGGTGCCGAGAGCGACGACGGCGGTCATCGCCGTCACCCGGCCGTGCAGCGCCCCGTGGACCGCGCGCAGCAGCAGCGGGAGCGGGCAGCTGCGCGTGGCGTCGGGCACGAGGATGCAGACGCTGCGGCCGTCCAGGTCGTGGGCGGCGAGCTGCTCGCGGATGAACGCGTCGACCGCGTCGGGGGCGAGCACGCCGTCGGGCCCGCCGAGGCGGGCGGCGGCCGTTGTGCTGGTCATCGGCCCACTGTGGCGCCGCCCCCCGCAGCCGGCAACCGGCCGGATCTACGATGCGGCGGTGCGGGGAGAAGAAGGTGTGAGGCAGCGCCCCGTGCGGGCCGTGCACCTCGGGCTCGGCAACTTCTTCCGCGCGCACCAGGCCTGGTACACCGAGCACGCGCCCGACGCGGCGGAGTGGGGCATCGCCGCGTTCACCGGCCGCTCCCCCGGGCTCGCCGAGCGCCTCGCCGCGCAGGACGGGCGGTACACGCTGCTGGTGCGGGGCGCGTCCGGGACGTCGCGCGAGACCGTGTCGAGCCTGAGCGCGGTGCACGCCGCCACCGACCTCGACGCGTTGCGCCGCCACCTCTCCTCCCCCGCGGTCGCCCTCGTCACCACCACCGTCACCGAGGCCGGCTACCGCCGCAACGGATCCGGCGGTCTCGACACGGCCGCCCCCGACGTGGCGGCCGACGTCGCGGCCCTGGTCGACGGCGGTGCCGTGACCACCACACCGGGACGGCTCGTGGCCGGCCTGCTGGCCCGCCGCGCCGCGGGGGCCGGGCCGCTCGCACTGGTCCCGTGCGACAACGTGCCCGAGAACGGCGCGATGCTGCGCCGGATCGTCACCGACCTGGCGGCGCTGGTCGATCCGGGTCTCGTCGGCTGGATCGACGAGCACGTGTCGTTCGTGACCACGATGGTCGACCGGATCACGCCCCGCACCACCGACGCCGACGTGGCCGAGGCCGGTGATCCGCTCGTGGTCGTCACCGAGCCGTTCTCCGAGTGGGTGCTCTCCGGTGGGTTCCCGAAGGGCCGCCCGGACTGGGACGCGCGCTTCGTCGACGACGCCGCGCCGTTCGAGACGCGCAAGCTCTGGCTCCTCAACGGCGCCCACTCGATCATGGCCTACGCGGGCTCGATCCGCGGCCACCTGACCGTCGCCGACGCGATCGCCGATCCGGTGGTCGCCGCCTGGGTGCGGGAGTGGTGGGACACGGCCGCGCGCCACCTGACGCTGCCCGCCGGCGAGATCGCGGCCTACCGCACGGCGCTGCTCGGCCGGTTCTCCAACCCGCAGATCCGCCACCTGCTCGCCCAGATCGCCGCCGACGGCTCCCAGAAGGTCCCGATCCGGGTCCTCCCGGTGCTGCGCGCGGAGCGGGAGGCCGGGTCCCTGCCCGAGGGGGCCACCCGCTTCGTCGCCGCCTGGATCGCGCACCTGCGCGGCCACGGCGTTCCGGTCACCGACGCGCACGCCGACGAGGTCACCGCGCTGGCGGCCGGGACGGTCGCCGACGTGCTCGCGTGGCTCGGGATCGACGACGCCGAGATCACCGCGCTCGTCGAGCGGCAGGTGGCCGAGCTCACCTGATTCCGGGCCGCATCGCGCGGGCTCGATGCGGTCACGACGCCCCCCAGAGCGCATCGCGCGGGCTCGATGCGGTCACGACGCCCTCCCCGGCCGCATCGCGCGGGCTCGATGCGGTCACGACGCCCTCGCCGGCCGCATCGCGCGGGCTCGATGCGGGCTCAGTGGCCGGATCCCGCGTCCACCCAGGCCGATGTGGGGATGCTCGGGAGGGCCCGCTGCACCTCGGCCATGAGGTCGGAGACGAACAGCAGGACCACGTCGGGCTCCGCGGCCACCAGGGCATCCGCCGGGATGATCGGGATGTCGGTGCCGGGCATCCGCCTGCCCTGCTTCGCCGCGGACGCGTCGGCCACGCCGGCCAGCACGCCCGTGTCGGCGCCGGCCAGGCTGAGCAGCGCGACGGCCCGCGACGCCGCGCTGTAGCCGTAGACGCGCTTCCCGGCGGCGGCCAGGTCCGTGAGCTGTTCGCGCAGGCCGTCGGCGGTGCGGCGCACGGAGTCCTGCAGGTCGGCGAACGCCCCGGCGTGAAGCACCCCGACCGCGCGTTCGGCGGCGCAGATCCCGGCGACGGACGCGTCGGGCGTGCCGCCGCGGGAGGCGGTGACCGTGACCGTGCCGCCGTAGAGGTCGAAGCGGTGCGCCGAGGTGGCGGTGA
The DNA here is from genome assembly GCA_964247105.1 of uncultured Pseudonocardia sp. Lineage (GTDB taxonomy): Bacteria > Actinomycetota > Actinomycetes > Mycobacteriales > Pseudonocardiaceae > Pseudonocardia. The sequence goes on from CAXTTN010000008.1 coordinate 29,293, forward strand.
GCCCGACGGCGGCGAGCATGCCGACCATGGCCGGCGTCGAGTAGTAGGCGTAGTGGCCCGAGCGCACCGCGTTCCACTGGGAGCCGGCGAGGATCGCGGCCAGCGAGTGGTACTGGACGACCAGCACGCCGCCGGGCGCGAGCGCGTCGGCTCGGGCCTGCAGCGCCGCCCGCTGGTCGATCTCGTGCATCACGCCGAAGCAGCCGTCCACCACCACGGCCGCCGGCTCGCCGGGGGTGCCGGCGCGCAGGCCGTGCTCGGCGAGCAGGTCCACCCAGGTGCCGCCGTGCGGGCTGGGGAACTCCACGACCGGGCCCGACGCGGGCAGCATCCCGGCCCTCGCCAGCGCCTCGACCGCGTCGCGGCGCTGCTCGGTGAGTGCCCGGGGCTCGGCGCCGAGCACGTCCTCGGGCACCGCGTCGTCGTCGGCGAGCTGGGCGAGCCCGCACCCGTCACACAGCCACAGGCGCAGGGCGAACCGCGCGTCCGGGCCGGGGTCGGTGACGGGCGGGAAGAACTCCGACGACGGCTGGGCCCCGAGGTCGAGCACGAGCGCGCCGGCCGACGACCGGCAGAAGCGGCAGGCGATCACACCGGGGACGGTAGCTTTCCGCGGTGCAGGTTCTCGCCACCGGGCTCCCCGGGCTCCAGCTCCTCGTCCCCACCCCGCACCGCGACGACCGCGGCTTCTTCTCCCGCACGTTCGACGCCGCCACGGCCCGCGCAGCCGGGATCGACCCCGGCGCGTTCCTGCAGGACTCGCAGTCGCGCAGCCGCGGCGGGGTGATCCGCGGGATGCACGGGCGCCGCGGCCGCGGCGAGGCGAAGCTGGTGCGCTGCGCCCACGGCGCCATCCAGGACGTGGTGGTGGACATCCGCCCCGGGTCACCGACGTTCGGCCGCTGGGAGTCCTTCCGCCTCGACGACGAGACGCTGCACGCCCTCTACATCCCGCGCGGGTTCCTGCACGGCTTCCAGGCGCTCACCGAGGTGGCCGACACGTGCTACCGCATCGACGCCGAGCACGACCCCAGCGAGGACGTCGGGGTGCGGTGGGACGACCCGGACCTGGCCATCGAGTGGCCCCGGCCGCCGACGGTCGTCAGCGAGCGCGACCGGGCCGCCGGGTCATGGGCGGAGCTGCGCGCCCTGCTCGTGTGACGCCACGAGCGGCGGCACGGTGCCGCCGGCCCGCCGCACCGCGTGCCGCGCCATGAGGTAGGCCACCGGACCGGACACGAGCGTCCGCAACGGGTTGGAGTTGCTCGACCCGGACGCCTCGCGCCCCCTGATCGACCGGAGTCTCCGCAGGGCGGCGGGGACGCGGCGCAGCGCCGCCGCCCGGCCCACCGGGTCCAGCATGATCTTGGTGAGATAGCCGCCGAGGCCCACCGCGTAACCGTCGAGCTGGCCGGCGAGCGCGTCGTCGGACGGCCGGTGGTGGTGCCAGAGGTAGGCCGACGGCTCGTAGGCCAGTGCGTGCCCGGCGAGCACCAGCCGCACCATGAACTCGCAGTCCTCCCCCGCCATCGCGGGGGTGCCCGGGCCCAGCGCCGGGTCGAAGCCGCCGAGCTCGGCGGCCATGGCCGCGTTCACGCCCATGTTCGCGCCGACGCCGTAGAGACCGGGCGAGAACGGGAAGATCGGCGAGTCCTCGGGCGGCTCGGCGAGGGAGAACCGGCGCCGCGCGAACCCCTTCTGCCAGCCGAGGGCGGCGTCGGCGGCGATCTGCGCCGGCGACTCCAGGTGGGCGGCCATCACCGGCCCGCACACGCAGGCGACGCCGGGCTGCGACAGCGCTGCCGCCATCCGCCCGGCCCAGCCCGGGTCGACCTCCACGTCGTCGTCGACGAAGGCGACCAGCTCGGCGCCGCGCTCGCGCGCCTCGGCCAGCCCCCGGTTGCGGGCCACCGAGGTGCCGCGCTGCTTCTCCAGCACGTACCCGACGCGCGGGTCGTCGAGGACCGCGACGGCGGCGGCCGTGTCGGCGTCGTCGGGGTCGTTGTCGACCACCAGCACCGACAACCGGGCATGGTCGCTGCGGAGCAGGCTGCGCAAGCAGCGGCCGAGGCTCACCGAGCGGCTGCGGGTGGCCACCACCACGGTCAGGGCCCGGCCCACGGAGCGCAGCGGGGGCACGGCCGGCACGTCGGAGCCGAGCTCCCCATGGACGGTGTCGAGGATCGCCTGCGCCGAGGCGTAGCCGTCGACGAGGGGCACGGTCACCTGCCCGGCGGGCACTCCCTCGACCGTCACCAGCAGCAGCGCCGACGCGAACGTGCGCGCTGCCCGCACCGGCTGCACGGGGCTGCGGAGGTCGAGCTGCCCGACGTGGACCGGGTCGGTCGTCACGGATGGTGCCATGCCTGCACTCTCCACGACGCTCCTGAGATGGCGCTGTGAGAGCGGTCGGAACGTGGCGCCGACCGGGACCTGGGTGTCTGTGGATCACCGTCGCGGAGCGCTGAGGTCCCGTTCGGCACCACCCGCCCGGCGATTCGCGGAGGTACCCTCAGCAGGTGGCCGAGCCCGTCGTCGTGACCGATCTGCGCGAGCCGCTGATCGTCGTGCACCGGCGGATGATGCGCGCGCGGCTCGTGCTGATGGTCGTGTGGATCGCGGGCTGGATCGTGGCCGGGGTGCTCTACCGGCACGGCTGGCTGGCGACCGGCATCCTGCTCGCCACCGGACCGGGCGTCTGGGTGGTCTACGTGGCCGTCGCGTCCCGGCGGAGGCCGGGACGCCGCGTCCCGGTCACGCGGGCAGCACTGCCCGCGGCAGGAGGTCGGTGACCAGGCCGTACCTCTCCTCGCGCGGCTTCCACTCGCGCGGGTAGCCCAGCGACGCCTCCACGAACCGCACCCCGTCCTCGACGATGACGCGCGGGATGTGCAGGTGGCCGTACACGACGGCCGCGGCGCGGTAGCGGACGTGCCAGTCGGCGGTGGCCTCGGTGCCGCACCACAGCGCGAACTCCGGGTAGCGCAGCACGCGCGTCGGGAGCCGGGTCAGCGGCCAGTGGTTGACCAGCACCGTCGGCAGGCCCGGGTCGATCGCGTCGAGGCGCCGCGCGCTCTCCGCCACCCGCGCGCGGCACCACTCGGCCCGCGTCGCGTACGGATCGGGGAACAGCAGGTGCTCGTCGGTGCACACCACCCCGGCGGCGTAGGCGGCGGCCAGCCCCTCCTCGACCGTCGTCGTACCGGCCGGGAGGAACGTGTAGTCGTAGAGCAGGAACAGCGGGGCGACGACCACCGGGCCGCCCGCGCCCTCCCAGACCGGGAAAGCGTCCTCGGGGGTGAGGACGTCGAGCTCGCGGCAGGCGGCGACCAGGTGCCGGTAGCGGTGCTCGCCGCGCAGCGACACCGGGTCCTTCGTGCGCGTCCACAGCTCGTGGTTGCCCGGCACCCAGATCACCCGGGCGAACCGCTCGCGCAGCGTCGCCAGCACCGCCACCACGTCGCCGGGCTGCTCGGCGACGTCGCCGGCGACGATCAGCCAGTCGCCGTCGGAGGTCGGGCGCAGCGCGTCGGCGAACGCCCGGTTCTCCGGGTACCGCACGTGGAGGTCGCTGACGGCCAGGAGCCGTGGTTCTCTCCGTACTGCCGAGTGGTCCCCGACCGGAGACGCGGCGGGGACCGGGGCCGTGGTGGTGGTCGGCGCGTTCATGGGGGCAGGGTGGCCGATCGGGGCTACCGGCGGTAGCTTGGGTGGTGGTTACCACGGGTAAGTAGAGCGGAGAGGCCTGGCGATGGTGGGTGTGACGTACGTGCGGCGAGGTATCCGGTGGGCCCTGCGCCACGGGTTGTTCAAGCGGGCGGTCGGCCGGCAGGCGGCGGCGGGTGATCTCACCGCACGGCTCATCCTCGATCCCGCGACGGTGGCCGACCCGTTCCCGCTCTACGACGAGCTGCGCGACCAGGGCCGGCTCGTCCCCGGCGAGCTGGTGCTGAGCACGGCGCACCACGACGTTGGCACCGCGGTGCTGCGCAGCTCCGATTTCGGCGTCGTCGGCGGTCCGGGCGGGCGCACCCCGGCCGCGTTCCGCTACGCGATCAGGGCCGGGGGGCGCGGCCCGCTCGGCCCGGCCGAGCCGCCGTCGATGCTGGCCACGGACGCGCCGGACCACACCCGCTACCGCAAGCTCGTCAGCCGGGCGTTCACCGCCAAGGCCGTGGCCGGGCTGCGCTCGCGCACCGAGGAGATCGCCGCCGGGCTGCTCGACGACCTGGCCGCGCGCGGCGACCGGGTCGACCTCATGGACGACTACGCGAGCCTGCTGCCCGCCACGGTGATCGCCGAGATGCTGGGCGCGCCGCTCGACATGCGCCGGCAGTTCCTCGAGTGGGGCGCGGGCGCCGGGTTGTCGCTGGACGCCGGGCTGACGTGGAAGGAGTTCTCCCGCTCCGAGCGCGACATGCAGGCGATGCAGGACTGGACGGTCGGCCACTTCGCGCACATCCGCCGCAACCCCGGCGACAACATCCTGTCCGCGCTCGTGCACGCCCACAGCGAGGACGGGAAGCTCACCGAGGACGAGCTGACCAGCATCGCGATGCTGCTGCTCGCGGCCGGCTTCGAGACCACCGTCAACCTCATCGGCAACGGGGCCGCGCTGCTCACCTCCCACCCCGAGCAGCTCGCCGTCCTGCGCGAGGACCCGTCGCTGTGGCCCCGCGCCGTCGACGAGATCCTCCGTTTCGACTCCCCGGTGCAGATGACCGGGCGCACGGCCGTGCGCGACACCGACGCGGCGGGCGAGCCCGTCCGGGCCGGGCAGACGGTGATCGTGCGGCTCGGTGGCGCCAACCGCGACCCGGCGAAGTTCGCCGACCCGGGCCGCTTCGACGTCACGCGCGCCAACGCGGGAGAGCACCTCGCGTTCTCCAGCGGCATCCACTACTGCCTCGGTGCCGGCCTGGCGAAGATGGAGGGCGAGGTCGGGCTGCGCGCGCTGTTCGACCGCTTCCCCGACCTCGCGCCCGCGGGCCCGCCGCACCGCCGCACGACCCGCGTGCTGCGGGGGTACGACGCGATGCCGGTCCGGCTGTCCCCCGCTACGGTGCGCGCGTGACCGCTCTCGCCGATGCCCAGTTCGTCCTGCTCACGACGTTCCGCAAGGACGGGCGGCCCGTACCCACCGCCGTCTGGGTGGCCCCGATCCCCGAGGGCCTCGGCGTCTGGACCGGCGGCGACTCCGGCAAGGTCAAGCGCATCCGCCGCGACGGCACCGTGACGCTCGCGGTGTGCGACCGGCGCGGCAACCCGACCGGCCCGCCGGTGAACGGCACGGCCCGGGTCCTCGACGCGGAGGGCACCGCCCGCGTGCGCGCCGCCGTCCGGAAGAAGTACGGGCTGCTCGGCAAGCTGCTGACCACGATGAGCCGGCTGCGCCGGGGCACGGCCGCCTCGGCCGGTATCGCCATCACCGTGACCTGAGCACCCGGCTCGCCGGGATCCAGGCCGCGAGCGCGTCGAACATGGCCGCGGCGCCGGCCGTGATCTCGTCGTTGGGGGTGAAGGTCCGCTCGTCGCCCTCGCCGGAGATGTGGTTCGTCATGAACGGGATGGGCACGGCCGCGACCATGACCGGCATCGACAGCGCCGCGAGCACCGGCTTGAGCTGCGCCACGGCGCGGATCCCGGCGCCGACGCCGCCGTAGCTGACCGTGCCGACGGGCTTGTGCTGCCACTCGTGGAACAGGTAGTCGATCGCGTTCTTGAGCGCGCCGTTGAAGCTGTGGTTGTACTCCGGCATCACGAACACGAACCCGTCGGCGCGGTCGACGGTGGCGCTCCAGGCCTTCGTGTGGTCGTGGGCGTACTTCCGCATCCGGGGGTGGACGGGCTCGTCGAACACCGGGAGGTCGATCTCCCCGAGGTCCACGACCTCGACGTCGAACGCGCCGTGCTCGATCGCCGCCTTCTCGACCCAGCGGCCGATCGGGAGCCCCGCTCGGCCGGGGCGGGTGCTGGCGATGACGATCTGCAGGAGGGGGTTGGTCACAGTTCGATCATCCACCCGGTCGGCTCAGGGCCGCGAGCGCGGCCTCCGCCTGGGTCTGCAGCGACTCCAGGCGGGCCGCGCCGCCGTCCGCCTCGTCGGCGCCCATCACGCCGCCCGCGTAGCGGCTGTAGACCCCCGCCCCGATGCAGGCCGAGCGCCAGCGGGCGAAGGCGACGTAGAAGTCCAGCTCGGAGACGTCGCGGCCGGAGCGTTTCGCGTAGCGGGCCACGAGCTCGTCGCCGTCGGGGTAGCCGCCGACCTGGTTGGGACCCTCGATCGTCGGGGGCGCCTGATCACCCGGCCGGCCCCACGACGCCATCAGCCAGCCGAGGTCGGCGAGCGGGTCACCGAGCGTCGCGAGCTCCCAGTCGAAGATCGCCCGCACCCGGCCGTCGGCGGAGACGGCGAGGTTGCCCGGCCGGTAGTCGCCGTGCGCGATCCGGACCTCGGACGGCGGCAGCGCCGCGGCGCGGGCCACGAGCCGCTCGTGGGCGGCGTCGACGGCGCGCAGGTCGGTCACGGCCGACTCGTGCACCTGCCGGTGCCAGCGCCGAAGCTGCCGCTCCAGGTAGCTGCCGCTGCAGTGCAGGTCGCCGAGCCCGACCGCGTCCGGATCGACGGCGTGCAGGTCGGCCAGCACGTCGACGGTGTCCCGGCCGGCGGTGCGGCGGGGCTCGCCCGCGGCCAGCCGGTGCCCGGACTCCGCGTCGCCGAGCACGTCGCCGTCGACGAAACCCATGACGTAGAACTCGGCGCCGATCACGCCGGGGTCGGCGCAGTAGGCGAGCGGGGGCGCCACCGGCACGCCGGTCGGGGCCAGCGCCGAGATGAACCGCCACTCGCGGCTCATGTCGTGCGCGGTGGCCAGCACCATCCCGGTGGGCGGGCGGCGCAGGGCGAACGCCGTCCCCGCCGCGTCGGTGATCCGGTAGGTGAGGTTCGAGTGGCCGCCGGCGATCCGCTCGACGGTCACCGGGCCCACCACCTGCGGAACGGCGGTGTGCAACCAGTCCGACAGCGGCGCGACGGGAACGGCATCGTTCATGCCCCCCATTCAAGTGCCCAACCCCCCGCGAGTCGACGAACCGGGCACGCCGAATGTGCCGATCGGGCACGTCCGGTGCGGGCTCGATCGGCGACCACAGCGTGCTCAGAAGGTGGACTCGCGCGGGGGGGTGGGGGGGTGGACGAGGGTGGCCAGCAGGTGGTCGAGGGTGGCGGGCGGGTCGGTCGTGAGGCCCGTGTGCACCGGCCCGGCCTGGACGACGGTGCTCCGCGGCGCGGTGAGCCTGCGGAAGCGGCGGCCCCGGTCCTCCTCCCCCGCCGGCCCGGAGCGCCGCGCCTCCTGGGCAGGCCCCGAGTCGCACAGCGCGACCGCCGCGTCGAGGACGCGGGTGATCGCGGCGAGGTCGGCTGAAGGGTCCAGCGCCAGCAGCCGGGTGGGGTCCAGGTCCGCACGGGCGCCGAGGTAGTCCAGGGAGCGGCAGTACAGCAGCACGCCGGCGTTGATCAGCTCGCCGCGCTCGACCCGCGGCACCACCCGCAGCACCGCGTACTCGAACGCGTGCGCGGCGCTCACCGGGCCCGCCCCCGGTCCGCCACGGCCGCGCGCACACCCGGCAGCCACGCCGACCGGGCGTCGCGGCGGGCCAGGAGCAGCGCGGCGTACGCGGCGCGCACGTCGTCGGGGCCGTCGAAGCCGGGTTCGTCGACGAGCCAGGTGTCGGGCACCGCCGCGACCGCCGCCGTCACGGCCTCGGCGGTGACGGCCGGGGCGAGCGCGGCGTCGGCGGCGTCGAGGTCAGGCAGCCGGCCGAGCAGGACGTGGTCGGCGGCGTCGTAGGCCCGCTCCGCCCAGGTCCCCGCGCCCGACCAGGCGTGGTGGAAGGTCAGCGTCGCGCCGTGGTCGATGAGGTAGGGCCGGCCGTGCCAGAACAGCATGTTCACGTTGCGCCAGGTGCGGTCGACGTTGCCGACGAGCGCGTCGAACCACAGCACGCGCCCGGCCAGGCCCGGGTCGACGGGGAACGCGGCGGGGTCGAGGTCGAGCGCACCGGGCAGGAAGTCCAGGCCGAGGTTGAGGCCGGGGCTCGCGCGCAGCAGCTCCTGCACCTCCTGGTCGGGCTCCGACGCGCCGAGCGCCGGGTCGAGCTCCACCGTCACCAGCTCGGGGACGGGCAGCCCCAGCGCCCTGGCCAGCTCGCCGCAGACGACCTCCGCGACGAGGACCTTGCGGCCCTGGCCCGCGCCGTGGAACTTGACGACGTAGGTGCCGAGGTCGTCGGCCTCCATCAGCCCGGGGAGCGATCCGCCCTCGCGCAGCGGCGTGACGTAGCGGATCGCGGTGACGTGGCGCAGCACCCCACCACCCTGCCGGATCGCTGTGGGCCGGGCGGGCCCGGCCGTCGTGTGACCGGGCCCGCCACGTGCGGTGGGGTCAGGCCGACTTGGGGGCCGCGGGCCCGACCCGCTCGGAGCGGCGGATCCGCTGCGGGAGCTCGCCGGGCCGCTGCACGGAGATCGGCGCGGCCGCAGCCGCCGGCATCTTCACCGTGACGGGCCGGGGGGTGTCGACCGGGCGCGGGCCGAAGGCGGGCTGCGCGTCGACCAGCGGGTGGCGTGGCTCGAACAGCGGCGCGGCCGCGACCGGCACGGGCTTCCCGGCGGCGGGCCGGGGCTCGGCGGCGTCCGGGGCGGGGGCGGGGGCCTCATCCGCTGGCCCGACCACCGGTCGGGGACCGGTCGCGGCGACCAGCTCGGCGACGGTCGCGGGCCGCGCGGCCGGCGGGACCTGCTGCAGCCGCTCGGTGTTCACGGCACCCTCCGGCCGCGCGGCGACCTTCGCGATGGCGACCTGCTGGGCGGGGGTGGGACGCGGTGTGGGACGCGGCTGCCGGGCCCCGACCGCGATCGGCCCGGTGTCGTCCGGGGAGAGCCTCACGAACTGGGAGGCGATGCTGCGGCGATGCGGATCCGCCACGGCGAACGCGTCGTCGACCGGCGCGGGAGCGGGCGGCGCCTCCTCGCGGGCCCGGCGGGAGGAGACGAGGTGGTCGACGCTGAACCGGCCCGGTCCGGTCGCGGCGATCGCCAGCTCGGCCGCAACGATCACGCCGACCAGCTCCCACCCGCCGTTCTGGGCGAAGATGCCGTGCGTGACGTGCACGAACCCGGCGGCACCGACCATCACCACGAGGTCCAGCGCGACCACGGTGGTGGTCAGGGCACCGACGATCAGCAGCGCGCCGCCGACGAACTCCACGAACGACGTGAACGAGGCCGACACGATCGCGAGGGGGATGCCGAGCTTCTCGAACTGACCGTAGGTGCCGGCGATCCCGTTGATCACGAGCTTCTGCCAGCCGTGGGCGAACAGCACCACGCCGAGCACGATGCGGCCGATCAGCAGGGCGATGTCGCGCGTCGGGGCGGGCAGTGGTCGGTTCAACATCGGCATGCCTCCGGGCGGTGAGCAGATCGCTTCGGTGAGTGACGAGAAGGTAACCCGATGGAACCGACCGAACACACCCAGTCAACACATCGCGCGGCGGCCGAGCTGTCTCCCGCGACGAGCAGTCGGTTCGGCCCGACCGATCATGCCGTTACAAGTGATGGTCCGATCGACTGATGTGACGGGCCGCTTGCCGCTGGTCGGCTCGTCGGCTGCTCCGACCGAGCGACAAGCTCGGCCACGAAGGGCGATCGGCCACGATTCGGCTGGTCTGTTCAGGGGAAGCCAGCGGGCTGATGCACGGCGGCGGCCGACCGGATACCGTCCCCCGCGACGGATCGGCAGCACGGAACAGGGGTACGACATGACCAGCGGACCGCTCACCCTGGCCATCGACGTGGGCGGATCGGGACTCAAGGCCACGGTTCTCTCACCGGACGGCGGGATGCTGTCCGAGCGCGCACGCCGTGACACCCCGTACCCGTGCACCCCCGCGGTGCTGCTCGACGAGCTCGCCGCGCTCGCCGCCACGCAGCCCGAGTACGACCGCGTGTCCGTCGGGTACCCCGGTGCGATCCGGAAGGGCCGGGTGCGCGACGTCACGGCGTTCGTGCGGCCGGCGCCGGGCGAGGACCCGGATCCGAAGCTGATCGAGCTGTGGGCCGGCTACGACCTGGAGACGGCGCTGGCGGAGCAGTTCGGCAAGCCCGTGCGCGTGGCCAACGACGCCGACGTGCAGGGCTGCGCGGTGATCAGCGGCAACGGCATGGAACTGGTGATCACGCTGGGCACCGGCGTGGGCTGCGCGGTGTTCTTCGACGGCCGGCTGCTGCCGCACATGGAGCTCTCGCACGGCCGGTTCGGCCAGGGCATGTCCATCGAGGTGGCCTGCGGCGAGTTCGAGCGGCACAAGGCGGGCAAGCAGGCGTGGCGGGAGCGCGTGCTCGACGCGCTCGAGGCGTTCGAGATGATGGTGCTGCCCGACCACGTCTACATCGGCGGGGGCAACGCCAAGAAGCTCGACCCGGCCACGATCGGCCCGAACCGCACCATCGTGCCCAACGTCTCCGGGCTGCTCGGCGGCATCGCGCTCTGGGAACGCACCACCTGACCGGAGGGTGTTGGATGCACCCGTGGCTGCCTACCCCGCTGATATCACCGCGACGCCCGAGTGGGCCGCGCTGGCCGATCACCACGCGGCCGTCGCGGACCTGCACCTCCGTGCGCTGTTCGCCGACGACCCCGACCGCGCCGAGGCCCTCACGGCCACCGGCGCCGACCTGGTGCTCGACTACTCCAAGCACCGCATCACCCGCGACACGATCCCGCTGCTGACGGCGCTCGCACGGGCAGCGGCGCTGCCCGAGCGCACCGACGCGATGTTCGCGGGCGAGCACATCAACACCAGCGAGGACCGCGCGGTGCTGCACACCGCGCTGCGCGCCCCGCGGGCCACGGCGCTGGGCGTCGACGGCCAGGACGTCGTCACCGACGTCCACCAGGTGCTGTTCCGCATGGGCGAGTTCACCGACGCCGTCCGATCGGGCGCGTGGACGGGCCACACCGGGGAGCGGATCCGCGCCGTCGTCAACATCGGGATCGGCGGTTCGGACCTCGGCCCGGTGATGGCCTACGAGGCGCTGAAGTCGTACTCGCAGCGCGACATCGAGATGCGGTTCGTCTCCAACATCGATCCGACCGACATCGCCGAGTCGCTGTTGGGCCTCGACCCGGCCACAACGCTGTTCATCGTGGCGTCGAAGACGTTCACCACGCTGGAGACGCTCACCAACGCCCGTGCCGCGCGGGCCTGGCTGCTCGACGGGCTCGGCGGCGACGAGAAGGCCGTGGCCAAGCACTTCGTCGCCGTGTCGACCAACGCGAAGCTGGTCACCGGCTTCGGCATCGACGAGGCCAACATGTTCGGCTTCTGGGACTGGGTGGGTGGGCGCTACTCGCTCGACTCCGCGATCGGGCTCGCGATCATGGTCGCGATCGGGCGCGAGTACTTCGAGGAGTTCCTCGGCGGCATGTACGCGATGGACAGCCACTTCCGGAAGGCGCCGCTGGAGCAGAACCTCCCGGTGATCGCCGGGCTGCTGAACATCTGGTACGTCAACTTCTTCGGCACCGAGACCCACGCCGTGCTCCCCTACAGCCAGTACCTGCACCGGCTGCCGGCCTACCTCCAGCAGCTGACGATGGAGAGCAACGGCAAGTCCGTGCGCGGCGACGGCACGCCGGCCACCACCGCCACCGGCGAGATCTTCTGGGGCGAGCCGGGCACCAACGGCCAGCACGCGTTCTACCAGCTCATCCACCAGGGCACGCGGCTCATCCCGGCCGATTTCATCGGGTTCGCCGAGCCGAACCACGTGATCCCGGTGGACGACCACACGGACATGCACGACCTGTTCATGTCCAACCTGTTCGCCCAGACCGCCGCGCTCGCGTTCGGCAAGACCGCCGAGGAGATCGAGGCCGAGGGGACGCCCGCGGACGTGGTGCCGCACAAGGTGATGCCCGGCAACCGCCCGACCTCGACGATCCTCGCGCGCAAGCTCACCCCGGCCGTGCTGGGGCAGATCATCGCGTTCTACGAGCACGTCACGTTCGTGGAGGGGACGATCTGGGGCATCGACTCGTTCGACCAGTGGGGGGTGGAGCTGGGCAAGGCGATGGCCAAGCAGGTCGGCCCCGCACTGACCGACGAGACACCCGATCTCTCGACCGCCGACGCGTCCACGGCGGCGCTGGTGCGCCGCTACCGGGAGTGGCGCGGGCGGGCGGTCTGACCGAAGGAGGGGGATGAGCGACTCGCCTCCCGCCGGGCTGACCGGACCCCCACCGCCGACGCCGCGGCCGGGCCGGGTGGCCTGGCTCGGCGTCGCGCTGGCGCTCGTCGCGGGCGCGGCGCTGTGGGCCGCGTTCACCGGTGTCGGACCGGCCCGGTTCGACACGGCGGCGTTGAACGAGTCGATCGAGGAGCGGTCGGCGGGGCTGACCACTCTCGCCGTCGTGATCACGAACCTCGGCAGCACCGCGGCGATGGCGGTGCTCGCCGTGCTGGTGGGCGCGTTCTGCTGGTGGCGGGGACGGCGGGCGGACGCCGCGCTCGCCGTCGTCGCGATGGCCACGGCGAGCCTGGTCTTCACCGTGATCAAGCGGGTGCTCGACCGCGACCGGCCGCCGACCGCCGACCGGCTGGTGGCCGCGGCCAACGAGTCGCTCCCGTCGGGGCACGCCACGATGTCGGTGGTCGTGATCGGCACCGTGGTGGTGCTGGCGTGGGCCGGGCTGGGTCGCGCCGCACGCGTGGCGGCGGTGCTCGCCGCGTCCGCGTGGGTGGGCGCCGTCGGGGCCACGCGCGTGTACCTCGGCGTGCACTGGTTCAGCGACGTGGTGGCGGGCTGGCTGGTGGGCGCGGCGTGGCTGGCGGTGTGCGTCGCGGCGTGGGCGTGGTGGCGCCGCCGGGCGTCGGTCGGCGCGACGCTCGACACCCCCCGCTGATCGCGACACCCCCCTTCCACAAGGGGTACGGAGGCGCGGAAGGGGGTGCGGCGCCATCAGCAGGCCCGCTCCCGCCCACACCGCCCGCCCACACCCCCCGTGCGACGCGACACCCCCCTTCCACAAGGGGTACGGAGGCACGAAGGGGTGTGCCGAGCGCACGACCCTTCACCACACCCCCCACCGAAGGCGACACCCCCCTTCGACAGGGGGTGCGGACGTACGACGGGGTGTGCAGCCGCCGCGGGAGCCGCGTTTCTCCACATCGCGGTTCGGCCGTCCACAGAATCGCGATCGCGGGTGCATCGGCGCCGGTGTGCGCCACCGTTGCGGCATGGAACTCCACGTGCCGGGCCTGCACCAGCGCCGGGATCTGCTCGCGGCCGGGTTCAGCAGCAGCGAGGTGCAGCGGGAGCTCCGCGCCGGGCGCCTGCTCCCCCTTCGACGCGGGGCGTACGTCGAGCCGGAGGACGAGCGCCTCGCACGCGCCGAGGACCGTCATCGGCTGCTGGTGCTCGCCACCGTCCCGAGGCTGTCCGACGGAGCGGTCGTCAGCCACGCCTCGGCCGCGGTGATGCACGGGTTGCCGCTGTGGGGCATCTCGCTCGAGCAGGTCCACGTCACGCGCGACGCACCGTCGGGCGCGCGGAGCAACAGCGTCGTCCGCCGCCACACGGCACCCCTCCGGCCCCACGAGATCGCCATGGTCGGCGGAGTTCTGGTCACGACCGTCGGGCGGACTCTGGCCGACATCGCCCGCGCCGTCGACATGGAGCGGGCCGTCGTTCCCGCCGACGCGGCCCTGCGGCGCCACCTCGTCGACCGGGCGGGGCTCGATGCCGCGCTGGCCCGGGCGGTCCGATGGCCGGGGATCCCCGCTGCCCGGCGGGCGCTCGCGTTCGCGAACCCGGGCGCCGCGAGCCCCGGGGAATCGCGGAGCCGGCTCGCGATCCACCGGTTCGGGCTGCCCGAGCCGCACCTCGTGTCAGCCCCTGAAACGGCCGAGGCCGTGGGCGAGCTGCAGTACACGGTGGTGGAGGGCGGGCGGGTGATCGCCGAGACCGATTTCGGCTGGCCGGGGCTGCGGACGGTCGCCGAGTTCGACGGCCGGGTCAAGTACGGCCGCGCGCTGAAGCCCGGGCAGCCGCCCGGTGATGCCGTGTTCGCCGAGAAGGTCCGCGAGGACGCCGTGCGCGCCACCGACCACGGTGTCGTCCGCTGGATCTGGGACGACCTCGACGACTTCGCCCCCGTCGCCGAACGCCTGCGCCGCACCTTCCGCCCCATCTGAGCGTCGGCACCCCCCATCGGCCCTCCACAGCCCCCGTCGAACAGGGGTGCGGGTTACGCCTGCTCGGCGCTGCACCACCAGGTCGAGCGGCCGCCCACCGTGCCGTGCACCATCGGGGCGCCGCAGCGCGGGCACGTCCCGCCCGGCCTGCGGTGCTCGATGATCTCGCCCGTGTGCACGCCGCCGTGCGCGATGGCCGCCTTCAGTGCGGCGCCGAGCGTGTCGTACAGGCGGTCGAGCGTCGTCGCGCTCAGCCCGTCGGCCGGCGCGGACGGGGAGAGCGCCGCCTGCCACAGCGTCTCGTCGGCGAGCAGGTTGCCGACGCCGGCCAGCACCGACTGGTCGAGCAGCCGCGCCTTGATCGCCGAGTGCCCGCGCCCGACGCGGGTGCGGAAGTCCTCACGGCCGATCGTCTCCGCGTCCGGGCCGAGGGCGTGCAGGTCGGGTTCGAGCCGGACCCGGCCCAGGCGGCGCTTGTCGAACAGCCGCAGCACCCCGCCGTCGTCGAAGGTGACGGTGAAGCGGTCCCACTCGGGCTTGCGGGCGCCGGGGTTGCGGTGCTCGGGACCGGTCGGCCCGACGCGGCCGTCGACGACGATCTGCCCGCCCATGCCCAGGTGGATGCCGAGGGTGGGGCCGGGCTCCCCGTCGCGGCCCCGGGTCTCGCACCACATCGCCTTGCCCTGCCGGTGCGCGGCGGTGAGCCGGCCGCCGACCAGCGCCGCCGCGATCTCGCCGGGCGGGTGCGGGCGGCACACCCACGCGTCGTTGTCGTCGACGCTCCGGATCCGGCGGTCCACCGCCCGGTCGAGGACGGTGCGGGCGAGCTCCACCTCGGGTAGTTCGGGCACGCCGATCATCCTGCCGCCCGGCGGGAAGACCTGCGCGCCGGCACCGGTTGGGACGCTACGTGGAGCGGGTACGGGTACGGGCGCCGGAGCTGCGCGGTCGGCGCTGGCTGAACACGGGCGGGCGCGAGCTGTCGCTGTCACAGCTGCGCGGGAAGATCGTCCTGCTCGACTTCTGGACGTTCTGCTGCGTCAACTGCCTCCACGTCCTCGACGAGCTGCGCGAGCTGGAGGAGCGCTACGCCGACGTGCTCGTGACGATCGGGGTGCACTCGCCGAAGTTCGTGCACGAGGCCGAGCCGACGGCCGTCGAGGCCGCGGTGGAGCGCCACGGCGTGCACCACCCCGTGCTCGACGACCCCGAGCTGATCACCTGGGACGCCTATGCCGCGCGGGCCTGGCCGACGCTCGTGGTGGTCGACCCCCGCGGGTACGTCGTCGCGCAGATGTCCGGGGAGGGGCACGCGCACGGCCTGTCCGTGCTGGTCGAGGAGCTGATCGCGGAGCACGCCGACGTCCTGCACCGGGGCGACGGCCCCTACGTCGCCCCGCCCGAGCCGGCCACGGCACTGCGCTTCCCCGGCAAGGTGATCGCCCTGCCGGAAGGCACCTTCCTCGTGTCCGACACCGCGCACCACCAGCTCGTCGAGCTGGAGGCCGATCTGATCACCGAACGCCGCCGGATCGGCACGGGCGAACGCGGGCTCGTCGACGGCGCGGGCGCCCGGTTCTCCGAGCCGCAGGGCCTGGTCCTGCTGCCCGGCGGCGCCGACGTGATCGTGGCCGACAGCGTCAACCACGCGCTGCGCCGCGTCCACCTCCCCGACGCGACGGTGACGACCGTGGCCGGAACGGGTTCGCAGCTCCGCACGCGCGTGGAGGTCGGCGGCTCGGCCCCGGAGCTGTCGACGCCGTGGGACGTGGCCTGGTGGGACGGCCGCGTCGTCGTCGCGATGGCCGGCAGCCACCAGCTCTGGACGTTCGACCCGGCGACCGGCGCGACGCGGGTACTGGCCGGCACGACGAACGAGGGCCTGCGCGACGGACCGCCGCAGGACGCGTTCTTCGCGCAGCCGTCCGGCCTGGCCACCACCCCACCCCAGCGAGTCGACCATCCCGACACGTCGAGTGTGCCGATCGAGCACACCGGCTCGGCCGATCCGGTGCTGTGGATCGCCGACGCCGAGACGTCCGCGCTGCGCTCGCTGACGGCATCTCCGGCCGTCGGTCCGGCGATCACCACCGCCGTCGGCCAGGGCCTCTTCGATTTCGGCCACCGCGACGGCGCCGCGGGCGACGCGCTGCTGCAGCACCCGCTCGGCGTCGCCGTCCTCCCCGACGGGTCGGTGGCGATCGCCGACACCTACAACGGCGCCGTCCGCCGCTACGATCCCGTGACGCGGACGGTCGGCACGCTCGCCCGCGACCTGGCCGAGCCCAGCGACCTGCTCGTGGACGGGGACACGCTGGTCGTCGTCGAATCGGCGGCGCACCGGCTCGTGCGCGTCCCGATCCCGGCGGCGTCCACCGTCGCCGGAGCCGCGCACCGCGTCCGGCGGGCCCGCACCGACCTCGCGCCGGGGTCGCTGAACCTGCGGGTCGCGTTCGTCCCGCCGACCGGTCAGTACCTCGACACCCGCTTCGGCGACCCGACGCAGCTCACCGTGGCCGCGGCCCCACCCGAGCTGCTCGCGTCCGGGGCGGGGACGGCGCCGGGGCTGGCCCGCGAGCTGGTGTTCGGGGACGTGGCCGAGGGCGTGCTGCAGGTGAGCGTCACGGCCGCGGCGTGCGACGAGGGCGACGGCGTGTTCGCCGCCTGTCACCGCTACCAGCAGGACTGGGGCGTCCCGGTGCGGCTGGTCCCCGGCGCGGCGGCCGAGCTGTGCCTCGACCTGCGGGCCGTGGACTGAGCAATACTGTCGGTGCCCCCGTGCACACTCCGGCCATGACGAGTTTCACGCTCCACCCCGACGGTGCCTTCTCCCTGCGCGAGAGCGCCGAGTTCGGCTTCGGCCAGCGTCACGCCATCCCCTTCCACGGCACGATGCGGCTCGCGTTCTGCGTCGACGGCTACCGCGATCACGCCGGCGTCGCGGTCACGCAGGACGAGCGCGGCGTGCACGGCGAGGTCAGCGGCACCGCACCGGTCGAGGCGGTGGCGGCGCAGACCGCCCGGATGCTCTCGCTCGACGTCGACGCCCGCGGTTACGAGGCGGTCGCCGCCCGCGATCCCGTGATCGCCCGCGTGCTCGCCACCGCGCCCGGCCTGCGACCACCCCTGTTCCACTCGCCCTACGAGGCCGCGGCGTGGTGCGTGCTGTCGCTGCGGTGGAACGCCCGGCAGGCGAGCGCCGCCCGCGAGCGGCTGTCGCGGGCCCACGGTCGCGAGCTGGACGTGGCCGGCGAGCGCATGGCCGCGTTCCCGACGCCGGAGCAGCTGCTCGCGGTCGGATCGTTCCCCGGCATCCCGGAGGTCAAGATCGAACGGCTGCACGGCGTCGCCCGTGCCGCGGCGAACGGTGAGCTCGACGCCGAGCAGCTGCGCCACGAGGATCCCGATGCCGCGCAGGCCCGCCTGCGCCGCATCCCGGGCATCGGCCCGTTCTCGGCCTCGCTGATCCTGGTCCGCGGGTCCGGTGTGTGCGACGTGCCGGTCGAGCAGGAGCCGCGGCTCGCCGAGCGGGTCGGGCGGCTCTACGGCCTGCCGGGCCCCGCCTCACCTGCCGATCTGGCCCGCATCGGGGAGGCATGGCGGCCGTTCCGCACCTGGGTCGCGGTGCTGCTGCGAGCGGCGGGCGAGCGGGCGCCTGCTGCACCGAAGGAGGTGCCGAGGGAGGTAGCGTCGGCAGGATGAGCCGTCCCGCACCGCTGGCCGGTGTCACCGTGGTGGCGCTGGAGCAGGCGGTGTCGGCACCGCTCGCCACGCGCACGCTGGCCGATCTCGGCGCGCGGGTGATCAAGGTGGAGAACCCGCGCGGCGGTGACTTCGCGCGCCACTACGACGACGTCGTCAACGGGATGGCGGCGCACTTCGTCTGGGTCAATCGCGGCAAGGAGTCGATCACCCTCGACCTCAAGGAGCCGCGCGGCCTCGACGTCCTGCACCGGCTGCTGGGCGCCGCCCACGCGCTCGTCTCCAACCTCGCCCCGGGCGCCACCGAGCGCCTCGGCATCGGGCCGGAGCAGCTCGCGCAGCACCACCCGCACCTGGTGAGCGTCGAGATCTCCGGGTACGGGCCGGGCGGGCCGCTGTCAGCGAAGCGGGCCTACGACCTGCTGGTTCAGGCCGAGTCCGGCGCGGCTTCGATCACCGGCTGGGAGGGCGCGCCGGCCAAGGCGGGGCCGCCGATGGCGGACACCTCCACCGGCCTGTACGCCGCGATCGCGGTGCTCGCGGGCCTGTACCGGCGGCAGGCGGGCGGCAGGGCAGGTGGCGGGGCGCACGTCGCGATGTTCGACGTGATGGCCGAGCTGATGGGCTACACCCTGCACTACACCCGCCACACCGGCGTGGAGCAGCAACCGCAGGGCCTGGGCTCCCCCGCCGTCGTCCCGTACGGCGCCTTCCCCACCGCCGACGGGCAGACGGTGGTGCTCGGCACCACCAACGACGCCGAGTGGCAGCGCCTGGCCCGCGATCTGCTCGGGCGCCCCGACCTGGCCGGGGACACCCGCTACGCCACCGGCGCCGGCCGGGTCGCGCACCGCTCCGAGCTGCACGGGGCGGTGGCCGACTGGTGCGCCCGCCACGACCTCGCCACGATCCAGCAGGCGGCGGACGCGGCGGGCATCGGCAACTCCCGCTACAACACCGCGTCGGAGGTGCTGGCCCACCCGCACCTCGCCGCACGGAACCGGTGGCGCGACATCGGCACCCCGAACGGCCCGGTGCCGGCGCTGCTCCCGCCGATCGACTCCCCCGACTGGGACAACCGCATGGACCCCGTACCCGCACTGGGCGAGCACACCGACGCGATCCTCCGCGAGCTCGATACCCGCGGGTAGCCTGCGCACATGGACCCGTCCGACCTGACCGCGATCCTGTCGTCGGTGCGCGATTTCGTCCGCACCGAGGTCGTGCCGCTGGAGGAGCGGATCGACGCCGAGGACCGCATCCCCGACGCGATCATCGCGGCCTGCAAGGACATGGGGCTCTACGGCTTCGCCATCCCCGAGTCCTACGGCGGGCTGGGCCTCACGCTGGAGGAGGAGGCCAGGCTCGCGTTCGAGCTGGGCTGGACCACCCCCGCCCTGCGGTCGCTGTTCGGCACCAACAACGGCATCGCCGGCCAGGTCCTGATCAAGGGCGGCACCGGGGAGCAGAAGGCGTCCTGGCTGCCGCGGCTGGCGTCCGGCGAGGTCACGGCGTCGTTCGGGCTCACCGAGGCCGACGCCGGGTCCGACCCGTCGGGCCTCGCCACCACCGCGAGGCGCGACGGCACCGACTGGGTCCTCAACGGCTCCAAGCGCTACATCACCAACGCGCTCGTCGCCGAGGTGATCATGGTCTTCGCCCGCACCAACCCCGACGCGGCGGGCAACAAGGGGATCTCGACGTTCCTGGTGCCGGCCGGCACGCCGGGCCTGACGTTCGGCCAGCGCGACCACAAGATGGGTCAGATGGGCACCTGGACCTCCGACGTGTACCTCGACGACGTCCGCGTGCCCGCCGAGGCGCTCGTCGGCGGCGAGAACGGGCTGGACGTGGGCTTCCAGACCGCGGCGAAGTGCCTCGCGCACGGGCGCGCGCACATCGCGGCGCTGTGCGTCGGCATGGCCGGGCGGCTCGTGCACGAGTCCGTCGAGTTCGCCACCACCCGCGAGCAGGGCGGCCGGCCGATCGCGGCGTTCCAGCTGATCCAGGGCCTGATCGCCGACTCGGTCACCGACCACTACGCCGGCCGCGCCCTCGTGCTCGACGTCGCCCGCGCCTACGACGCGGGCACCGACACGGTGCAGGGACCGTCGGCGGCCAAGTACTTCGCGTCGGAGATGGTGGGCCGGGTGGCCGATCGCGCCGTGCAGATCCACGGGGGCGCCGGTTACATCCGCGGGGTCGCGGTCGAGCGCTTCTACCGCGACGCCCGGTTGTTCCGGATCTACGAGGGCACCAGCCAGATCCAGCAGGTCATCATCGCGCGCGGCGCGTTGGGGAAGGCCGCCCGCGCCTGATTGATCACAAGGGGCAGCCGGCTCCCGTATCCGGCCTGCTCAGGCTCAGCCCGGAGCACCGGTGGATCCCTAGCGTCACCCTGCACCCAGCAGGATGTCACTGAGGAGAGACCGTGCCGCGCCGCCGCACCACCCTGTTCCACCGCCTCGCGCTCGCCGCCGCCACACTGGCGGTGGTGGCCGTCGCCGTACCGGCCGCCTACGCCACCACCATCGACACGTCCGACACGCCACCCACGTTGTCGACCGACACCGGGTCCACGGACACCGGGTCGACGGACACGCAGATCGAGCCGGCACCGGTGGTGGTCGCGCGGAAGGCCTCGGCTCCCCGAGCGCGGACGGCGCCGGCTCCCCCGCTGCAGGTGCTCGCGACCAAGACGCCCGGTGTGTTCGTCGAGCGGGATTTCGGCAACAGGCCACAGGACATGGCCAACCTTCGCACAGCGATCGCGGAGATCTCCCGCTCGGTCGTGAAGCCGCACATCGTCAACGACCTCCGGCAGGCCACGATCATCGTGGGCCTGCACTCGTACCCGGGTGACCAGATCGGTGAGACGTCGACGTGCCGGTTGCAAAGCCAGGACGGACGCTTCTGCACGAGGGTGTTCTTCTCCGTCGACCCGAACAACCCCCAGGACACGGCCTCCCGCGTGCAGAACGTGGCGCACGAGATGGGGCACGCGATCGGCCTCCGGCACACCGGTGACAGGACCAGCCTGATGTACCCGGCGCAACAGGATCCGCTGAACGCGCACCTGACCAAGGCCGACCTCGCCAGGATCAAGCAGATCTACCCGTGACCGCGACGCCACTCCGCGGTCTCCCGGGCCGTGGGGCTCGTCGCCGGCCCGCGGCGGGTCACCGCCACGGCCGCGGCCGCGTTCGCCGCGCGCGCCGCGTCGAGCGGGTCGGCGCCCCGGACCAGGCCGTCGAGTAACACTCCCGTGTGGGTGTCACCGGCTCCGTTGGTGTCCACCGCGTCCACCCGGAACCCCGGCACACGCACGGACCCGGGACCACTGCGCCGGACCGCCACCAGGCACCCTTCCGGGCCCGTCCGCACCACCGCTCCCGCCCGCCCCACCAGCGCTGACACCGCGGCGACGGGATCGGCGCCGCCGGTGAGCGCCATCGCCTCGGCCGCGTTGGCGGTGATCCAGTCGGCTCGCTCGCACACTCCCGCCAGGTCGGCGGCGGAGGCGAGCGGGCCGGGGTCCAGCACCACCAGCACCTCGGCGGGGAGCGCCCGGATCCAGGCCACCGGCGCCGTGGGACGCACCAGCCCGTATCCCGAGACCAGGACGGCGTCGCCCGCCGACGGGTGCAGGTCACGCAGGTCGGCGTCGGTCAGGGTGGTCTCGGCGCCCTGCCCGCTGACGAACGTGCGCTCGCCCTCGCCGTCCACCATGCCGATGACGAGCCCGGTGTCGCGGTCCGGCCGGGGCGGGAGCAACACCTCGATGCCCTCCGCGGCCATTGCGCCGCGGGCCAGGTCGCCCAGCGGGCCGGTGCCGTGCGCGCCCGCGTAGAGCACGGGCAGGCCCTGCCGCGCGGCAGCGGCCATGGCGTTGAAACCGCCACCGGCCGACATCGTGACGGCGGAGGCGAACACGTCGCCGCCGCGCGGGGGGAGCGCGGAGACCGCGGCGACCACGTCGATCACCACGCTCCCGACGCTGATCAGCCGCACCGCAGGCCCAACAGCGCCGCGGCCAGGCCATCCAGATCCAGATCGTTGACGGCCGCGACCGTCGACACGGCATCGGACGGGAACGCGTCGATCCCGTGACACGCGCCTGCGACCGCCCCCGTCATCGCCGCGATCGTGTCGCAGTCCCCGCCCACCGACGCGCCGAGCCGGCACGCCAGCCACGGGTCGTCCCCCGCGACGGCGAGCACGGCGAACGCCGCGGGAACCGACTCCTGGGTGGCCAGGCTGGTCCCGACCAGGGTGTAGATCGTCTCCAGCGCCGCGGCCGGGGCGAGGCCCGCCACCAGCGCGACGGCCCACTCGATCCGCGCCGCGACATCGGCCGCCGCGACCCAGCGGCCCCGCGAGGCGGCCCGCCGGGCCAGGTCGACGGCGAACGGGATCGCCTCGCCCACCGCGGCACCGCCCACGCCCGCGCTGACCGCCGCGGCCACCGCCGCCGCCCCGGCCAGCGCGACCCCGGTGCCGTGCGTGGCCACCGACGCGTCGACGACGCGGTCCACCAGCGCGTCCTTCTCCGCACAGGCGATGCCGACCGGTGCGATCCGCATCGCCGCGCCGTTCGTGGTGCCGTCGCGGCCGGCCTCGGCGGGATCGGCGCCGGCCGCGAGGCCGGCGACGGCGCGGCGCGTGGACGGGCCGAGCAGGTCGAGCGAGCCGCG
>CAXTTN010000009.1:0-774 GCA_964247105.1 uncultured Pseudonocardia sp.
ATCGGACAGCATGATCACCTGCGGATGCCGGGACGGCGTACCGCACCCGGACGACTGAGCAGGAACCTCCGACTCAGGACACTAGGCCGGGTTCTGGGGGTGGCCGTTGCCGTTCTGGGTCACACCCGCCCGGCGGGGCAGCCGGGGCTTGCGGGCCGCCGCGCCCAGCTCGGCCTGCAGCCGCGCCAGCAGCTCGCGGTCGGCGTCGCTCAGCCGGGCCAGCGAATCGGGCCGCAGGCCGAGGTTGGGCCGTTGCGTGTCGGGCTCGGGCTCGGGTGCGGGCCGCTGCTGGACCGGCGCCGGTGGAGGGGGCGGCAGCGGGGGCGGCGTCGGACCGTTGAACCGGTGCCGGGCCGCCGGCCGCGGCTCGGGGGCGGCCGGGGTGACCGGTGTGTCGGGCTCGGCGTCGTCGACGCCGTTCGAGGCCACCGCCCAGTCCCCGGACGCCCACTCACCGGCCCACCCGTCCTCGATCGGCGCCCCGCGCTCCTGCGTGAACGGGCTGGCCCCGGATCCGCCGAACGCGGCGCCGTCGTACTCCTGGTCGTCGTACTCGTCCTCGTCCGACGTGGGCGTCGGATCCAGCAGCGGGGCCAGGAGGGGAGCGTTCAACGGACCGCTGAGCGGATCCCGCATCGACCGGAACGTCGACGTCTCGGCCGGCGTGGGCACCGGGCCCTCGGAGGCCGGCTGCTCGTCGACGGCCTCGGGCGGCTCGACGGGCACGAGCGGCCGCGCCGGGCCGCCGTCGCGCCGCAGCAGCGGCACGGGGCT
>CAXTTN010000009.1:784-19098 GCA_964247105.1 uncultured Pseudonocardia sp.
TGGGCAGCGCGGTGCGGGAGATCGGGGTGACGGTCGGGCGGCGCTGCTCACCCGGCCGGACCGCGGACCCGGCAGCCGCTTCGGGGTTGAGCCGCCGCCGTCGCCCGCTGGCGTCGGAGGCGGGCCGCAACGGCACGGCCGGGCTGACGGGCGCGTGCTCGTCGAAGATCGTCGGCACCGGTTCGTCGCCGGGCGCGGCCCGGACCGGTCCGGCGCCCAGCGGCCGCGACTCGCGGCGGGCGGCCACGTGGTAGGCCGGGACCGGGCGCCCGCTGATCAGCACCTCGACCGAGGCCACGACGCCGGCGCGGTCCAGCGCCACCTGCAGCTGGTAGGCCAGCGCGTCGGCGGGGCGCCCGCCCGGCGCCACCTCGACGAGCACCACCGGGTGCGGGAGCGGGCCCGGTGCCGCACCGGCCGGGGTCACGCGCCACACGACGTGCAGGCCGGCCCCGTCGAGGAGCCGCCTGGGCAGCGCCGCCACCGCGGCCGTCAGGGCCTCGTCCTCGTGGTCGGAGGTGAAGCGGTGATCGGTTCCGGGGTCGTCGGTCGCGGCGGGTGGCAGCGCCGCGTCGACGTCGAGATCGATCCGGGCGGCCGTCGCCGCCGCCACCGCCGCGGCCCGCACGGCGACGGGCAGCGTGACCCGGTCGGCCGACAGCCCCGCCGTGACCAGCTCGATCGCCCGCGTGTCCTCCCCGACGGCCACCAGTTCCCGGGCCCAGGCCAGCAGGTCGTCGTCCACGCGGCCGGCCAACGCCAGCAGCAGCTCGTGCGTCTCGTCCATGTGACCCCCTTCCGGTCGTCGTCTCAGCCCACTGCGGCCGGGGATCTCCACAGCGGGGCCGACCCGATGATGGCGGCCTGGTGGTAGGCCGCGGGCTCCCCGTGCGGCGGGAGAACCTCCACGCACGGTGTGCGGTCACCGTGGGCTCGCAGGATGCGCTGGAGGGTGCCGGCCAGCTCCCACGGCCGCTCGGCGCCGTGCACGAGGACGACGCGCTGTTCGCGACGCCCGTCGGACCGCCGGGCCTGCCGCAGCTCGATGCACCCGGCGTGGCCGCGGACCACGGCGAGCACGCTCAACGCGGCCGGGTCGACGTCGGGCTCGGTGCGGAAGTCCGCGGGCGGGCCGTCGGAGTTGTCCAGCGGGAGCACCGCGTCGAGCAGCCGTCGCGGCGCCCCCCACTGCCCGGCGGACGCGGCGAGCAGCTCGCGCTCGGCGTCGTCCAGGCCGATGCGGTGGCGCAGCAGCTCGCGCGGGAGCGCCGCCGCCAGCGCCGGGTGGGCACCCGCGGCGAGCCAGTCGCGCAGCCGCCAGAGCAGCTCGTCGGGGAGGCGGCCCGCCAACCGCACGAGCAGGTCGTGGGCGGCCTGCTCGGCGCTCATGGCGCCTCCGCGGGACGAAGCGCGTCGGAGCGCATCAGCCGGCGACCTCGACGATCAGCTCCACCTCGACCGGCGCGTTCAACGGCAGCTCGGCCACCCCGACCGCCGAGCGCGCGTGCCTGCCGGCCTCGCCGAACACCTCGCCGAGCACGTCCGACGCGCCGTTGACGACACCCGGCTGGCCGCCGAACCCGGGCGCCGACGCCACGAACCCGACCACCTTCACGACGCCGGTGACGGCGTCCAGCCCCACCAGCGCGTCGATCGCGGCGAGGGCGTTGAGGGCGCAGGTGCGGGCCAGGTCGTAGGCCAGGCCCGGCTCCACCTCCGCGCCGACCTTGCCGGTGGCGGCCAGCTTCCCGTCGACGAAGGGCACCTGGCCGGCCGTGAACACCAGCGACCCGGTGCGCCGCGCGGGGATGTAGGCCCCGGCCGGAGCGGCGACGGCCGGCAGGGTGATGCCCAGCTCGGCCAGCCGGGCCGTCGGCGAGGTCACGTCCTCACCGGTCGCTTGAACCACGCCACCGGCTGGTCGCCGGTGGCTCCGGAGGTGACGGCCACCAGCTCCCAGCCGTCGCGGCCGAAGTTGTTGAGGATCGCCTGGGTGCTGTGGATCAGCACGGGAGCGGTGAGGTATTCCCATTGCACGGAAGCCGGGGAGCTCATGACAGGGGACTGTATCCAGCGCCTCACCCCGTTGGGGAGGCCGGGCAGGCTACTCACTCGTAACCTGAACTGGTGAGATACAGTTGGCCCGGGGCCGCGCGCCTGCACGTCGTCACCGGCAAGGGGGGCACCGGCAAGACGACGGTCGCCGCGGCGCTCGCCCTCGCGCTCGCCACCGGCGGCAGGCGGACGCTGCTCGTCGAGGTGGAGGGCCGCCAGGGCATCGCCCAGCTGTTCGACACCCCGCCGCTGCCCTACGAGGAGCGCCGCATCGCGGTGGCGCCCGGGGGCGGCGAGGTGCGCGCGCTGGCCGTCGACACCGAGGCCGCGCTACTGGAGTACTTCGAGATGTTCTACCGGCTCGGGATGGCCGGCCGGACGCTGCGCCGGATGGGCGCGATCGAGTTCGCCACCACCCTGGCCCCCGGCCTGCGCGACGTGCTGCTCACCGGCAAGGCCAAGGAGTGCGTCAACCGCCGGGACGCCGACGGCCGCCCCGTCTACGACGCCGTGGTGCTCGACGCCCCGCCCACCGGTCGCGTCGTCAGCTTCCTCGACGTCACCCGCGCCATGGCCGACCTCGCGAAGAGCGGCCCGATCCACAACCAGGCCGAGGGCGTCGTCGAGGTGCTGCACTCCGAGCTCACCGCCGTGCACGTCGTGACGCTGCTCGAGGAGCTGCCGGTCACCGAGACGCTGGAGACGATCGACCAGCTGGCGGCCGTCGGCCTGCGCCCCGGCGCCGTGATCGCGAACCAGGTGCGCCCGCAGTGGCTGCCCGACCGCTCCGTCGCCGCGGCGGCCGGCGGGCGGGTGGACGCGGCGCGGATCCGGGCCGGCCTCGCCGCGGCCGGCCTGGACCTTCCGCCGGACGTGATCGACGGCCTGGTCGCCGAGACCGTCGAGCACGCGCAGCGCGTGCACGCCGAGGCGGTGGCGCTCGCCCGGCTCGACCTGCCGCTGCCGCGCCTCGAGCTGCCACGGCTGAACGGCGGCGTGGACCTGGGCGGGCTGTACGGCCTGGCCGAGTCGTTGCTGAGCCAGATCCGGGCCGAGGTCGCGGTATGAGCCCCCACCCTCACCCGACGAGTGGCACCCTCGTCGGAACCCCTGCGACGAGAGTGCCGCTCGGCCTGGATGTCGACGCGCTGCTCGACGACCGCACCACCCGTGTGATCGTCTGCTGCGGCTCGGGCGGCGTCGGCAAGACCACCACCTCGGCCGCGCTGGCCGTGCGCGCCGCCGAGCGCGGCCGCCGCGTCGTCGTGCTCACGATCGACCCCGCGAAGCGCCTCGCGCAGGCCCTGGGCCTGGAGATCCTGGGCAACGAGCCGCGCCGCGTCGAGGCGGCCGGCGGCGAGCTCGACGCCATGATGCTCGACATGCGCCGCACCTTCGACCAGATGGTGGAGACGCACGCGGAGCCCGGCCGCGCCGAGGCGATCATCGCCAACCCCTTCTACCAGACGATCTCCTCCTCGTTCTCCGGCACGCAGGAGTACATGGCGATGGAGAAGCTGGGCCAGCTCGTCGCCACCGGCGGGTGGGACCTGGTGGTGGTCGACACCCCGCCGTCCCGCTCGGCGCTGGACTTCCTCGACGCCCCGCAGCGCATGTCCACCTTCCTCGACGGTCGCATGATCCGGCTGCTGTCCGCGCCCGCGCGGGCCGGTGGCACGGGCCTGCGCAAGCTGGTCGGGGGAGCGTTCACACTGTTCGCGAAGGCCGTGTCGACGATCCTCGGCGGGCAGCTGCTCACCGACGCGTCGGCGTTCGTGCAGGCGTTCGACACGATGTTCGGCGGCTTCCGCGAGCGCGCGACCGCGACCTACGAGCTGCTCCGCTCGCCCGGCACCGCGTTCGTCGTGGTCGCCGCCCCCGAGCCCGACGCGCTGCGCGAGGCGGCGTACTTCGTCGACCGGCTCTCGGCCGAGGACATGCCCCTGGCCGGGCTCGTCCTCAACCGCACCCACCCGGTGCTGGCGGACCTGAGCGCGTCCAAGGCCCGCAACGCGGCCGAGGAGCTGCGCGGCTCGCCGCTGGCCGCGGCGGTGCTGCGCCTGCACGCCGACCGCGTGGACCTCGCCGCCCGGGAGGACAGCCTGCTGGCGCGGTTCACCGGCGCGCACCCGACCGTCGCGGTCACGCGGGTGCCGGTGGTGCCCGACCTGGCCGATCTCGACGGCCTGCGCGAGATCGGTGCGCTGCTGGCCGCCGCGCCGCCCGAGCCGGTGCCGCTGCGCCGGGCCCGCTGAGACCAGCCGACCCCGGCTGCGCGGGGACGACCACCTCGGCGGTCACGCCGAATCCTGCGCGTAGTGGGCGGCGCGCGCGTCGAACAGCAGCTCGGCCCACGACTCCACCTCCGGCCGCTCGCGCAGCAGCGACCGCCGTTCCCGTTCGGTCATGCCGCCCCAGACCCCGAACTCGATGCGCCGGTCCAGCGCGTGCGCCAGGCACTCGGTGCGCACGGGGCAGGTGCGGCAGAACAGCTTCGCCTCCCGCTGCCGCGCACCGTCCACGAACAGCTCGTCGGCGTCGGTCGTGCGGCACCGCGCCGCCACCCGCCAGTTCCATCGACCCACCATCGTCGCCCCCGAATCCGTCGATGCGATTCCCATGACCAGCACAGACGGATTCTGAGAGCCCGAGGTTCCCCCCGACACCGAGCAAAAATACTCAAGTTCGTCCGCCCCTGCGATCACGGCACCCGGCATGCGCCATATGGGACGATCACCTCACCGCGCGTACCCTCGCCGACTGTGAGATCACCGCGCCGTCTCCTGCGTCCGGTCGGCCTGTTGTTGGGCCTGAGCCTGGTGGCCGGGGTGCTGGCGGCAGGCATCTCGTTCCCCGCGGCGGCCGGCCTCGGCCTCGTCTCCAACGACGCGGGCGACAGCGTCACCACCGTCTCCACCGACGTCGTCGACGGCCCGCTGCCCGAGACCACCACCGTCACCGACTCCGCGGGCCAGCCGCTGGCCCGGTTCTTCGACCCCAACCAGAACCGGCAGGCCGTCACCTCGCAGCAGATCTCGCCCGCGATGAAGGCGGCGATCGTCGCGATCGAGGACCGGCGCTTCTACCAGCACAACGGCGTCGACTGGCAGGGCACGATCCGCGCGCTCGTCGCGAACTCCGCCTCCGGGGACGTGGTGCAGGGCGCGTCCACGCTGACGCAGCAGTACGTCAAGAACTACTTCCTCTACGTCGACGCCAAGACCGAGACCGACCGGCTCAAGGCCACCGAGCAGACGCCCGCCCGCAAGCTCAAGGAAGCCCAGATCGCGCTGCAGATGGAGCGCAACCTGAGCAAGGACGACATCCTCACCCGCTACCTCAACATCGTCTCCTTCGGCAACGGCGCGGCGGGGATCGCGTCGGCGGCGCGCACCTACTTCAACACCACCGCCGACAAGCTCACGGTGCCGCAGGCCGCGATGCTTGCCGGGATGGTCCGCAGCACCACCGCGTACGACCCGGTGACGAAGGGCCAGGCCTCGCTCGACCGGCGCAACGTCGTGATCCAGGCGATGCGCGAGCAGCAGATGATCGACGACGCGCAGGCCCGCACCGCGCTGGCCACCCCGCTGGGCATCGCCAACCCGCTGGTCACGCAGCCCAGCGGCTGCATCGGCGCCGGTGACGCCGGGTTCTTCTGCAAGTACGTGCAGAGCTACCTGCTGGAGGCCGGGTTCTCCGAGGAGCAGCTCACGCGCGGTGGCTACACGATCAAGACCACGCTCGACCGCAACGTGCTGGCGAAGACCAAGGCCTCCCTGGACGCCGAGGTGCCGCCCGGCCAGCCCAACGTGGCCGACGTCATGTCGGTGGTGACCCCCGGCCAGGACAAGCACCGCGTGCTCGCGATGGCCTCGAACCGCACGTTCGGCCTCGACGCCGACCGGCTGGAGACGAGCTACGGCCTGCCCTACGAGCCGGTCAACCTGGGTGCCGGCTCCACCTACAAGATCTTCACCGCGGCCACGGCGCTGGAGAAGGGGCTGGGCATCAACTACCAGCTCGCCGTCCCGCCGAGCGGCTACGCCTCGCCCATCTACCTCGACGGCGCCGGCCGCCCGATCCCGGTCAACAACGCCGGCAACTACGCCGAGCGGATGTCGCTGCAGGACGCGCTGGCCACCTCGCCGAACACCGCGTTCGTCAAGCTGGAGGAGTTCACCGGGGTCCCCGACGTCGTCGACATGGCGGTGCGGCTGGGCATGAAGTCGCTGGCCACCACGCCGTTCGTCGACCCCCAGACGGGACTGCGCACCGACCGGTCCATCGCCGAGGTCACCAAGGCGCAGCGGCAGGCCTCGTTCACCCTCGGGGTGAGCCCGACGAGCGTGCTGGAGCTGGCCAACGTCGGTGCCACGCTCGCCAGCAGCGGGAAGTGGTGCCCGCCCAGCCCGATCGAGTCGATCACCGACCAGGCCGGCAAGCCCGTGGCGATCACCGAGGCGCCGTGCCAGCAGGCCGTCGAGCCCGGGCTGGCCAACACGTTGATGATCGGGCTGAGCAAGGACGACACCAGCGGCACCTCGGCGGCCGCCGCCCGGCAGGTGGGCTGGAACCGGCCGATGGCCGGCAAGACCGGCACCACCCAGCAGCACAAGTCGGCGGCGTTCGTCGGGGTGGTCCCGCAGATGGCCGGGGCCGTGATCACGTTCGACAACTCGCGCTCGCCCAAACCCCTCTGCGACGGCGCGGGCGCCCCCTTCGCCTGCCGCAGCGGCAACATCTTCGGCGGCAAGACCCCCGCCGAGACCTGGTACGGCGCGATGACCCCGATCCTCGCCGGCCAGCCCGTGCTCCCCCTCCCCGCCCCCGACCCGCGGTTCCTCGACGGCGGTGCCGCGTCGCGCGTCCCGGACGTGGTGGGGCGCAGCCTCAACGACGCCCGTGGCGTGCTCCAGCAGGCCAACTGGAAGGTCACCACGCGAACCGTCGTCAACGCCGCGCCCCGCGGCACCGTGGTCGGCCAGAACCCCAGCGGCAGCGCGTTGCCGGGCGAGACGATCCAGCTGAGCGTGAGCAGCGGCGACGTCCCGCCGCCCCCCGCACCCCCCGGCGACGGGGGACAGGGCAACGGCGACGGCGGTGGCGGCGACAACGGCGGTGGCGACAACGGCGGCGACAACGGCGGCGGGGGCAACGGCGGCGGGGGCAACTGATCACCTGACCGGGTGGTGCGTCAGCGCCTGACGTACGCGCCGGAGCGGCCTACCATCCCCGGTCATGACGGCCGCCCCGCGCTCCCACCGCATGACGGTGGAGGAGGCGTACCGCGCCAAGGTGGCGGCGGAGGGCAGGTCGGCCGGCACGTCGAGCGTTCCGGTCGACCGGGTGCAGGAGGCCGAGCCCGACGCGGTCCCGGGCGCCGGGACGGCGATCTCCACGGGGCAGGTGAGCGACGGCCCCGCGGGCGAGCGGCCCGCGACCGCCGCCCCCGGTGCGACACCCGGCATCTCGTCCGGCGCAGCTCGCGAGGTGGGCGACGGCGCCGCCCCCGCTGCGCCGTCGACGGCGACCCCGGCCGCGGCACCCCGGCCCGCCCCGCCCCCGTCGATGATCGACGTTTCGGCGCGCTCCACCGCTCCACGCCCGGCTGTGCGCCCCGCACCGCCGATCATGCCCCTCGGCGCCCCCTCGGGACACCGCCCGCCGGCCCGCCCGCGCATCGAGCCCGAGCCGGCCATCCTCGGGCTGTCGCGACACACCCGCAGCCGGATCGGGTCGCGCCTGTTCAACCTGTTCTTCGTGCTCGTCTTCGCCCTCATCGCCGTCCAGATGGTCGTGGCGCTGCTCATGCCCTGAACCGCGGGCCGTCCGGACACGATGACTGTCGGTACCCGCGATTACGCTGGTGCCGTCCGCCGGAGGAGGTGACGCACGATGGATCCCGAGCCCGATCTCTCTGCTGCCACCTCGCACCGCGTCCGCAGCGTGCTGGCCATCCCCGCGTTCCGCAGGCTGTGGATGGTCACCTCCGTCGCGGGCATCTGCGACTGGATGAGCCTGCTCGCCCTGTCCGCGCTGGCCACCCAGCTCACCAGCGGCTACCAGGCGCAGAGCTTCGCGCTGGGCGGCGTCGTGGCCACCAAGCTGCTGCCCTCGCTGGTGCTGGGGCCGCTCGCGGGGGCGCTGGCCGACAAGTTCGACCGCCGCGCCGTCATGGTCGTCAGCGATCTGCTGCGGTTCGTGCTGTTCGTGTCGATCCCGCTGGCCGGGTCGCTGTGGTGGCTGTTCGTGGCCACGTTCCTCATCGAGTTCTGCGCGATGTTCTGGATCCCGGCCAAGGACGCCGCGGTGCCCAACCTGCTGCGCCGCCCCGACCAGGTCGAGACGGCCAACCAGCTCGCGCTCGTCATGACCTACGGCGTCGCTGTGATCACCGCTTCGGGCCTGTTCGCGGTGCTGTCGCGGGGCGGCGCGATGCTGGGGTTCTCCGCCATCGACGTCGTCTACGTCGCGCTCCTGGCCAGCGGTATCGCCTACCTGGTGCTCGCCGCCACGGTCTGGTTCCGCATCCCGGAGATCTCCGGACGGGCCGCGGAGCGCCGCGCGGTGGCGCCCGGGGTGATCGCCCTGATCCGCGACGGTGCCGCGTTCGTCGTCCGCACGCCACTGATCCGCGGCCTCGTCACCGGCATCATCGGCGCGTTCACCGCGGGTGGCATCGTCGTCGGTTCGGCCACGCTCTACGCGGCGGGCCTCGGCGGCGGCAACGCGGCGTACGGGGTGCTGTTCGCGTCGGTGTTCATCGGGCTGGCGCTGGGCATGGGCGCGGCGCCGCGGATGGCCCGGCGGATCCCGCACAACCGGTTGTTCGGCGCTGCGATCGTCGCGGCCGGGCTGGCGCTGGTGCTGGTCGCGATCGCTCCGCACCTGTTCCTGGCCATCGCCGCGGTGATGCTGGTGGGCGGGTTCGCGGGCATCGCCTTCCTCACCGGCCTGACGATCATCGGCTCCCAGGTGGCCGATGACATCCGCGGCCGCATCAACGCGTTCGTGCAGTCGATCGTCCGGCTGACGCTGCTCGGTTCGCTGGCGCTGGTCCCGCTGATCGTCGGCCTGGTCGCCGCCCGCACCGTGCACCTGTTCGGGGTCCCGGTCGTCGTCGACGGCACGCGCGTCGTCATGCTGTTCGGCGGTCTCGTCGCGGCCGGGGTGGGCCTGCTCGCCTACCGGCAGATGGACGATCGCCGCACCGAGCCGATGGTGCCCGATCTGCTCGCCGCGCTGCGCCGGGGCGAGCCGCGCGAGGGTGCCGGGGTACTGATCGCGGTCGAGGGTGCGCCGGCCGAGGAGACGGCGGCGCAGGCCGCGCGCCTCGCGGCCCGGTTGCGCGCGGAGGGCCACACCGTCGTCGAGCCGGAGGACGACGAGCGCGAGCGCTGGCAGGCCGCCACCCGCGAGGCCGCCCTGTCGGGCACCCGTGCCACCGCGCTGGCGGCGGCCGCGGTCCGGGCCGATCAGGTCGAGCGCGTGATCCGGCCGGCGCTGGCGGGCGGCGCGATCGTGGTGGCCGATCGGTTCCTGGCCAGCCCGCTCGCCCACTACGGCGTCACGCAGGGCGCCCTCGATCCGCGCGAGCTGGAGAACCTGGCCGCGTGGGCCACCGGCCGGCTGCGCCCGGACGTCTCGGTGCTGCTCGACCGCGCCCCCGCGGCCGCCGCGCCGTCCTCCGGCATCGCGGGTGAGCAGCACCTCCGGGTGCAGCGCCTGCTCACGCACATGGCGGCCGCGGAGCCGCACCACTACGTCGTGGTCGACGCCGACGGCAGCCCCGAGGACGTCGCCGAGCGGGTGTACGCCGGGTTGTCGGGGATGCTGCCGGGCCGTCCGGAGGCCCCGGCCGTCGCCGATCCGGCCGTGGCGGATCCGATGGGGCCGTCGGGTGCTACACCGATCACGCCATGACGGGGCCGCAACGAGCCTCGGCCGCGATTCCCGAGGAGCGGGCACGATGAGCGTCTGGGACGAGGTGGTCGGCCAGCCGTCGGCGGTGGCCGAGCTGAGCGCGGCGGCGGAGAACGCGTCGGCGATGACCCACGCCTGGCTGTTCACCGGCCCGCCCGGCTCGGGCCGTTCGGTCGCGGCCCGGGCGTTCGCGGCGGCTCTGCAGTGCCCCGAGCACGGATGCGGGCGGTGCGTGTCGTGCCACACCGTCATGACCGGCACCCACGCCGACGTCAGGGAGATCGTGCCGGAGGGCCTGTCGATCTCGGTGAAGTCGATGAGGACGCTCGTCCAGTCCGCAGCCCGCCGACCGGCGATGGGCACGTACCAGATCCTGATCATCACCGATGCCGATCGGCTCACCGAGAACGCCGCCAACGCGCTGCTGAAGTTCGTCGAGGAGCCGCCCGATCAGACGATCTTCCTGCTCTGTGCGCCGTCCGATCACCCCGAGGACGTCGCCATCACCATCCGCTCCCGCTGCCGCCCGGTCCCCCTGCGCACCCCCAACCCCTCGGCGATCGCCGATGTCCTGGTGCGCCGCGACGGCATCGAGCCCGAGTCGGCCCGCTGGGCGGCGTCGGTGTCGGGGGGCCACGTCGGCCGTGCCCGCCGCCTCGCCCGCGATCCCGAGGCCCGCACCTATCGCGAGACGGTCCTGGGCCTGCCGATGCGGGTCCGCGGCATCGGCGACGTCTTCGCCTACGCCGGCGATCTCGTGCGCAACGCGAAGTCGGAGGCCCTGGAGCTGAGCGAGTCCCGCGACGCCACCGAACGCGAGGAGCTCGCCGTCGCGATGGGCGCCGGCGGCACCGGCAAGGGCGTCGCGCAGGCCGCCCGTGGCGCGAAGGCGGCGGAGAAGGAGCTGGAGAAGCAGCAGAAGTCCCGCAACACCCGCACCCAGCGCGACGCCATCGACCGCGCCCTCGTCGATCTGGCCGGCTTCTACCGCGACGTCATCGTGGTCGGCAGCGACGCGCAGGTCCCCCTCACCAACCCCGACCGCGAACCCGACATCCGCCGCGCCGCCACCGAGTGGACCCCGGAGTCCACCCTCCGCCGCCTCGAGGCCGTCCTGGCCTGCCGCACGGCCATGGACCAGAACGTGAAGCCGGAGATCGCGGTAGAGGCGATGATGATGACCTTGCAACGCGGCTGATCGATCGAGCCGTGACCG
The DNA here is from genome assembly GCA_964247105.1 of uncultured Pseudonocardia sp. GTDB lineage: Bacteria > Actinomycetota > Actinomycetes > Mycobacteriales > Pseudonocardiaceae > Pseudonocardia. The sequence goes on from CAXTTN010000009.1 coordinate 11,982, forward strand.
TGATCGCGGCGCGCGCGTTCTGGCCGCGCCGCGCGCGCAACTGCCCGCGCGTGCCGAGGGAATGCACGCGCGGGCCAGTCGATCGCGCTCTGCCGCACCGTGCGGCCCTGGCCGGGGCGCTACCGCGCGAACCACGCCGACCTTGGCCCGTGCGGCCGGTTGCTGATCACGGGTGGGTCCGAACGTGCTGGAGGTGGTCGGTATGCTGACGCAGGCACAACGCCGCCTTAGCTCAGTCGGTTAGAGCGACGCACTCGTAATGCGTAGGTCTGGGGTTCGACTCCCCAAGGCGGCTCCGCAGGTCAGAGGCACTTTCTGACCCTCCCGGAACCTCTCCAAACGGCTCGCGTGGCCTCCTTCGTGGCCTCTTCTGGGTCTAATCTCGCCGCATGGCCTCCCCCAAGTCGCCACGCGGACGTCAGCGCGGCACCATCGGCTGGCTGCCGAGCGGCTCCGCGCGGGTCAAGGTCTATGCCGGGATCGACCAGCTCACGGGTAAGAAGCTGTGGCTGCGGGAGACCGTGCCGGCCAGGGCGACGAAGCGGGAGACCGAGCGCGAGGCCGAGAAGGTCGTCACGAAACTGCTCAACCAGATCGACGAGCGACGCAGCCCGCGCACGGAGACCACGGTCAACCAGCTGCTCGACCGGTGGCTCGAAGTCATCGACATCGAGCGCAAGACGCGAGCCGGCTACGTCTCGAAGATCGAGAAGCACGTGCGGCCGACGATCGGCCGCCTGGCGGTCGGCCGGGTCCGCGCCGAGACAATCGAGAGTCTGTACTCGCAGCTGCGTCGCTGCCGCGACCACTGCCGAGGCGAGAAGTTCACCCAGCACCGAACGGCCGGCGAGCACATCTGCGACGAGCACTCCGCGCGGCGCAAGTGCGCAAGGACTGGCGACCCCGCCGCAGCGTGCCAGTGGTGCGAGCGCGCCTGCAAGCCGCACAGCTGCACTCCGCTGGCCGCCGGCAGCATCCGCGTCGTTCACGCGATCCTCAGTGGTGCGTTCATGCGGGCTGTCCGCTGGGGCTGGATCGCCTTCAGCCCGGTCGAGCAGACCGAACCGCCGTCGACGCCGCGGCCGAACCCCTCGCCCCCGACGCCGGCTGAGGCCGCGGCGATCCTTACCGAGGCGTGGAAGGACCCGGATTGGGGTACGTTCATCCTGTTCGCCATGACGACCGGCGCTCGGCGCGGCGAGGTATGTGGGTTGCGCTGGTCCCAGCTCGACCTCGACGGCGGAGTGGCGATTTTTCGTGCAAGCATCGGTCAGATTGGAGGCGAGCGGTGGGAGAAGGACACCAAGACTCACCAGGCCCGCCGCGTAACACTCGATGCCGAGCTGATTGAGGTGCTGCGCATACATCGCGCAGTCTGCGACGAGCGCGCCGCGCTCCTCGACACCAAGGTACGGCGCGATGGTTTCGTATTCTCGCCCGCGCCTGACTGCTTGACTATGACTCACCCAGACTCTGTAACCCAGCGTTACGGCCGCATGGTCCGGCGAGCCGGCATTGAAACGCATTTCCATTGCTTGCTCCACTACTCGGCGACGGAGTTGATTGCGGCTGGAGTTGACATCAGGACCGTGGCCGGGCGTCTCGGCCATGCTGGCGGCGGCTCGACCACGCTTCGGACCTATACGGCTTTCGTTATAGAAGCGGACCAGCGTGCAGCGATTGCACTGGCTGGCCGAAGGCCCAGAGTGAGAGACGCTCCTGATTGAGCAGGTACGACTGTCCGAGATTCGGCCGCGAATTAACCTCTCAGTTGAATAAGAACAGTAGCTGTCGCGATTTGCCCTTCGAGCTTGTCTATCGGGGCCCTTTGAGGACTTTCTATACGTCTTCAAGCCGCCCCCTACCGGGGTCGGGCCGGACTGCGGCCGAACGGTAAGCCCGTCCGCCCCGACGGCCTGGCGACCTCTGGTCCGGCCGGTTACCGTAGGACCGTCGGCTAAGCGCCGGCTGGGGTGTACTTGGTGACGTGCGAGTCATCCCCGCTGGCCGCAGATCGTCTTGGCGCACCCGGACGACGTCAACCCCGCTGCGCGCCCGATCCCGCCTGGGTGGTCACGGCGAGCAGGGACGTGTAACGGGGTCGGTGGTCAGGTAGGCGGGATCGGGGTTCCGGGTTGACGTCGCCCGGGCCCGCCAAGTGCAGGCCAGGATCGCAGGGATGGGGCAGGTGTGCAGGTATAGTAAGGTCAAAGTCACGCGCGGTTCTCAATCCGTACTCACTCGGAGGACGAGTTGCCTGGAACGCTTGCCTTTGAAATCACGCCACTCCACATTTATCAGCGGAAATTCAACTCTTCCGATCTCGAAGAGGCTCTTCGATTCAGCCATATCTACCTAATCACTCGGCGTCCAGCAACGCGGATTGTCCATGTCTCAACAGAGAGCGGCAGCGCCCACTTTCGATTCGAAGGGTATTATGGCGAGCAGGAAAGAAGGTTCGGGAGCACTCAGGTTCTCAACTTCCATAATGCGCCAATACTGTCCGCTCAAACACATGAGAATGGCGAGTACTTTTCAGTAAAAGTCAATGACAGCATCCTTCATGGCGACAGTTGGTCACTGTTGAGCTACTTCATGAATACGCGCGGGGCGATATCCTGGCATGAAGTGATGTATGTTGGAATGTCTTACGGCAAGGATGGCGAGCGGAACGTTTCACATCGAATCCGCAAACATTCGACGTTGCAGAAGATCTATGAGGATCACGCGAGGACAAATTGGGACATCTTCGTAACGCCTATTGAAGTCAACGGCAACACGCTTAATAGTGCCGACCATATAGACGACGAGGACGATGACGATGACAGCAGCAATTACGACCTCGTCCACTACCTCGAGTACTTTGCTCAACCATCACCAATCTTCGAATCTAGAACGAAGGTTAGCAAGCAGTCCATCGAGCTGATTGAACATGCTTTAATATCGGCCTTCAAGCCACCTTACAACGAAAACAAGCTCGAATGGGATCCGAGACGGCCAACAAAGTCGATGAAGACCGCACAGGACGTTGGTGCTCGACTGCTTGGGGTGCATCTGCGCGGCTGGCGTGGACTAGCCCGGTTCTTCTCAGAATCGGTTCCCAAAACGCCGCGATCTCACTTCTTTACTTATCCACTCTCGACGCATCCGCATCCTGGGCCACTTGGCAAGCTGCCACCGGGCCTGTTTGGAACAAACATGATTTATCAGCAGGCTGCCGCCGGAATGATTGAGGACGATGAACATTCCGGTACTGTAATTTCGATATTCGGAGAAGACGCGCCTAAAGTAAGGCGACCGCCGCGGGTCCGCCTAGCCCCTAAATCGGTAGCCACCCCGGATTAGCTGATCACTCTTAGAGGTCAGCGACTTACAAACAGCTGGCAACGAACCGGTCGAGCGTTTGGCAGTCAAGGTATCTTCTGACAGCGTCGCTTTTGCAGAATTGATCCCGAGGTCAGCGGTGTCGGATTGCGATCGCGCGAGTCCCCGCTAGGCACCCAGCTGAGATCGGGAATTGAGGAACTTTGCCAAGCGTGCTCATCCAGTTCAACCTCGACTCAGACACATCTCGGCAATACTGTCTCGCGGAATAGCCCCAATATACTTTCGTCGGTAACCGAACGTGACCGAGAACATGCTTCCCGAGTCAAGTCAGCTGCTTTGACAGTTCTAATGGATAAAGGCTGAAGCGTATAAATCGTAACGCCGGCGACGGAAGCGGTGAGCACATATCCCGATACGCGCTCAGAGCCGACAATCGTCAAATTCTCTTGCGGAAGCCATGCTCCACCGCTAAGAAATGTTACAAATATCAGAATGCATAGCTGAACGACTACAGGCCCGCCGGTGAAGTATCTACCGAGAGAAGCGGCTACCACACTAAACGACCTGTGACTAACTACGTGCGGAATGCTCGCGACGAGACCGACAGCAAGAAGTCCTACTAGGTACAACCAAGGGGTATTGACGAGTCCGAGCAGGGCAAGTGTGAGACCCGCTATGCCCACAACGTAATAGGCGGTTTCACTCCCGCTTCCAGTGCCCACAATGCGGGGTAAGCGGATACATATTGCCGCCCCGCCCGATAGAAGCAGTATGGGCAAAATACTCACCAGAGTGCCTACGTAGACTGCAGGCAGGCTGACACTCGAAACGACTGCTGCTGTTATCGCTGGATCCGCCTTGCTAAACACCATAATCTTGATTGCCGCGATTAAGCCAGGAACCACAGCTAGGGCCAACGTGACCAATACGGGAACACTCGATTTTACATTTAGATCTCTATCGACGATTGATTCCGTCCAGCTGATCGGATGTGCCGACGAGCCTTCATTGCACTCCGCTCGCTTAGCCCTTGTAGCGCTCGAATCCGAGTCAGACATTCCCGCATTTTACCCTCAGAGCTTGGCGGCAGTGCCGCACCCTCCCCCGTCTCGGACCAACAGTGCCGCACATGATCCAGTTGTCAACGATCGACGGCGTACAGCCGAGAAGTACAGCAACGCCAGCAGCCCGGCTGGGGCCGCACTGCACCGACCAACTCAACACACCAAACCAGCCAGCGCGACAGCAGAACCTGACAGCAACGACCCTGGCCCCGCGCGTATCGTTGCTGTCCTAACAGGATGGATCACCTGCTCAGAGACACTCTGAGACCGTCCGAGACAGTCCCGATGGGATTTTGGTTCAGATGGTTCGCGCAGAGTGCTGCGGGGCCTCAGGAATCAGAAGCAGAAGGAGCCCTCGCCGGGCGGGCAGATCACCAGGATGGCCGGGGACGTACGCGGGTGGCGGGTTGGTGTGGGCAGGGTGCGGCATCCCAGCGACCTCCCCAAGGGCTACCACACGGCACCCCGGGGCGCAGGCCTGGCAGCGTCGGCCGGCGGTTGATTGGGACGCTGCGCCCGGGCTGCCGCGCGGTCGGGCTACGCCAGGTCGCCGGGATGCCACACGAGCCGCGTAGTGGGTGACGATCAACTGCGAAGTGCGCCTGGCTGGGTTGACGCCGTACGGTGACGTCCCATGGGTCGGCAGTCGGTCGCGACGTTCAGTCGAGATTCGACGAGGGCCGTACTGGACACTGCTTGTCCGTTGGCCGGACTCGACCCGGCCGGTGCCGAGCTTCTCCGGCTGGGCCAGAACGCGATCTACCGGCTGCGGTCAGCTCCGGTTGTCGTCCGCATCGCGCGCGGCAGCGACTACTGGGCGGACGCCACCAAGGAGGTTGCGGTCGCGGAGTGGCTCGCGTCGAGTGGCGTGCCCGCGGCGCGCACGTGGCCCGTCGAGCAGCCGGTGGAGGCGGACGGTCACCCGGTGACGTTCTGGCGCTTCATCGACGGCCGGCCCGGGGCCCCGAGGGACGTGCGCGCGCTCGGCGAGGTGCTCCGCAGGATTCACGGGCTGCCGCGGCCCAACTCGTTGACGCTGCCGAGTCAACGGCCGCTCAGTCGCGTAGCCGGCCGCGTAGAGCAGTCGGACATTCCGGCTACCGATCGCGCCTTCCTGATCGAGCTGGTCGAGGAACTGGCCGCCGCGCTCGACACGCTCGACTATCCGCTCGACGAGGCGGTGAATCACGGCGACGCCCACGTGCAGAACCTCATGATCGTGGAGGGTGCCGCGCACGTCCTCGACTTCGAGAACGTCTGTTGGGGTCATCCCGAGTGGGACCTGATCACGACGGCCACCGAGTTCGTGACGGCCGGATTCTGGACCGCGGAGCAGTACCGCGAGTTCGTCGACAGCTACGGCTTCGACATCACCCAGTGGTCGGGGTTCGACGTCATGCGGCGCGTCCGCGAGGTCACGATGACCACATGGCTCATGCAGAACGTCAACGAGTCGCCCGAGATTCGGGCCGAGTTCGGGCAGCGCCTGGGCACGATCAAGGCCAACCGACCGACCGAGCCGTGGCGCGCCTTCTGACGGTTCAGCCGGCTACGGACGTCGGGCCCGGCGGCGCGAAGCGCTCGGCCACGAGCTGTCGCAGCTCGACGACGCGAGGATCGGTCGCGTGCACCGGCGGCACCGCGCGGAGGAACTCGCGGACGTAGTTTCGCCACCTGGCCGAGCGGATGCTGCCGGCCAGCTCGACGGCCGCGCGGGCCGTGGATACGGCTTCGTCGAGTAAGCCGGCGTGGAGCGCGCCGGCCGCCGCCACCATGTTGACGAGCGCGAGCGTGCGGGGCGGGGCGCTCAGCGGATCGGCGGCGAGCGCGACGAACTGGGCCGTCTCGGGAGCGCGCCGGAGGTCGCGGAAGCAATGGGCCATCTCGCCTGCGAGTTCGGCCTGGTCGAAGTACCCGATCCACGGCGGGTCGTCGACCTCGCGGCGGCGCTCGAACACCGATTCCGCCTTGGCCAGCACGGCCGTGCAGGCGCTCGCCTCGCCCAGCGACGCCAAGGCCCGCGCCTCCATCGAGAGGAGCATCGCCGTCAGGGAGTTCGACGCCCGGCGGCCGGTGATGGCTTGCGCGGCGCGCGCCAGCTCGACCGCCTCACGGAACCGGCCGAGATAGTTCGCCTGGTGGCTCAGGTTCGAGAGCAGGCGGGCGCCCATCAGGTTGTCGTCTGCTTCTCGGGCCAGGCGCAGTCCCTGCACGAAGTAGTGCTGCGCGGCGCCGTGCCGGCCTGAGTCGTACGCGCTCCAACCGAGCATCTGGGTCAATTCGGACGCCGCTGAGAGCAGATCCCGCCCGCGCTCGGTCCCGCCGTGCGTGGCAGCAAGCTGCGGCAGAACGTGTTGGCGGAAGGAGAACAAGAGGAGTTCACGAGTGTGACCGCCGCCGAGCTGGAAATCGAGCTGCATCAGGCTTGCCGTCGTGAGGCGGATAGCTGTTGCGTCGGGTGGCGGTCCGTTGGTACTCGCGGTTGTCGGGGGTACGCCATGCCCGAACAGGTAGCCGGTGATCACGCTCGACGTCGCGTCTGCGTCCCAGCGGCTCAGCTCCGGCGCCGACCCGACCTCGCTGTCAAAGCGGGTGAGCAGGCTGAGGTGGTCAGCTGCGCCAGGCAGGTCGGGCGGGTAGACGAGCGCCGGCAGCGCGAGCGGCGTGTTCCCGCCGCTCCCCTGGCCCGCGGTAAAGCCCAGCTCAGCGGGCGTGACACGGCGGCC
>CAXTTN010000009.1:19108-45861 GCA_964247105.1 uncultured Pseudonocardia sp.
AGGGCCATGGCGATGTAGCGCGCCGTCTGGGCCTGCGGCTGCATCCCGGCGAGGTACCGGCCGATCGCGCTGTGGGACGTTGACGAGTCCTGCCGGTCGGCGGCCGCGAGGGCGCGGACGCGCTTGGCAAGGCCGTGGTTACTCGCGTTGGCCTGTGCCATCGCCACCGCGAGAGCACGGTTCGGCTCTCTCTCCACTCGGCCCACCACCCCCGACGGGTGTTCTCCGTGCACCCCCACGTGCACCCCGTGTGCACAGATGCACCCTGCGTGCACACTGTAGGGCAGAAGCGCGACGCTGTTTGCTGAATGCGTGAACAGGTCAGGGATGCGCCGAATGGGCACGGAGACGGAATGCCTCCGTTCGGAGTCACCGATCCTTCTCCAAGGCACTGATCCGTTGGTCGAGACGGGTGAGTTCCTCATGGACGAATGCCGTCAGCGCGGCGAGTTGCTCCTCGACGGTCCCGGCGGGATCTGCCGCGGGCGGTTCTGCGCGCACGAAGACCGCTTTGCCGGGCTGGCCGATGATCAATCCTTCGGAGCGCAGCTCACGGATGGCCGCGCGCACGACGGTCGTCGAGACCTCGAACGACTCGGTCAGGCGGGCGGTCGACGGCAGTTCGGAGCCGACGGGGTATGTCCCGTCCGCGATGGCGGTCCGCAGGCTCTCGGCCACCTCGACGTACTTGGGCCGCCCGGTGTGATCGACCACGCGGTGCACCTCCGTGTCCGGACGCGGGTGTCCGTACGCACATAGTGCACCACCGCTGATCGTCGCCGTCCCAGGCAAGAACCTTGTTCATCAATATGCACAAGGTGTACTATGTGTGTATGGATACCACGGAAGAGAGGTCCTGATGTTGCCCAGCACTACGCCCACCCCGCCCACGTTCTACGACGTCCAGAACGTCGCCGACATGTTCCGCATGTCCCGCATGACGGTCTACCGCGCCATCCGCTCGGGCGAGCTGCCCGCCGTCCGCATCCGCGGGCGGTGGCTAGTCCCGGCCCGGGTGGTCGAGGCGCTCGTCGCCGGAGCCGAGGCGGCTCTCACCCAGCGCGACCAGGAGGTGTGACCCATGCCCAGCGCGGAAGTTCTGATCTTCGTTGCCCTTGTCGGAGCCGTCCTCTTCGCCCGAGCGCGGGTCGCGAGCGGGGCCATCGTGTTCGCGCTGTTCGCGCTCGTGTTGTTCATCGGCACGCCGGCCGGCGCCGGGCTTCCGGCCATGGTGTCGGGCTTCCTCGGCGCGATCAGCGAGGCGTCTCAGCCGTTGACCGGCGGATCGAAGGCCGTCGAATGAGCGCCCCGACCACAACCAGGAACCGGCTCGCCGTAGGCCAGATCGGTGACCACGCCACGGCGTTCGAGGCCGCCCACCGCGACGGCAACCAGACACAGATCACGACCGTGATCACGTTCACGGTGCCGATGTCGCACGAGGACATCGAGGCGGTGCTGTGGCGGCTGCTGCGCAACGAAGGCGTCACCTTCGCCGAACTCGACGACGACACGACCGCCAGGTGGCTGCTGCTCGACGCGATCCTCGGCGCCGGTGTCGCGGCGATCGAGTCCCACCGGCTCGACCTCGACGACGTCTGCCCGCGCAGCTCCGACTACCCGGACGTGTTGCGGCTCCGGGCAAGGGTGGAGGCGCTGGTCGGGGCCCACCCCCGCCGCCGACGCACCCGCCGCACAGCACCCGCGGCAGCGCCGTCGCGAGTCCTGGCCGGAGCGGGGGCCGCCCGATGACCGTCGAGTGGCGGGACCGGGCCGCCTGCCGGGGTGTGGATGCCGAGACGTTCTTCCCGACTGCCGAAGCCGGACCGGTGTACGAGGCGCAGGTCGCCGTCGCCAAGGCGGTGTGCGCGGGATGCCCGGTCCGGGCCGAGTGCCTGGCCGAAGCGCTGATCCGCATTCCCTACGGCATCGCGGGCGGCCTCACCCCCGAGGAACGCCGCGGCCTGCACCCCGGGCCCAGCTCCACCGTTGTGGCGCTCCAGCGCGGGCTGCAACCGGGAGCCGGCCGGCGCGAGGTCGAGGCCGCGGGGCTGGTCCTGCTCACCGCGGGACGCCCGGTCGCCGAGGTCGCCCGCCGGTGTGGCGTCACCGCCCGCACGGTCGGGCGCTGGCTCGCTCGACATCAGGCGGAGGAGAGCCACGGCGGCCACCGGGCTCCCCTCCTGACCTCCCACACGCACAGCACCCAGGCAGGGACACCAACGCAGAGAGGACACCGATCGTAGATGAGCACGCCCACGACCACCCCACCTGACGACGACCGCCCGCTCGCGCTTGTGCGCGCCGAGGAGGGCATGGACGCCTGGGAAGACGTCGCCCGCTACCAGCGCTGGGCCGACCCCGACCACGCGACCATCTACGCCCTGGCCGGCGAGCTGACCTCCACCCTGCACGCGTTCGAGGACATGACCGCGGTCCTGGTCGACCAGGTCGCCGGCTACGCCAACGGCCGGCAGCTCTACGACGACACGCGCTCGGTCGACCCGGCCGTGCGGCTGGCCGACGCCATCGTGCAGCTGCGCCAGGCCCGCACCGGGCTGCGCACGGCCGCGGTCGCGCTCAACGAGTTCTGGTCGGCCATCGGGCACATCGGCGTGGAGGTCCAGCCATGAGGGCCCGAACGACGCTGTACGGCCTGTTGCTGCTCGTGGCTGCGGCGGCCGCGGTCCTGTCCTTCGCGGCCCTGCGGGACCTCGCGCTCCTGTGCGGGTTCTCGCCCAACCTCGCCTGGCTGCTGCCGGTCGTCGTCGACGCGGGAGCGGCGGCGGGATCGCTGGTCTGGCTCGGCGGCTGGTCCACCCACGCAGCGCGCCGCTTCGCCCGAGCGCTTGCTCTGGGCCTGCTGGGGTTGTCGGTCGCAGCGAACGCCCTGGGCCACGGCCTGGCCGCCTACCGGCTGGCGCCTTCGTGGTGGGTGGTCGTGATCGTCTCCGCGATCGCGCCTGCCGTCCTCGGTGCCGTCGTCCACCTGGCGGTTCTGGTGGGCCGGCCCGATCCCGCCGAGCCGGACGAGGGCGACGACGAGCTCGTCGGCTACGCCCTGACTCGGTTGGCCCGCCCAGACGGCCAGCTCGGCGAGGACGCCCTGTCCACCCAACCCGTCGATGTGCCGGACCGGGCGGCCGAACTGATCGCCGCCGGAGCCGGGCGCCGCCGCCTGTCCCGCGAGTTGGGCGTCACCGAGTACGAGGCCCGCCGCCTGCTCGATCGCTCCCGGCCCGCCACCCCACAAGACCACGCGCCGACCGGCGCACTGCTCAACGGAGCCCACTCATGAATCTCTCGACCCTCATCCTGACCGTCATCCTTGCGGCCGCCGGGCGGCTTGCCTGGCGCCGCGGAGCCCGCGCGATCGCCATCGGCTGCACGGCCGGCGCCGCACTGTTCGCCGTGGCGCTGTGGCGCAGCTCCGACCCGCTCGCCATCGCCGTCGTCGTCCTGGCCGTCGGAGCGTTCGTCTGGTATCGCCGGGCCCGCACCGCTGCGACCGTCACCCGCTGGGGTGCCACGATCCGGCGCAAGTCCGGCGTCGCGTCCGGGCTCGACATCTTCCGCCACCGCGGCTCGGTCGCGATGCGCCGCCGCGCCTCCACCCTGCGTCCCTCGCTCGCGGTGGAGAACCGCCGGGCCCGCTGGGTGCAGTGGCTCCGCCTGCCCGTCGTCGAGGTCGCGGTGCGGCTGTGCCGCGTCGGCACGACGTGGGTCCTGGCCGCCGTCGAGGAGGTCGTGATCGTGCTCGGCGGGCCGCGGATGGGCAAGACCCAGTGGCTCGCCGGCCCGGTCGTCGACGCCCCCGGTGCCGTGATCGTCACCAGTACCCGCCTGGATCTGCTCGACCAGGTCGGGCCGCTGCGTGCCAAGCGCGGGCCGGTCTACGTGTTCAACCCGGTGGGTCTCGGTGGCCGCGAGTCCACGGTGACGTTCGACCCGCTCATCGGGTGCTGCGATCCGGTGACCGCCGCCGAGCGGGCCACGGACATGCTCGCCGCGACCGGCCACGGCTACCACGGTGGCGGGGACCGCGAGTTCTGGGACGACCAGGGCCGCCGCAACCTCGCCGCGCTGCTGCACGCCGCCGCGCTGGCCGGGGATCTGACCATGGCCGACGTCCAGTCCTGGCTGGCTGATCTGGGCAAGCACCAGAACCAGATCGTCGGGCTGCTGCGCAGCCACTCGCCCGAGCCGCAGTATGTCCACTCGGTCACCCAGTTCATCGAGACCAACGAGCGCACCCGGTCGTCCATCACGGCGACGATCGCGCCCGCCCTGGCCTGGCTGACCCACAAGCCCGCGCAGCTCGCCGCGCTGCCCGAGCGGGAGGGCGGGCGCCCGCTCGACGTCGTCGAGCTGCTCGCCGAGCGCGGGAGCGTGTTCATGCTCGGTGGGGAGGAGAACCAGGTCGCGCCGCTGGTGTGCGCGATGACCGGGTGGATCGCCCGCGAAGCCCGCCGGCTGGCCGCGTTCTGCCCGGGAGGCCGGCTCGACCCACCGCTGGCTCTGCGACTCGACGAGGCCGCGCTGATCTGCCCGATCCCGCTGCACCAGTGGACCGCTGACATGGGAGGCCGCGGGGTGTCGATCGTGGCGTGCTTCCAGTCCCGCGCCCAGGTGATCGACCGCTACGGCGAGGCCAAGGCGTCCACGATCATGAACAACTCGGGTGCGCGGGTGCTGTTCGGCGGCACCGGGGACCGCGACGACCTGAACTACTGGTCGACGTTGGCGGGGGAGCGGGACGAGCCCATCGTCACCACGGACATGAATGGGCGAGTTGCCTCCCGGACCACCCGCCGCGTCCCGGTGCTGGCGCCCGCCCAGCTCGCGACGCTGCCCCGGGGTCGGGTGGTGGTGTTCACCTCGACGATGCCGCCCGTCATCGGGCGGGCGGAGCAGGCGTTCCGCCGGTTCGACGTCCGCGCCCACCACGCCCCGGGCGCGTGGCTGGTCCGGGCCCGGCTCTGGCTGACCACCGCCAGCGTCCTCGCGGCGGGCTGGCTCCGGCGCCATGCCGGACCGGTCGTCGGTGCGGTGGTCGGGCTCCGGCTCAGCGCGCCCGCCGCGGCGCAGGCCGCCGTCGAGGCCGGGCGGGTGCCCGGCTGGGTCGGAGCGCTCTCGGGTGGGTTCGTCGGCCTGACCATCGGTCTGCTGCTCGGGCACCTCGCCGTGACCGGCTGGCGCGAATGGCGACGACCCGCCGTCGCATGGGTCATGGCGCGCTCGATCCCGGTTCGGAGCTGGATCGCGGCACAGGCGGCGGCTGTACGGGCTCGACTCACCGGCCAGGACCCGGCCTCCGGCTACCAGCCCTTCGCCACCGTCGACCCGACCCGTGGTGACGGCGGGGCGCCGCCCGCCGGCCCGACCCGGTGACCGAGCGGGCCGGCCGGGTGACCACCCAACCCCGGCCGGCCCGCTCCCACCCCTACATCTCATGGAGGATCAGATGACCGACACGACACGGGCAGGGTCGCCAACGGTGGCGGAGATCGCCGCCCTGACCGCCCGGCTACGCGAACTCTCCCGCCCCGGCCGCGAGGTCGACGAGGTCGAGCGGGCGGCGTTCCTGGCCGACAAGCAGGCACTGCTCGACCGCATCACCGCGAAGGGTCTTGCTGCTCGCGATCGCGCGTGGGCGGACCAGGCCCAATCCGATCTGGCACGTGCCCGCGCCGAGCACCCCGGTTACGTCCTGGTCGGGCCCAGCAGCGAGACCTGGCTGCGCGACCCCGATACCGGACGTCCTGGAGCCCCGGTATCTGAGTCCGAGCACCACGCCGTACGGCAACTTCTGGGGCGCGAGGTGCTCGACACCGGCGAGCCCGGCTGGGTCACCGGCCCCGACGGACGAGCCGACATCCACAGCGACGTCATCCCGGCTCCCACCTACGAGATCGACGAGACCGACACCGGCGCTTCGTCCCGAGCGGGGGATCCCGAGTGGGGCCGGCGGGAGCAGCTCACCCGCTGGCACGCCGACGACGCTGCCGAGGCCGCTACCGACCACGCCGACGACGGCGCGGAGGTGTCCCGATGACCGGCACGCCGCCTGCCCCGAGCCCGGCCGGCCCGGACGACATCGCCGCGGTTGTCCAGGCCCTCGGCCGCGCCCTGGAGCGCGCCTTCCGCAAGCTCGACAACCTCGACAAGCAGGTGGCCCAACTCAGCGAGATCGTCCTCGCCGTCGCCGACCGCGGTACCGCCGCGGAGACGTCCGACAAGCCGAGCGGGGTTGCGGCGCCAGGAGTCCGGTCCTGGCTCCTGGCCGCCGATCCTGCGCAGGCCGGCGCCGACCTCGACGACCTCGCGCTCTGGGTCTGGCGCGTCTACCTGTGGTACCCGGACGCCTGGCTGTCGTCCTGCTGGCTGTGGCACCCCGAGGTGATCGAGGAGCTGTGGTGGCTGCGCGTGGCGCACGCCGAGGCGTTCGACCCGTCGACCGGCTCGACGCTCCGCGCGGGGGACTGGCACGACCGTCAACGCCCCGGCGTCGCGCGGCGGGTTCGGGCGGTGCTGACCAAGTGCGAGTTGAGCCGGCACGCCCCCGTCAACGGCCGGTCGGTGGACATCACCCCGCCCGCACCTCCGGCCCTGGCTCGGCATGCCCCCGCCGTCGCCGTTGTGTGGACCGCCGGGGCTGACCTCGACGCCGTCCGGGCCGCCGGGCCGGAGCCGACCGCCGAGCAGCTCGCTGAGGCCGAGGCCTACCAGCGCGCCCTCTACCGGAGCCAGCGATGACCGACCGACGAGATCACCGCCGACCCCTCATCAATCCACTCACTCGATCTTCACGACGACCACGACCGACGCCACAAGCACCGAGCAACGACCAGAACGCCCCGATCACCACCAGAGCACAGACAAAGATCCACAAGCCGAGCACACCGAGGCATCCAGATCCGAGGGTGATCGTTTCGGGCCCTGGCGGGCCCTCCCGACCGCCGCTGCTCAAGATCATCTGCGCAACGAGGATCGAGAAGGACGGTACGCCGTGTTGAGCATCAAGACCGGCCACGATGTCCGCTACCTGACGAAGGCCGTGGCCGAGGCCCGCGAGGGCTACTACACCGGCGCCGTCGCCACCGGCGAACCGCCGGGGCTGTGGTGGGGTGCCGGTGCCGAGGCGCTCGGGCTGTCCGGCGAGGTCGACGCCGACCTGATGGAAGCGATCTTCACCCACCTGCTCGACCCGCGGGACCCTGCCACGCACTCGCGCTCGACGTGGGGCGAGGCCGGCATGCTGGCGGCCGGGCACCGCAAGTACCGCAGCGCCGAAGAGATCTACAAAGGCCTGATCGAGGCGGAGCCGGCCGCCGGTGCGGAGCGTCGCGCCGAGCTGCTCGCGCAAGCCGAGCGTTCGGCCCGGCAGGCGGTGTCGTTCATCGACATGACGTTCTCCGCGCCGAAGAGCGTCACCGTGCTGGGCGTGGCGTTCGAGCGCGCTGCCAACGAGGCCGCGGCGGCCGGGGACCACGAGGCCGCCGCGGCGTGGTCGATGCACGCCACGGCCGTCGAGGACGCCGTGATGGCGGGAGCGACGGCTGCGCTGGAGTACATGCAGAAGAACGCAGGGTTCAGCCGAGTCGGGCACCACGGAGGCGGCGCCGGCCGCTGGATCGACGCGCCGCATCTCGTCGCGGCGCAGTTCCTCCAGCACGACTCGCGCGACAAGGACCCCCAGCTCCACGTCCACCAGGCGATCCTCAACCGCATCCTCTGCTCGGACGGCGTCTGGCGTTCACTGGACTCGCGCGCCATCCACACCCTGCGCGCCGCAGCCGGCGCTATCGCCGAGCGAGTGATGGAGGCGCACCTGACCCGGTCGCTCGGCGTCGAGTTCGCCACCCGGCCGGACGGAAGGGCCCGCGAGGTCCTCGGCGTGGCGCAGGACGTCATGGACCTGTTCTCGTCGCGACGCCGAGCGGTGACGGCGAAGGTCGCCGAGCTGGTCGCCGAGTATCGCGAGGCCAACGGTCGCGAGCCCACATCCGCGGAGCGGTACTACATCTCCCAGCAGGCCACCCTCGCCACGCGCGCGGGGAAGTCGCACGACGGTGAGACGCGCGCCGAGCAGATCGCGCGCTGGACCGCGCAGTGCCAGACGATCCTGGCCGGCGGGCTGTCGCGGGTGGCTCAGGACGTGCTCGACCGCGCCCAGCAGGCGCAGCCGGCCGCGACCTGGTCGCCGCGCGACGTCGTCGCGCGCGCCCTGGCCGCGGTTTCGGACACCAAGCAGGCGTGGTCACGCTCGGCACTGGTCCGTGCCGTGTCGGACGCGCTGCCGGGGAACCTGCGGATCGCGCCCGAGCAGGTCGAGCCGCTGCTGGACGGCCTCACCGACGTGGCGTTGGAGCAGGCCACCGCCGTCACGGCGAGGGACGACACGACGAACATGCCGGAGTCCGAACTGCTGGCGAACGGGCAGTCGCCTTACACGTCGCCGACGGGTGCGCTCTACACGACCGAGGGCCAGTACACCGCGGAGCACGCGATCCGAGCCGCCGCCATCGTGCGCGGCGCGGCGACGCTGCCTGCCGAGGTGGCCGCGCGGCTGGTCACCCGGTACGCCGAGTCCGGGGTGAGGCTCGGCGCCGACCAGGAGGCCGCGTTGCGCGGTGTGCTCACCTCCGGTGCGCAGGTCGAGGTCCTGATGGCCGCCGCCGGCACGGGCAAGTCGTTCGTCGTGGGTGCGATCGCCGACGCGTGGCGCCACGGCGACCCGGACGCTCAGCCCACGCCCGACGAAGGCGAGGACGGCGGAACGGGCTGGCGGGTGTTCGGACTCGCGCCCTACCAGGTAGCCGCCGACATCCTGCGCGGCGAGGGCCTCGACGCGTGCAACGTCGCCGCGTGGCTGGCGGCGCAGCGCCGCCTCGCCACCCCACGCCCGAACAGCGCACCCGGTGGGGACGAGGTGTGGCGGCTGCGCCGAGGTGACCTGGTCGTCGTCGACGAGGCCGGCACCGCCGACACGGCGTCGTTGGCGGAGATCATCTCCCGCTGCCGGGCCGCGGGCGCGAAGCTGCTGTTGGTGGGCGACCCACGGCAGCTCACCGCGATCGGACCGGGCGGGGCGCTGGCGGACGTGGCCGAGTACGGCGTGGTCCACCATCTGGCCGAGGTGCGCCGGTTCGTCAACGACTGGGAGGGGCCGGCGTCGCTGCGGCTGCGGGAAGGGGACGTGTCGGTCCTCGACGAGTACGCCAAGCACGGCCGGCTGGTCGACGGCGGCACCGTCGAGCAGGCCGAGACTGCGGCGGCCCGCGCCTACCTCGCAGACTCCCTCGCGGGGAAGGAGTCGCTGCTGCTGGTCGGTACCAACGCGGCCGCGGCCCGCGTGTCGGCGCAGCTACGCGCCGAGCTCGTCGCGCTCGGGCGAGTCGAGGAGCACGGCGTCGAACTGGGGATGCCCGAGTGGGAGGGCGTCATGGCCGGCGTCGGGGACCTGGTCGAGGCCCGCGCGCTGGCCTGGCATCTGCGCGGGTTCGAGGGCAACACCGCGGCGCCGGTCACGCGGCAGAAGTACCGGGTGACGGCGCTCCGCCCCGACGGCGGGCTCACCGTCGCCCCGATCGTCGAGCGCGGCCAGGACGTGGACGACGCGAACGAGTGGGGCGAGCAGCTCGGCGAGCCGATGCAGCTCCCGGCTTCCTACGTGCGCGCGCACCTGTCGCTGGGCTACGCCTCCACCCGTGACAGCGCCCAGGGCAGCACCGTCGACACCTGCCACTCGGTCAATGGCGCCGGGACCACGGCGGCCGGCGCGTACGTCCCCGGCACCCGCGGGCGCGAGTCGAACACGTTCTACGTCGTCACGAAGGCCCTGGCCGACGACGCCGAGACCGGCCAGACGCTGACGGCGTCCGAGCGCTCCGCGCAGGCCGTGCTCGCCGACGCTCTGACCGCTGATCGGGAGGAGCGGACCGCGCTGGCCCAACGGGAGCAGGCGGAGCTGGACGAGCGCTCGACGATGACCCACGTCGACCGGCTGATCGACGTCGTCGCCCGCCACGTCACCGCTGGCCGCATGGCCGCCACGCTCGATCAGCTCACCGCCGAGGGCGCGCTCACCCCGCAGGAGCGCGAGCGGATCGCCGCCGACGACGCGTTCGGATCGCTGGAGAGGTTGCTGCGCACCGCCGAACTCGCCGGCCACGACCCGGCCGCCGTACTCACCGCGGTCGTCGTCGACGACCGGGGCCTCCAGACCGCGACCTCGCCCGCGCAGGTGCTTCATCACCGCATCGCCCACGCGCTCGCCGGCCGGCTGACTCCCAACGTGACCGACCTCGCTGACCTCATCCCCGCCGACGCCCCACCCGAGTGGGCCGCCTACCTACGCGACCGTGCCGAGGCCGGAACCAACCGACGCCACGAACTCGGCGCCGAGATCGCCGAGCAGGCGCCATCGTGGGCGGTGGAGGCGCTCGGACCCGTGCCCGACAGCGGCGCCGACGTGCTCGGGCGCCAAGAGTGGGAGCGCCGCGCCGGCTGGGCCGCGGCGTACCGCGAGCTGGTTGGTTGGGACGACGACCGAGACGCACTCGGTGACGCCCCGGCCCCGGCGATGGCGGAGAAGGCGGCGCTGTTCCGGGCCACGCACCGGGAACTCGGCTTGCTCGACGTGAGCGCGGAGGAAGCCGACCTGACTGACGGCCAGCTGCGCGCCCGTGTCGCAGGCTATGAGCGGGAGGAGGTCTGGGCACCGCGGTTCGTCGAACCCGAGCTGGACGCCACCAACCGCAGGCTCGACGAGGTCCGCACCGACGTCACGATCTGGAATGCCCGTGCTGACGCCCCGGACACGACGCCAGAGGACGCGGTGCAGCTGCGCGAGGCCGCAGCCGTGGCCGAGCGCGAAGCCGCCGCGCTGGCCGCGCTGGTGGCCGACCTCGAGGAGATCGACCACGCCCGCGGCGTGTGGTTCGCCCACAGCGCGCAGTCGCGCGAGCGCTGGCACCGTGCCCGCACCGAGCTACGAGCCCGGGGGATCGACCCGGACGACCCCGACGACCGCGTTACCGGTGAGGAGTGGCTCAACGCGCACGTCGACGAGCAGGCAGTCGAGGAGCGCACGAGGGAGATCCGCGAAGACTTCGAACTCGACGAGGCCCGCACCGAGCACCCGCATCACCTCGCCGACGTCGACGAGGTGCCGGTCGAGACCGACGCACCGGACATCCGCGACACAGCCGTGCCTGATCCCACCGAGAAGATGCACCCAGCGGCACGCCGCCGCGTGCCGGCCGTCGACTCGACGACGCAGGGTGTCGCTGTTGCGCAGGCTGCACTCGTCGAGATCGCCCGACGTCAGAAGGCCGATGCCGAACGCGCCGCTCACGACGCTGAGGAGAACGCCCGCCGTACTGACCTCACCCGCTGGGACGAGACGGATGCTGACGCCGTGCACACCGAGACCGTCGACGAGGAGGTACCAGCGCTGGAGCTGTGACAACGCGCTCGACGCGAGGCCGTACTTAACCGTTCGTCGATGTCGCCGCGGCTCTCGCGTCGACCTGCGCGCGGACGTGACGCCACCAGCGGAGCGCATCCGTTCGAGCCTGATCCTGCGCCGCCTGCTCGGCGGCGAACCACGCCGCATCCGGCTCCCCGCCTCGCATGGGGGCGTACAGGTGCGGCCGGTCCGGCGGGATCTCCGCTGCTCGATGCCACGAGGTGTAGATCGGAAAGTCCTCGCGGACTCCCAGCAGCCAGGACAATGTGCGCCAGACTCCATAGGCGAACTCCGGGCTGTCGTCAACTGCCGCGGCACGCGGCTTGACGCCAAGCATCCGCCAGTCCGAGTCTGGCGGATCACCCTGCCCAGCAGCCGTCGAGAGCGCTACCCAGCTCTCCGCCCGCGCCTCCGCGAGCGTCAATGCCGACCGCGACCACTCCGTCGGCGCGTGGCCGGGCTCCTGCGCTGGCTCGGTGCCACGTGTCGGCGTCGTGCACAGCCGCCAGGTCATCGGCGAGACCTCGCCGAGCATCAACCAGGCCATCGTCGCAGACACCCCGACATCGCGGCGGGTCGCCCGATAGCGCCCAAGCTCTAGCCTGCGCCAGGCGATCCGGGCGCACTCGTCCACTGCGTGTGGCAACGGAACCACCCAGGCGGGGAACCGAAGGATCGGAGCCACAGCGAGCATTGTGCATGCGCCACCCGACAGAACAAGCGCTCAGAGGTCGGCTCGTCGGGGCGCACTCCGTGTGGAGCGTTGCTCTGACAAGTCAGAGCATGCGGACGTCAGCCTTGCGGATGTCGTGCGGAACCTCTCATGGCCCCGCGGGTTGTCGTTTTGGTTGCCGTTCCCGTATCGTCAGGGCGTGAACGAGCATGAGGTCTACCCAAGTGCTCCGGTCGTGGTCGCGACCGTCGAGGTCCGTCACACTGAGACGCCGAGCCTGACGCACACCGAACGCAGGAAGGTCAAGCAAGCCCTCAGCCCGTGGGCGCCGATCCAGCGGTCAAGCAAGCAGCTGATCGTGACCAGCGTGATGGGCGCAGCCGGCGCCGGAGACCAGGCGTTCGAGGAGTTCCCGAAGTACTTCAGTCGTGACAGCATGTTGGCGATCTCCTTCCGCAAGGAAGCGGTCGTGATCGAGGCGACTCGCTACGACGGTTGGCTGGACTTCAAGAAGATCATCGAGGCTGCTGTCACAACGCGCGCCGAAATTGGCTTGCCCGATGCGGTCGAACGCATCGGCGTGCGTTATCTCAACGAGGTCCGCCCGGATGATGATACTGCGGTTGACTGGACTGACTGGCTCGATAGCGCGGTGCTCGGACCGATCGAACTGGAGGAGTCAGTTGGTCTTGAGGCCAAACAATGGCAGGGTCAAGCGATTTACGGACCGAAGGATGGTCGCAGTTTGGTGCTTCGCTATGCCCCGGGCGAGGGTCAAGCTGTCGAGACCGGCCAAGAGCTGGTCCGATCGAAATTCACCCCCGGCCCGTTCATGTGGATCGACATAGACAGCTTCTGGTTGCACGAAGAAACACTTCCTGAGTTCGACACGGAGATCATTCTTAAGAAGTGCATCGATCTGCATATGCCTGTACGCACTCTCTTTGAAAAACTGATCACGCCGAAGCTGAGAGAGGTTCTTCGTCGTGGCTGATTTTGCAAGGACGTGGGAGAGCTGGTCCAGCTCGCTTCGATCGCTCGGCACCGGCAGCGGCTCGGTCCCGGATGTGCTCGAATCTGGTCCCATACCTACTCAGACATCGGCCGTGACCGCAACTGATAAGGCTCGGCTACGTAGCGAGTACTCCGGAGTCTTCCGCACGCTGGCCACCGCCGTCAGCGAAGCTGCGATCGAAATGCACCAAGTCGACTACATGGTCGAGCATCGGGTTCTGACGTCGGAGTTGGCCGGTGCTGGTGGACAAGTACTCTTGAACGAGCTGGCGGAACTCGGCTTCGCTTGGCGTGATATCGCCAAGATGGTCGGCGTCAGCGTGCCAGCCGTCCAGAAATGGCGTCGAGGCGAGGGTTTGGCAGGCGAGAATGCTCGCAAGCTGGCTCGGTTGGTCGCCGGTTGCCAGATTATCCAGAAATTCAACCCGGTGATCACGGATGTTGCGATGTGGTTCGAGGTGCCGATTGTTGATGAGGCACCAGTTACGCCGATCGATCTTTGGGCTACTGGCAATCAGCAGCTAGTCTTCGAGCATGCCCGCGTCGACGTCAGCGCAAAGATTGATCCCTACCTGACTATGGACTCGTTCGATCCGAACTGGCGTGAGACCTACCGCAGTGAATTCGAAACTTTCCGAGCCGAAGACGGCGAGCTTTCGATCCGCGCCCGGAAGCGGTGACGTTGCACTATGACTCACAGCCTCGAAGCATCGGGGACAGATGACGCGCCGGGGTACCTGAGCCTGTACCGCGCTCGCGGCGATGAGGTGGTCGTCCAGCGCCCAATATTCACGGGCGATGTCTTCTTCGGTGTGCCGGTTATCGGAGAAGATGAATCAAAAGACATTATCGTGCTTCAGCATCCGTGTGTTATCCGTAAAGGACTCTCATTGATGCCAAAACTGCTGGTGGCCGAGGTTAGGCCTGCGCCGCTGTGCCGTCCTTCGCACTGGGCCCGGCTCCCTCGTCAAATGCCACTGGCGGAGCTTTTCGTCGGAGGGAGCGTGGCCCACTACGCCGGGTTCTTTGTTGATCACCAGCTGGTTGCCTCGGCGGCGCTGGATGTCAGTCTGCGGGTGGCGGCCATGTCGCAGCGAGGCGTCAACCTGCTGATGCAACGCTGGGTTCACCACAATAGTCGGGTCATCGTGCCGACGCAGGACTACCAAGAGGTCACTAGTCCTCAGTACGAGGAGGCCGACGTCGTCGAGGAATGGTGCATAGATCGCGAAGGCGACGGGATCTCGTTGAATGATGCCGCCGCTGAAGTCGATTTGTGGCTGACCGGTGACAAGAGTGCGTCATCGCCACGTGCGCGACTCAAAGATCCTCAGCAACGCAGCGCGGTTCGTCGTGAGGCTCGACTATACCTGCGAAAGCTAAGGTCCTGACTCTGATTGCAGTTCCCATTCCGTGGCTCGGGTATGCCGGCGTCGGTAGCTCCCCGACCAGTTCGCGGCGCTCAAGCCCGCAGGCGCGTTAAGGTGCCGGGGACCCATAGGCGAGCGAGCACGCCACTTGTGCGTGGCCTCCTTCGTGGCCTCCAATGGCGTCCATCGCTGTCCGGATCTGTGCATGGTGACCACCTCGACGTTTGCGGATGGACTGCACGAGCATAGCGCTATCGACGTCTCACGTACTCGTAATGCGTAGGTCTGGGGTTCGACTCCCCAAGGCGGCTCCAGGTCAGAGGCCTCGGTAGCGATCTTCATGGCTCCTCGTGGAGCCAACCCCGTCCTACCGTGGTTCCATGGGCAGCCCGAAGGCCTCTGGCAAGCGGCAGCGGGGCGAGATCGAGACGCTTCCGAGCGGCTCCCTGCGAGTCCGCGTCTACGCCGGGATCGACCCCCTGTCGCGCAAGCGCCACTACCTGATCAGTGCCCGTAGCATTGGCCTGATCGAGCGTTCTTGCCGATCTTCGGCGTGGAGCCGATCGTGGATCAACGCAGTGTCGATCTGAGCACCCGGAGCAACTCTCGGCGAGGCAGGTCGAGCAAAGTTCCTGGTAGCAGGTGGTGTCCACGGAGTCGTGATCACTTGTAACTGCCCAGTCGACATGGGGGTGGTGTGGAACGGTCGCTCGCCGTGGGCGCGATCCTCAGCGAGCACCGGCGTCGGCGTGTGAGTCGCGTGGCTCGCACTGCGCTGCGCATGCTGTGAATCATGGGAGAGCGTGAACGCCTCGACGTGGGCCGTCACGTCGATGATCTGCAGCCTCCCGGCCACCGCGGTGGTAGCAGGGAAGTTCGTTCGTCGGTGATCCAGGATCAGTGCTGCTGCGCCGAGCAGCGGCGAGGCGGCGCCGTCTACCGGCATTCCGGCGATGTGGGCGCGAGCGACAGAATCGAGGCATGGCACTCCAGAGCCCGCGCATCGGGCTGCGCACGGTCCGTCGAGCCCTCGCCGTCCTGGCCGCGGTGGCCCTCGCCGCCGGGACGGCCGGCTGCGCGACGACCGGGAAGCTGAACACCACCGCGGCTGACACCTCGGCGTTCATCGTCAGCCGGGCGGAGTTCGAGAAGGCCTTCCCCGACCGGAACCCGTTCTACAGTTACGACGGCCTGGTCGCCGCTCTCCACACCTACCCCGCGTTCACGACCACCGGCGACGACGCCACCCGGCGCCGCGAGGCGGCGGCGTTCCTCGCCGATGTCGACCACGAGACCGGTGGGTTGAAGTACGTCGTGGAGCAGAACACCGCCAACTACGGCAGCTACTGCGACACGAGCAAGCCCTACGGCTGCCCGGCCGGGGCGAACGCCTACTACGGCCGCGGCCCGGTGCAGCTGAGCTGGAACTACAACTACCGCGCCGCGGGCGAGGCGATCGGGATCGACCTGCTCGCCAACCCGGCCGCCGTCGAACGGGATCCGGCCGTCGCCTGGAGCACGGGTCTCTGGTTCTGGAACACCCAGGTGGGTGCGGGTGCGGCCACCCCCCACGACGCGATGGTCGGGGGCCGCGGCTTCGGGGCGACCATCCGCTCGTTCAACGGGGCGCTGGAGTGCGACGGACGCAGCCCGGCGCAGGTGCAGAACCGCGTCGAGGCCTACCAGCGGTTCACCGCGCTTCTCGACGTGCCGCCGGGGGACGACCTGTCCTGCTGAGCCCGCGGCGGCCGGCAGCGATGACATCGGGCCCAGCTGGGTACCGCCATCAGCCGCAGCGTCGCACTCACGGTTCCACCGCCCGACCCCGGGCGATCAGGCACGAGCGACTGGGTACCAGGACGACGGCGAGGGCGGTCGAGCAGCCGTTGCACGCTCGGCGCGACCCGCGACGGAACCGCGGCGTTCCAGGTGGTGAGCCGAGCCCTGGGCCGCCTTACCGGCGTGTCGACACCGCAACGCTCCGGGCCGCCGCTGGCCTCGATGGCCCTCGACGACGTTCGTCGTGAGAACGAAGGTGACCGAGATGCGGCCGGTCGCGCACGACCGCGGCCGGGAGCGACGCCGGTGGGACGCGACCGGCTGCAACGGGCCGGTGCACCGGGTCAGGACGTCCGCCCGGTGACGCGCAGCAGCAGGTCGACCGCCGGCAGCTCGAGGACGTCGGGGCCGTCGCCGAGGACGAGATCGGTGTCGGTCGCGACCAGGCGCCGTCCGGTGAGGTCGGTGCCGAAGTAGGCGAACGCGCGGGGCCCGGCCCCGGCGAGCACGTGCCGCACGCGGTCGGCCGGCACGCGGGGCAGCCCGAGGGCCTCGGTGACGTCGAGGCCGTGGATGACGTCGTGGCTCAGCGCCCCGACCTGGCCGCCGCGCGGCGGTCGCCACGGGTGCTCGACGTTGTCCCGCAGCGCCGCGAGCAGCTCCGCGTCGGACAGGCGGGCGGTGTCCTCGCGGGCGATGCGGTCGGCGAAGCGGTCGAAGTCGCCGCGGGCGGCCGCGATCCCGCGGAGGACGCGCAGGCCGGAGTGGCGGTACGGCATCGTCACGTGTGCGAGGACCTCCCGCACCCGCCAGCCCGCGCAGAGCGACGGCGCCGCCCACCGGTCGGGGGTGAGGGCGGCGTAGAGGTCGGCGAGCCGCTGCCGTTCGGCGGCGGTCTCACGGGCGAGCGGGTCGGCGGGGTCGAGCTGGCGGGGCACGGCGGGCTCCTTCGGGAGTGCGGTCCTGACCCCTCCTCTACGTCCGCGCGGCTGCGGACTCATCGGTCATGACGGGCGGCAACCCGAACTCGGGGAAGCGGTCGCCGGTTCCGAGGAACGTGGTCAGGTGCGCGATGCGCGGCCCGCGGGTCTCGACGAGCACGAGCGCGAACGGGCGCAGCAGCCCGCGCTCGTCGGGGCGGTACTGGCCGAAGCCCGGCTGGCCGCCGATCGCGGCCGGCAGGAGCCGGGCGCCCGCGCAGCCACCCGTGCCGACGAGCGCGGCGATCGTCGCCCCGCCCTGGAGCCACCAGCCGAACGGCGGCATCGAGGTGCGGGCGTCCTCGCACAGCAGCGCAGCGAGGCGCGCCACGTCGTGGGCCTCGAACGCGGAGACGTACCGTTCGAGCAGGTCGCGCTGGCCGGCGTCGCCCGGGTCGAGCGGGTCGGTCGGCGACGAGCGGTGGCGGTCGAGGGTCGCCCGCGCCCGCTGGAGCGCGCTGTTGGCGGCGGCCGTCGTCGTGCCGAGCATGTCGGCCGTCTCCGCCGCCGAGAAGCACAGCACGTCACGCAGTACGAGGGTGGCGCGCTGCCGCGGCGCGAGGTGGTGCAGCGCGGCGACGAAGGCGAGGCGCACGCTCTCCCGCTCGGCCACGACCTCACCCGGATCCCGGGCCGCGATCAGCCGGGCCTCGGGCATCGGCTCGAGGAAGCACTCCGGCGGGAGCGGGACGCCGAGCTCGGCCCCGGGGACGGCCGCCGGCCCGAGGTCGACGCACAGCGCGCGCCTCCGCGCGCCGCGCAGCAGGTCGAGGCAGATGTTCGTCGCGATGCGGAACACCCACGCCCGCAGGGCGCCGCGGACCGGGTCGTAGCGCTCCCGGTGGCCGTGGGCGCGGACGATCGCCTCCTGCACCGCGTCGTCGGTGTCGGCGGCCGACCCGAGCAGCCGGTAGCAGTACGCCGTCAGCGGGATCCGCAGCGCTTCGAGGTCGTCGGCGGTCGGGGCGGGCACACCGCCAGTATCAGGCCCGCGCCCGGCCGGGAGGCACGCGCTGGGCGCGGGTCTGCGAGGTCCGCGCGGTCGACCGGCCGCGCGAGTTCGCGTGGCAGGCGTTCGGGTCGACCGGCCGCGGGGCGGCCGTGCCGCTCACGAGCCGCACGGCACGAGTGCCGCCGCGACGCCGAGATCGCCGACCTCGAACTCCACGTGCCGCAGGCCCGGCTCCAGGCGTACTCCGGCCCGCCGGAGCACGGGGTGCAGGCGCTCGGCGACGAACCGGTCGTGGTGCACGCCGGACTCCCAGACGGACACGATCTGCAGGCCTTCCTCGCACTCGCCCGCGACCTGCAGCAGCAGCCCGTCCGGCCGGTCCGCACCGACCGCGAGCGCGGCGATCTCCCGGTACGCGGCCAGGGTCCCGACCGGGACCTGGGTGATGGTGGCGAACGCCATGGCGGCCTCCTCGGGTCGCGTCCGTCGATGCGGTCGACGCTACGAGGCGCGCCGCGCGCGCACGTCCGCCGAACTACTCCACCCGCCTACTCAGGTCGGCAGGTTCTGCACCGCCCACACCGCGATCTGGCTGCGCCGGGAGAATCCGAGCTTGGTGAGGATGTGCTGGACGTGGTTCTGGGCGGTGCGCTCGGAGACGACCAGCGCGGCGGCGATCTGCGGGTTGCTCATCCCGCGGGCGACGCACGCGGCGACCTCCCGCTCGCGGGCGGTGAGCAGCCCGCTCGGGACCCGCCGGAGCCGCTCGTCGACGGCCGCCAGCCGGGCGGCGAAGCCGGGCATGCCCAGCCCGTCGACGGCCGCCCGCGCGTCGGCGACGACCGCGGCCGCCTCGGCGCCGTCCCCGGTCCGGCCCCGGCGGGCGAGCACGGCCGCCAGCTCCGTCTGCGCCTCCACCGTGTAGCAGGCGGCGCCGATGCGGCGACAGCAGGCCACCGCGGCCCTGAGCTCGTCGGCGGCCACGTCGAGGTCGCCGAGGTGGGCGGCGGCCGTGCCCAGGTGCAGCGTGACGGGACCGCCGTAGTTCGCGACGCCCGCGCCGGAACCGACGTGCCGGTCCCGGTGGGGCGCCAGCCGCTCCCGCAACGCGACGACGTCCGCGGCGATGTCCTGCGCGACCGCCACCCGCAGGCCGGCCGTGAGCACCGCCAGCAGGAAGAACGGCGGCGGCCGCCAGCCGTCGGGCGGGCCCAGCGACCGGTACAGCGCGCCCGCCTCGGCCCGCCGCCCGGCGTCGGTGAGCATCAGCGCCGGGCCCAGCGTGAGCGTGATGCGGTACCCGGAACCGGCGGCGACGGGGCCACCCGCGGCGTCGAGCGCGTCGAGCGCGTGCGTGGTGCCGGCGTGGTGGTCGACGGCGGACAGCAGCACGAGACGGGTTCCCATCGCGCCGACCGACCCGGCCGGGGCGGCCGTGAACGCCTGCTCGGCGAACCGGCGCGCGTCGTCGAGGCGGCCGTGGGCCTGGGCCAGCATCGCCCGCACCTTGAGCACGTGCCAGCGGGCCGTCGGCCCGCCGTAGCGCCCGGCCGTCCACTCCAGCCGGTCGAGCTCCGCGCCCGCGTCGAAGAGCGCACCGCACTCCACCAGCGCGTCGATGCGCCACAGGTGCGCCCACAGCCGGGCCTCGTCACCGGACGTGGTGACGGCGAGCAGCCGCTCGGCCAGCGCCGACCGCTCCTCGACGCCGTCGGGCCCGCTGCGCGCGATCTGCCGCGCCCGCAACGCCGCGACCAGCGCGGATCCGTCCCCGCTGCGCTCCGCGACGGCGAGCGCCTCCCGGCTGGCCGCATCGGCCTCGTCGAGGTCATCGAGGTACATGTCGGCCTCGGCCCGCAGCGCGAGCAGCCGGGCCCGTCGCGGCGCCGACCGCGTCCCGAGCCCCGCGAGCGCCTCCTCGCACAGCGCGCGCACCGTGCGGTCGACGCCCTGGTCGTTCACGCAGCCGAGGGAGAGCACCGCATCGGCGATCAGCTCCGGCCGGTCCAGCTCCCGGGCCACGGCCGCGGCCTCGCCCGCGGCGGCGACCGCGCCTGCCGGGTCGTCGCCCCGGAAGCGTGCCGCGGCCAGCGCGGCCAGCAGGCGGTGGCGGGCCTCGGCGTCGAGGTCGGGGTGGCCGGTGTCGAGCGCGAGCCGGTACAGCCGGGCTCCGTCCTCGAACGCGAGCGCATCGACGGCCGCGCCCGCGGCCCGCTCGATCCACCCCGCCGCGACGGCCCGCTCGCCGGCCACCGCGGCCACCGCCCAGTGCCGCGCGAGATCGGCGAGATAGTGGTCGAGCCGGTCGCCCGCGTGGCGCCGGATCGCGTCGACCGCCGCCCGGTGCAGCCGCACCCGCTCCGCGGCGGGGAGCCCGGCCTCGACGGTGTCGCGGACGAGTGCGTGGACGAAGCGGTGCCGCCCGGGCCCGTCAGCGGGTTCGACGAGGCCGGCCGCCGTCGCCTCGTCGATCGGGTCCAGGCACTCCAGTACGGGGCGGCCGACGACACCGGCCAGCACGGCGAGGTCGAAGCCCCGGCCGAGCACCGCGGCCGCACGCAGCTCGTGGCGGCTGCGGGGGGAGAGCCTGCCCAACCGCCGCTCGACGGCCTCGCGCACCCCGGACGGGACCCGGATCGGCCGGCCCTCGCCGATGTCGCGGGCCAGCTCGGTGACGAGGAACGGGTTGCCACCGGTCAGCTCGTGCACCCGCCGAGCCTGCTCCGCGGGCACGGCGCCACCTGTTGCGGCCGCGAGCTGGGCCGCGACGGCGTCGGGCGGGAGCCGCCGCAGCACCATCCGCTCGACGGCGGGCCCGCCGGGCAGCGCGGGCGTGGCCGCGGTGTCGTCGTGGGTGGCGAGCAGCAGGACCCGTGCGCCGCGCAGCTGCCCGGCCACGTGACGGAGCAGGAGCAACGAGTCCGCGTCGGCGCGGTGGACGTCGTCGAGGACGACCAGCAGCCCGGCCGGGTCCGCGGCCGCGCGCAACGCCCCGGTGACCGCGTCGAACAGCCGGTAGCGGTCCTCGCCGCCGGTGGCGGCCAGGTCGGCGGCACCGGGGAGGGCGCGCAGGACCTGCCGCCACGGCAGGTACGGGGGCCCGGTGCCGGGCTCGGTCACGGAACCCCAGGCGACCGCGACGCCGTCCGCCGCGGCGCGGGCCGCGAGCTCGGTGGCGATGCGCGTCCGGCCGATGCCCGGCTCGCCGCCGCAGAGCACGAGCCGGGCGTCACCCGCCAGCGACGCCCTGAGCAGGGCGGCGAGCGCGGCCAGCTCGCGGTCGCGACCCACCAGTCCGGACGGCACCTCCCGCACCCCCTCCGTGCGGGAGCAGTGTCGTCAGCGGGGACGGACCTGGCAAGCGTCAGGCCGACACCCGCTGCCTGCTGCCGGTCTCGCCCAGCACGGCGACGCCCAGCACCACCCACAGCAGGTGCCAGGCACCGACGGCGACCGTGGCGGCGACGGCGTCCGGGCCGAGGTCGTCGCCGGCCAGCGCCATCACCGGGACGACGACGACCACGATCCAGCCACCGACCGCCAGCGGCGCGTACCGGTGCCACCCGCTCCACCGCCGCGAGCGCAGCACCGCGACGCCGGCGAGCACCATGCCGAGCGCGGTCACCAGCGGCACGACGGCGTAGAGCGTGTCGCTCGCCGGTCCGGGTGCGGTGATCTCGGCGCCGAGGAAGCCCAGCAGGCCGGCGATCGCGATGCCGACGCCGGTGCGCCCCACCATCCCGGCGGCCGCGCCGGTGAGGGCGAGGCCCACCACGCCCGCGAGCGTGGCGAGGTAGATCGGGATCAGGAAGGGCGACTCGTCGGCCGGTTCGTATCCGGCGAGCGTGGCGGCGGCGAACAGGCCGGCTGCCGCTGCGCCGACGATGCAGATCGCGGCGCAGACGCGGGCCGTGCGGAGGGTGTCCATGACGTTCCTCTTCGGACGGGGGATGTGACGCCCGCGACGGTAGGGAGCACGGTGGGCGCCGCGCGTCCGCCGAACTACTCCGGGGACTACTCAGATGCGCCTTGACGCAACCATCCGGTTGCCATAGTGTCGCAATCGTTCGGTTGCCATTTACTGGAGGTCGTCATGGGATTCCCCGATCGCATCGAGCGCACGCTGGAGCTCGCCCACCCGCCCGCCACCGTCTGGACCGCGCTCACCACGGCCGAGGGCCTGGGCGCCTGGTTCGGCAACGCGGCGACGATCGACCTGCGGCCAGGCGGGTCGGCCGAGATGACGTGGGAGGGCGGCCACCGGGCCGAGATGCGCGTCGAGCGGGTCGAGGAGCCGGCCGTCTTCGGCTTCACCTGGCACGTCAACGGACTGCCGGAGGATGATCCCCGCCGCACGTACGTCGAGTTCACGCTCGAGCCGGTCGGGGCGGGCACGCGGCTGACCGTCACCGAGTCCGGCTTCGCCCAGCTGCCCGACGACGCCCACGACAAGGCGTTCGGGGGCAACACCGAGGGCTGGGCGAGCGAGCTGGGTGAGCTGGTCGCCCACCTCGATGCCGCCTGACGGCGAAGCGGTCGCCGAGCGGGTCTTCGCCGCGCTCGCCGACCCGACCCGGCGGGTCATCCTGGCCGCCCTCGCCACGGACGGGCCCGCCACGGCCACCGACCTGGCCGAGCGGCTGCCCGTGTCGCGGCAGGCGATCGCCAAGCACCTGACGCTGCTGTCCGACGCCGGGCTGGTGATGCCCGAGCTGGGCGAGCGCCGCCGGATCCGCTACCGGCTGCGTTCCGCGCCGATGCGGGTGGCGCAGCGGTACCTGGCCGCCCTGGCCCGCGACTGGGACGGCCCGCTCGATGCCTTGAAGGACCATCTCGACCGGAGGAAGACATGATCGTCTCGGCCCAGGAATGGGAGGAAGCACGCCAGCAGCTGCTGGTGAAGGAGAAGGAGCTGACCCGCGCCCGTGATGCCATGGCCGCGCAGCGGCGGCGGATGCCGTGGCAGGCGGTGGAGAAGGAGTACGCGTTCGAGGGGGCGGCGGGCCCGGCGAGCCTGCTCGACCTGTTCGAGGGACGCCGTCAGCTGATCGTCTACCGCGCCTTCTTCGAACCCGGGGTGCACGGCTGGCCGGATCACGCGTGCACCGGCTGCTCGCTGGTGGCCGATCAGGTCGCCCATGTCGCCCACCTCAACGCGCGCGACACCACGCTCGTGTTCGCCTCGCGCGCGCCGCAGCCCGACATCGCGCGGGTGAAGGAGCGGATGGGCTGGACGATGCCGTGGTTCACGCTGACCGACGGGTTCGACGCCGACTTCGGCGTGGACCAGTGGCACGGCACCAACGCGTTCATTCGCGAGGGCGACGGGGTGTTCCGCACGTACTTCGTCGACAACCGCGGCGACGAGGCGATGGGGAGCACCTGGAGCTACCTGGACATCACCGCGCTCGGCCGGCAGGAGGAGTGGGAGGACTCGCCCGAGGGCACACCGCAGTCGCCGCCGTACGCGTGGTGGAACTGGCACGATGCCTACGTCACACCGGCAACCGGCCCGTAGGGAAGCCGCCGTTGCTGTGGAGCAGCTGGCCGTTGATCCACCGCCCCTGGTCGGAGAGCAGGAAGCGGACCAGGTTCGCGACGTCGGCGGGGGTTCCGAGCCGTCCGGTCGGCTGCTGCGCCAGCACCTCGGCGCGGAGCTCGCCGGTCATCCAGCCGGTGTCGACGGGGCCGGGGTTGATCACGTTGGCCCGCAGCCCGCGATCGCCGAGCTCGTGCGCGGCGGCGAGGACGACGCGGTCCAGGGCGCCCTTCGTCGCCCCGTAGGGCAGGTTGTGCACGGTGTGGTCGCTGGTCAGGGCCACGGCGGCGCCGCCCGTCGCCGGCATCCGGCGGGCGAACGCGGCCAGCAGCAGCCACGTCGCCCGCACGTTGACGGCGTAGTGGCGGTCGAAGCTCTCGACGGTGGTGGTCAACAGGCCGGAGTCGACGCTCTCGCAGTGCGACAGGACCAGCGCGTCGAGCGGGCCGGCGGCGTCGACGAGCGCTTCGGGGCCTGTCGGATCGGCGAGGTCGACCGGGACGAGCGTGACCTGGCCGGGCAGCTCGTCGGCCAGTGCCTGGGGGTCGTCCGGACCGGCCGGGAGCCCCAGGCGGTCGTCGTAGGGTCGCCAGTAGGAGAGGACGAGGTTCCAGCCGTCGGCGGCCAGGCCGGTGGCGATGCCGGCCCCGATCCCCCGACGGCGGCCCACTCCGGTGATCAACGCGGTTCGGGTCACCGGGCCCATCCTCGTCCGGCGTCAGAGCAGCGGGTCCACGGCCTGGATCCACCGGGCGGCCATCTGCGTGTAGCCGGTCGCGTTGGGATGGATGCCGTCAGGATCCATCTTCGACGGGTCGGCCCAGAAGGCGTCGTTCGTGTCGACCGTGCGCACCCCGTGGGCGGCCGCGACCTCGGTGACCGTGCGGTCGAGCACCTTCGACAGGTCGGCCATCCGGCGGACCTCGTCCTGGGTGATGTCGGGGAGCTGCGCGTTCAGCCGCGTGATGTCGGCGTAGCTCGGGCGCACGGACTGGTCGTCGGGCAGCCCGACGACCACGACGGCCCCCGCGGCCTGCATCTCGCTCACCGTTCGGTCGAGGTTCTTCCGGTAGGTCGCGACGGCCGCGTCCTCGTCGGCGCTCGGGGTCGGGTTCACGGGGTTGTTCTGGTAGACCGACCAGAGGTCGTTGGAGCCGATCAGCAGCGTGGCCAGCACCGATCCGGGCGGGGCGGCGCGGGCCGCGTCGACGGCGTGCTTCAGCTCGCCCGGCGCGTCCTGCTGCCCGTCGATGAGCTCGGTGCTGGTCCACCCGGACTGGCCGAGGTTGAGCAGCGTCGACCCCTCCCGGCCGGGCCGGGCCGTGATGGCCTCGGTGATGCGGCCGACGAAGCCCTGGCCGGAGTCGTCGCCCACGCCGGCGGTGAGGCTGTCGCCCAGCGCGATGACCGTCACCGGGCCGGGGCTGAGCGCGCCGGCTGCCGGCGCCGATCCCGAGCCGCCGACCGGCCCGGGGATCCCCGGCACGGCCTGGGGTGCGCAACCGGCGAGCGCGAGCAGGAGGGCGAGTACCGGCACGTGCCGGGCGTCAGAGCGTGACAACGAGGACTCCTGCGGTGCGGCGGCGGGCGTTCCGCGGAACGCGCGGCCGGGCTCCGCACCCGGCCGTGATCAGCGTATTCGGTACCAGGGCGTCATCTTTGTCGCTCCTGCACCGAATGTGCTGTCGTCGCCTCCAGCGTGTTCTGGGTGGCGACCACGCGCCAGGTGTCCCCGTGCCGCGCGATGACGTTCGTCGACAGCGCCCGGTGCACGCCGGCCAGCGGCCCGGACGGGCAGTCGAGCGTGCCGGTCGAGACCGCCAGGACGACGTCCTCGGCGATCCGGTCCGCGCGGACCAGCTCCATCCGGTTGACGCTCCCGGCGTAGATCGTGGCGAAGATCCCGGCGTGGCCCTCGCCGATGGCGGCGGCTCCGGTGAGCCGCTCGCCGCGGATCGTCACGAACGACGCGTCCGGTGCGTAGACGGCCCCGAAGGCCGGCCCGTCGCCGTCGTTCCACGCGGCTTCGAGGCGGGCGAGCACGTCCCGTGCCACGCCGGTCGGTGTGATCATGGTGTTCTCCAATTGACTTGAGTTATGCTCAGTGAATATAGAGCGGCTCAGTCAAGTTGTACAGTGGTTCGGTGAGCACGCCCCGCCCGTACCGATCGGAGCTGCGCGAGCAGCAGGCCGAGCGCACCCGCCTCCTGATCGCCGCCGCGGCCAGGGCCCGGTTCCTGGAGAAGGGCTGGTCCGGCACCAGCGTCCGGTCGGTGGCGGCCGGGGCCGGCGTGTCCGAGGCGACGGTCTACGCCGTCTACGGGAGCAAGGCCGGGCTGGCGAGCTCGCTCATCGACGCCGCAGAGCAGAGCGCCGACGTCCGCCGGACGGTGGCCGACCTGGTCCGGCACCGCGGCGACCCGGCGGCGCAGCTCAGCGACTTCGTCGCCTTCGACCGTCGGCTCTACGAGCACGGCGGCGACGTCATCCGGCTCCTCTCCGAGGCCCGCCGGCAGTTCCCGGACCTCGGCGCCGCCCGGGAGGACGGCCGGAGGCGCGGCGAGGCGGAACGGGCGACGGTGTTCTCGTCCTGGCCGGATCGCGTGTGGCGGCCGGGTGTCGACGCGCCGCGGGCGCTGGCCGTCTACGCGCTCCTGGTCTCGTTCGAGGCGTACGACGTGGCGACCGCCGAGCGCGGATGGAGCGCGGACGAGGTCGAGCGGTGGTGGCACGCCACCCTCGTCGAGCTGCTGCTGGCGTGATCGACAGCGCTGCTGCGGTTCGGCGTGGGCCGGCTGGTGTCCTGAGTCGGAGGTTCCTGCTCGGTCGTCGGGGTGCGGTAGGCCGTCCCGGCATCCGCAGGTGATCGTGCGGTCCGATGATGAACGGGCGCAGTTGGAGTCCTGGGCTCGTCACAGGACGAACGCGGCGAGGGTGTTGCGGAGCCGGATCGTGCTCGCGGCCGCCGAGGGT
>CAXTTN010000010.1:0-21937 GCA_964247105.1 uncultured Pseudonocardia sp.
GCACAGCAACACGAGCACAGCAGGCACAACGCGAGCGCGAATGCGACACAGCCACACCCAGCTGCGCCCCGCGCACGCGTCCCCCTCACCACGCGCGCACAGCAACACGAGCACAGCGGACACGAAGCTGCAGCGCTCCACACACCGAACCGTCCACGCGCTCACCACCGACATCCGGAACGGGATCACGACCTGGAACGACAACCCTCAGCCCCACATCCGGGCCAAAACCGCCCACGAGATCCTCGACAGCGTCGCCAACTACTACAGGCGAATCACCGACTCAGACGCTAGCGGCCGGCGGGCGGTAGGTAGCCGTGGAGGAACGCGCGCACCCCCGCGGTGGCGATCCGCTCGGCCTCGGCCTCGCCGAGCGCCCGGGCGCCCAGCCGGGCGCGGGTGGTCAGCT
The DNA here is from genome assembly GCA_964247105.1 of uncultured Pseudonocardia sp. Taxonomy (GTDB): domain Bacteria; phylum Actinomycetota; class Actinomycetes; order Mycobacteriales; family Pseudonocardiaceae; genus Pseudonocardia. The sequence continues at coordinate 410 of CAXTTN010000010.1, forward strand.
TCGCCGTCACCAGCAGCGTGAGGTGCTGGGCCGCGAACTCCGGGTCGTCCACCCTCAGCAGCCCCCGCTCCCCGAGCTCCGCCAGCCGGCCGGCCAGCACCCGCTGGACCCTGCGCGGGCCTGCCTCCTGCCAGCCCTCGTAGAGCTCGTCGGGCAGGTCGTCGGCCTCGGCGGTGATGCGCCGGACGATGGCGAAGTGCTCGGCGAACCGCGGCGGCATGCGTACCCACTCCCGCCCGAACGCGATGAGGTCGGCCTCCAGATCGACGACGTCGGTGAGGTGCCGCCCGATCACCGCCTCGCGGGCCAGCGCGACCTCGTGCGCGCTCTCCATGAGCACCGAGGTGAACAGGTGCTCCTTGTTCACGAAGTGGTTGTAGATCGTGCGGGTCGAGACCGTGGCCTACCCGGCGATGACCTCGATGCTCGCGCCCGCGTAACCCATCCGGGCGAACACGGCGCGGGCGGCGTCGAGGATCGCCTGCCGCTTCCGCGTGGTCGTCGGGCGCGGCCGGGGCGCCTCGCCGCCGACGGCCGCGCCGGCGCCGGACAGATGGGTTCTGACCACTGTGACTCCCCTCACCGCCACCACGGCGACTGTACTTTCTGCAATGCACGTTGTACTTTAGCGGATGTGAGGAGCGGACCGCTGTCGCCGGTAGCCGGCGCCACCCGATCGTGCCGCCTCGGCTCGATGCTCCTCGTCCACCGCCTGCACGTCGACCTGTGCCACACCAGCAGCGGCATCTGTAGCGGCCGGTAGCCCGCCCCGATCCTCCCGACGGCTCCGCATCGACGGCCCGTCCCGCACGCCGCGACACCCCCGGTTCGCACGGCCCCACCCGAGCGCCGCTCCGGCCCCCGGTGTGCCCGCGCATCCCCAGATGGAGCACACAGATGTCCACGACCAGGGGGCGAACGCCCCGTCGCCACCACCTCCGGGCGCTCGCCGCACTCGCCGCCGCCGGTTGCCTGGTCGCCTGCGGTGGCCCCGGCGACACGTCCGGCGCGGCGGCGGGCCCGCCACGACCGGGCGGCGAGCTGCGCATCGCCCTCACGGCCGACCCCACCTGCCTCGACCCGCAGCAGACGGGCCAGCTGGCCGCGCTCGAGGTCTCCCGGGAGCTCGTCGACACCCTCACCGACCAGGACCCCGCGACCGGGAAGATCGTCCCCTGGCTGGCGGAGTCGTTCTCCACGAGCCCCGACGCGCGCACCTTCGACTTCGTGCTGCGCGCGGGCGTCACCTTCAGCGACGGCACGCCGGTCGACTCCGCCGCCGTGAAGGCCACGTTCGACAAGCTCATCACGCTGCCCGCGAACGGCGCGCCCGCCTACATCCGGGGCTACACCGGCACCACGGTCATCGACGCCCGGCACTTCACGGTGGGCTTCAACGCGCCCAACGCCCAGTTCCTGCAGGCCACGTCCGGCGCCGGCCTGGGGATCCTCTCCCCCGCCACGGCGGCCGTGCCGCTGGCCGACCGCTGCCGCGGCCGGTTCGTCGGGTCGGGCCCGTTCGTGCTCGACCACTACACGGCCAACCAGGAGATCGTGATCAGGCGTCGCGACGGTTACGCCTGGCCGTCGTCGCGATCGAGGAACGCCGCTGCGGCCTACCTCGACTCGGTCCGGTTCCTGTTCGTGCCGGAGGCCGGCGCGCGGTCCGGGGCGCTGAGCTCCGGGCAGGTCCAGGTGGCCGAGCAGGTGCAGCCCACCGACCAGCAGCAGTTCGCGGGCAACGGCTTCCGCCTGCTCACCTCGCTGTCACCGGGCGTGGTGCCCCCGCTCTCGCTCAACCATGCCGGGATCCTCGCCGATGAGCGCGTGCGGCGGGCCCTGCTCATCGGCATCGACCGTCGCGAGCTGGTCGACACCGTGTTCGGCGCGAACAGCAGGCCCGCCACCAGCGTGCTGGCCTCGACCACCCCCTTCTACGCCGACCGGAGCGCGGACCTGACGTTCGACCCGAAGGCGGCCGGGGCGCTGCTCGACAGCGCCGGGTGGCTGCCCGGCCCCGACGGCATCCGGGTCCGGAACGGGCAGCCGCTCACGCTGAACTGGCTCATCCCCGCACCCATGCCCGCGGCGAACGAGCAGGTCCAGCAGCAGCTGCGCAAGCTGGGCGTCGACGTGCGGCTCGACGCGGTGGCCCCGCCCAAGTACGTGGAGCAGCAGCAGGCCGGGAAGTTCGACATCACCGCGGTCGCCGTGACGAGGGCGGATCCCGACGTGCTGCGCAACCTGTTCTGGTCCAAGGGCTCGAACCTGTGGCACCTCCCGCCCAGCCCGCTCGACACGTTCCTGGAGCAGCAGGCCGCGGCGACCACCGACGCCGCCCGGCAGGCGGCCGTCGACGGCGCGGTCGACTGGATCCTCGGCCACGCCGACACCGTCCCGCTCTACGAGTCGCCCCTCGTGCACGGCGTCGCCGACGGCGTCCAGGACCTGGAGGCCGACGCGTCCACCCGGCTGGACCTGCACGACGCCTGGCTGAGCGGATGACCGCCCGCTACGTCGGCGGGCGGGTGCTGCGGGCCGTGTTCGTCATGTGGGCGGCGTTCACCGTGACGTTCGCGGCGCTGCGCCTGCTGCCCGGCGATCCGGTCGCGCTGATGCTGAGCGGGCGCAACGGGTTCGACACGGTCCCGCCGGAACAGCTCGCGGCGGTGCGGGCCGAGCTGGGGTTCGACCGCCCGGTGCTGGTGCAGTACGTCACCGCGCTGGCCGACGCCTCGCACGGCGACTTCGGGGTCTCGATCCAGACCGGGCAACCGGTGTCGCGGATGATCACCGACTCGCTGCCGCCCACGCTGGCGATCGGCGTGGCCGCGCTCGTGCTGGCGCTGCTCGCCGGCACCGCGCTGGGGGTGCTGGCCAACCTGGTCCGCTCGCCGCTCGCGCGCCAGCTCGTGGCCTCGGTGCCGTCCTTCGGCATCTCGCTGCCCTCGTTCTGGGTCGGCCTGGTGCTGATCCAGCTGCTGTCCGTGCACTGGCGGCTGTTCCCGTCGATCGGGGGCCGGGGGTTCGCCGGTGTCGTGCTCCCGGCGGTCACCCTGGCGATCCCCGGCGCCGCCCTGGTGGCGCAGGTGCTCGGGAAGAGCCTGCACGACGCGCTGCGCGAGCCCTGGGCCCACACCGTGCGTGCCGGCGGCGCGAGCGACGTGCGCGTGCTGCTCGCCCACGGGCTGCGCAACGCGGCCGTCCCGGCCGTGACGGTCGTCGGGCTGCTCGTCGGCGGCATGATCGGTGGCGCGGTGGTCGTCGAGACGGTGTTCTCCCGGCCCGGGATGGGCCGCATCACCCAGGCGGCCGTCGCCGCGCAGGACCTGCCCGTGGTGCAGGGCGTGGTGGTCGTCGCCTCGCTCGCGTTCGTCGCCGTCAACCTCGCGACCGACCTCGTCTACCCCGTGCTCGACCCCCGCATCCGATCCACCGGGAAGGTCGTGAGCGCATGACCCCCGTCCGCACCGCGCCCGTGCCGCCCGCACCGACCCCGACCGCCGGGCCCGCACCCCGGCCCCGCCCCTCCCGCGGTGCGGGGGCCGTCCGCGCGGTCCGGGGGAACCCCGGGGTCGCGGCCTCGACGCTGGTGCTGGCCGTCGTCGCCTGCTGGGCCGTCGCGCCCGGGGCGTTCGCCGGGCGCAGCGCCGTCTCGGGCGTCCCGGCGGAGAAGTTCCGGCCCCCGAGCTGGGCGCACCTGTTCGGCACCGACCAGCTGGGCCGCGACCTGTTCGCGCGGGTCGTGCACGGCGCGAGCCAGTCGCTGCTGGCCGCGGTGATCGCCATGGCCATCGCGTTCGTCCTCGGCGTCGGGCTCGGGCTGCTGGCCGGGTTCTTCGGCGGCTGGACCGAGTCCGTGGTCATGCGGGTCGTCGAGATCATGCTGTCGGTGCCCCCGGTGCTGCTGTCGCTGACGATCATCAGCGCGATCGGGTTCGGCACGGTCGAGGTCGCCGTGGCCGTCGGCGTCACCAGCTTCGCCGGGTTCGCGAGGCTGATGCGCGCCGAGGTGCTGCGGGCCCGCACCGCCACCTACGTGGAGGCCGCGATCATGTCCGGCACCCGCTGGTGGCGGCTCCTGCCGCGGCACGTCCTGCCCGCCGCGGTCGGGCCGGTGCTCGCGCTGGCCGCGCTCGACTTCGGGCTCGTGGTGCTGGCGGTCTCGTCGCTGAGCTTCCTCGGCTACGGCCCGCCGCCGCCCGCGCCGGAGTGGGGCTCGCTCGTGGCGGGCGGGCGCGACTACCTGGCCACCGCCTGGTGGCTGACGATCATGCCCGGGCTCACCGTGGCCGCCGTGGTGCTGGCGGCCAACCGGCTCTCGCGCGTGTTCGACGGCGGCCGGGGCGTGCGGTGAGCGCACCGCTGCTGCAGGTCACGGGCCTGCGCGTGGCCTACCGGACCTCCGGGGGCCCGGCCGTCGCCGTCGCCGACCTCGACCTCGCGGTACGCGCCGGCTCGATCACCGCGGTGGTCGGCGAGTCCGGCTCGGGCAAGACCACCCTCGCCCACGCCGTGATCGGGCTGCTCCCCGGCACGGGCCACATCGAGGCCGGCAGCATCACGCTGGCGGGCGACGAGCTGACCGGGCTGGACGCCCGCGGCTGGCTGGGCGTGCGGGGCCGCCGCATCGGTCTGGTGCCGCAGGACCCGACGGTCGCGCTGGACCCGGTGGCGCCGATCGGGCGGCAGGTGGCCGAGGTGCTGCGCGTGCACGGCATCGCCGGTGGCGCCGAGGCCCGATCCCGCGCGGTGGAGCTGCTGGCCGAGGCCGGCCTGCCCGACGCCGCCTCCCGCGCCCGGCAGTACCCGCACGAGCTGTCGGGCGGGATGCGCCAGCGGGTGCTGATCGCGATCGCCACGGCCGCGCGGCCCGGCCTGCTCGTGGCCGACGAACCGACTTCCGCCCTGGACGTCACCGTGGCGCGGCACATCCTCGACCACATGCAGGAGGTGGTGGCCACCAGCGGCACGGCGATCCTGCTCGTGACGCACGACCTGGGCGTGGTCGCCGACCGCGCCGAGCAGGTGGTGGTGATGTCGCGGGGCCGGGTCGTGGAGGCGGGCCCGACCGCACGGGTGCTGTCGGACCCGGAGCACCCCTACACGCGCCGGCTGCTCGCCGACGCACCCGGCCTCACGCCGCGCCGCCTGCGTCCCGACGCCGTCGCCGTTCCGGCGGGGCCACCCGCGCCCCTCCTGCGCGTGCGGGATCTCACCAGGACGTTCCCGGTCCGGGGCACGGGATGGCTGCGCCCCCGCCGGCGCCTCGCGGTCGACGGCGTCGGCTTCGACATCGCTCGCGGCACCACGCTGGGACTCGTCGGCGAGTCGGGTTCGGGCAAGACCACCACCGCCCGGCTGGTGGTGGGCCTCGAACGACCGACGTCGGGCACCGTGCACCTCGACGGCCCGCATGGCGTCACCGACGTGGGCGCCGCCCGCGGCGCGGAGCTGCGGCGGCTGCACCGCCGCGTGCAGCTGATCTACCAGAACCCGTACTCGTCGCTGAACCCCCGCATGAGCATCGAGCAGATCCTGACCGAGCCCCTGCGCAACCTGGACGGGCGCGACGCGGGACCGCACGCCGCCACCGTCGCCCGCCTGCTCGACGACGTCGCGCTGCCCGCGGGCACCGCGCAGCGCCGGGCGGCGGAGCTGTCCGGCGGGCAGCGCCAGCGGGTCGCGATCGCCCGCGCGTTGGCCGTGGACCCCGAGCTGGTGGTGTGCGACGAGCCCGTCTCCGCCCTGGACGTCACGGTGCAGGCCCGGATCCTGGAGCTCCTCACCCGGCTGCAGGCCGAGCGCGGCCTGAGCTAGCTGTTCATCTCCCACGACCTCGCCGTGGTGCGGCAGGTCAGCGACCGGATCGCCGTCATGCGCCACGGCCGCGTCGTCGAGTCCGGCGACACCGAACAGATCTTCACCGACCCCCGGCACCCCTACACGGAGGAGCTGCTGGCCGCCGTCCCGGGGATCCGGGCCGGATCCGCCCCCTCCGCCACCACCGACATCGGGGAACCCTCATGGACCTAGGTCTCATCACGTTCGGCAGCCTGTTGCCGGAGCCCGGCACGGGCGTCAGGCTGAGCCAGCGCCAGCGGCTCGGTGACGTCGTGCGCGCGGCCCGCGAGGCGGAGCAGCTCGGCTTCGCCTGGTACACCGTCGGCGAGCACCACTTCGGCGAGCGCGACGTGATCCCCTCGCCCGCGCTGGTGCTGGCGGCGATCGCGGGCACCACGTCGACGATCACCCTCGCCACCGGCACCACGCTCGTCGCCAACCGCGACCCGGTGCTCCTCGCCGAGGACTACGCCACGGTCGACCTGCTCTCCGACGGGCGGCTCGTCGTGGTCGCGGGAGCGTCGTTCTTCCCCGAGCCGTACGCGGTGTTCGGTCAGGACCCGGCCGGCAAGGCGGCCCGCAAGCGCGAGAACGTGGAGCTGCTGCTGCGGCTGTGGCGCGAGGACCGCGTCACCTGGGAGGGCGCCTTCCGCCCCCCGCTCCGCGACGTGCACGTGCAGCCCCGGCTGCTGCAGGACAGCCCGCCGTTGTGGATCAGCGCGGGCACCGGATCGGAGTCGGTGCAGCTCGCGGTCGAGCACGGGCTGCCCGTCATCGTCGGCACGACGGCGAAGCCGCCGTCGGCGTTCGAACCGGTGTTCGCCGCCTACCGCGACGCCTGGCGGGCCCACGGCCACGGCGGGCCGCCCGGCCGGCTCGGGGCCGCCAGCCACGCGTTCGTCGCGCGCACCTCGCAGGAGGCGCGAGCACGCTGGTCGGATGCCATCGCCAACTACCTGAGCGCGAAGAAGCCGCTGCCCGGTGCGGTGCCGGGGCGCTTCGACTTCGACGCCCACATCGGCCCGCACGGCCCGGCGCTGTGCGGGAGCCCGGCCGAGGTCGTCGACAAGCTGGGCCGGCTGCACGAGCGCTGGGGCCACGACCTGCACCTGCTCTCGATCGACATCGGCGGCATCCCCTACGCCGAGGTGCAGGCGGCCACCGAGCTGGTGGCCTCCGACGTCCTCCCGAACGTGCGGGGGCTCGGTGCGGATCCGGTGGGCGCGCGTGCTCGATGACGATCTGCGGGAGCTCGCGGCCACCACGACCCTCGGGGTGTTCACCACCCTGATGCCCGACGGGCGGCCGCAGACCAGCGTGGTCTGGCCGCACGCCGACGAGCGGCACCTGCTGGTCGGCACGAGCACCGGCCGGCAGAAGTACCGCAACGTCCTCGCCGATCCGCGGGTGAACCTGCTGCTGCTCGACCAGGTGAACCGGCGCCGCTACATCGAGGTGCGCGGCCGCGTCGTCGCGGTCGAGACGGGTACGGTCGCCGTCGCGCTGGCCCGGACCACGTTCACCAAGTGGACCGGGAGCGCCGAGATCCGCGCCGCCGAGGGCGAGCGGGTCCTGTTGCGCGTCGCGCCCGACCACGTCCACCGCAAGGAGTGAGCATGTCCACGACCACACCCGCCGGGCCCGTCGTCGACGTGGCCTGGGTCCGCACGCACCGCGCGGACCTCGTCCTCGCCGACGTCCGCTGGTACCTCGACGGTCGCAGCGGGCGCACCGCCCACCGGGCCGGGCACATCCCCGGCGCGGTCTGGGTGGACCTCGACGCGGTGCTCTCCGGCCCGCCGAGCCCGGTCGGGGGCCGGCACCCGCTACCCGACCCCGCGGCGTTCGCCCGCGCGCTCGGCGGGCTGGGGATCGGCGACGGCGACACCGTCGTCGCCTATGACGACAGCGGCGGCGGGTTCGCCGCACGGCTGGTCTGGCTGCTGCGCCGCACCGGCCGCAGCGCGGCGCTGCTCGACGGCGGGCTCGCCGCGTGGCCGGGCGAGCTGGAGACGGGTGACGTGGTGCGGCCCGCTGTCGAGCGGACGCCGACGGCGTGGCCCGCCGAGCTGCTGCGTTCCGCGGACGGCGTCGCCGAGGCGATCGCGACGGGCTCCGCCGTGGTCCTGGACGCCCGCGCCCCCGACCGCTACTCGGGCGAGACCGTGTTGCCGAGCGACCTGCGGTCGGGGCACGTGCCCGGTGCCGTCAACGCGCCATGGGCGGCCAACCTGGCGGCGGACGGCAGGTTCGCGCCCGTGGAGCAGCTGCGCCGGCACTACGCCGAGCTCGGCGTGACCGGCGGTTCGGACGTGGTCGTCTACTGCGGCAGCGGCGTGACCGCCTGCCACGACCTGCTGGCGCTGGAGCTCGCGGGGTTCGGCGACGCGGCGCTCTACCCCGGATCCTGGTCCGCCTGGTCGGCGGACCCCGCACGCGACATCGCCGAGGGACCGTCCCCTGCCGGATCCGGGCCCGCCGGCGCGACAGGAGGAACGGCATGAGCAGGATCACGGGCAGGCAGCTCGGCTTCGGCGCGGGTGGTGCGATCACCGGCCTCGACGCCGCCCAGACCGTCGACCTCGCGCAGAGCGCCGACGAGCTCGGCTTCGACCTGTTCACCCTCAGCGACCACCTGCACTCCCAGCGGCCGATCGCGGAGCCGTTGACCGCCCTGACCTGGATCGCGGCGACGACGACCCGGATCGAGATCGGCACGAACGTCCTCGGCCTGCCCTACCGGCCGCCGCCGGTGCTGGCGAAGACCGCCGAGACGCTGGACCGGCTCTCGGGCGGGCGGCTGGTGCTGGGGCTCGGTGCGGGCGGGTACGACCACGAGTTCTCGGCGTTCGGCCTGACCGTGCGCACCCCCGGCGCGAAGATCGCGGCGCAGCGCGAGGCCATCACCATCCTGCGCAGCCTGTGGTCGCAGCGCACCACGACGTTCGAGGGCACGCAGTTCACGGTCCGCGAGGCGGCGATCGACCCGCTGCCCGAGCACCCGATCCCGATCTGGCTGGGCTCCTACGGCCCGCGCGCGCTCGCGCTGACCGGGGAGCTGGCCGACGGGTGGGTGCCCTCGCTGGGGCGGATCGGGTTGGCGAAGGCGGTGGAGATGCGCGAGGTCGTGCGCGCGGCCGCGGTCGCGGCCGGGCGCGACCCGGACGACATCACCTGCGCCACGAACGTCGGTGCGCGCGTCGATCCCTCGGCGACGTCCACGCCCGGGCTGCTCACCGGCAACGCCGACGCCGTCGCCCGGCAGCTCGTGGAGGTCGTCGAGGCCGGCTTCACCTACCTGCTGCTCGGCGCGCCGACGGTGCGCGACCAGGAACTGCTGGCCCGCGACGTGCTGCCGCAGGTGCGGGCCGCGGTGGCCGAACGCGGGCTGCTCGACCCCTCCCGCGCCGGCTCCTGAACCGTCAGGCCGCGGCCGGTCCGACCCAGGTCGCGAGCGCGCCGCGGACCTGATCAGGACCCGCGTTCTCCGAGGCCCACGCCGCGTAGCCGTCGGGGCGGACAAGCACCGAGGTGGGGTCGGTGTCGGCGCGGCGCGCCACGCGCAACCGGTTCTCCCGGCCCACCTCGCCGGCCTCGGCGCCGCGCGCGAGCACCAGCACGAACCGCCCGGATCGGAGGGCCTCGTGCAGGCGCCCCGACTCCAGCGGGAGGTCGGGCACGCGGCGGCCGCACAACCGGTGCGCGCCACGCGCCGCCCGGTAGGCGTGCTCGATGCCCGCCATCTCGCGCACCACCTTCTCCCGCAGCGGCCGCACCCTGGCCAACATCTGGCCGAGCGTGGCGCGCAGCGCCAGCTGGAACGGGCCGCGCGCCATCGTGAGGCGGATGTTCGCGCCGCTGCTGCGCAGCACGGCGCGGCCGACGGGATGCCGCTCGGCGTGGTAGCTGTCGAGCAGCCACGCCGGGGCCCAGCCGTCGACCACCGCGGCGAGCTTCCACGCCAGGTTCGCGGCGTCCTGCATCCCGGTGTTCATGCCCTGCGCACCGGCCGGGCTGTGCGTGTGCGCGGCGTCGCCGGCGAGCAGCACCCGCCCCACGCGGTAGCGCGGCACCTGGCGCTCGTCGCAGTGGAACCGGGAGATCCAGCCGACGTCGTGCATCCCGAAATCGGTGCCGAACGAGCGGCGCAGGATCGTGCGCAGCTCGTCCTCGGTCACGGGCTCGGTGTCGGAGGCGTCGCCGTGGTCGCGGTTCCAGCCGCCGACCCGCCACCGGCCGTCCGCGCCGAACGGGATGACGAGCCCGAACACGTCGCCCACCCCCTTCACCGTCACCGAGGGCGGCGGCGGTTCGGCCAGCGCCACGTCGGCCAGCACGATGGAGCTGATCACCGCGCGGCCCGGGAACGGCAGGCCGACGGCCCGGCGGACCGCGCTGCGCACCCCGTCGGCGCCGACGACGTAGCCGGCGCGCAACGTCGAGGTCGTGCCGTCACCCGCCCGGACCTGCAGATCGACGCCGGAGGCGTCCTGTTCGACGCCCACCACCTCCGCGTCGTGGACGAGCTCGACGCCGTGCTCGCGGGCCCGCGCCAGCAGCAGTTCCTCCACCTCGTACTGCGGGGTCGAGAGCATGTGCGGGTACCGCGAGGGGATGCCGGACAGGTCGAGCGGGTGCCCGTCGACGACCCGCAGCTCGGTGACGATCCGGCCGGTGGGCAGCAGCGGGTCGGCGAGCCCCCGCGCATCGAGCAGCTCGAGCGTGCGGGCGTGCACGCCGACGGCGCGCGCCAGGTTGCTGATGCCCGCGGGCCGCTTCTCGAGCAGCGTGACGGGCACGCCCGCGGCGGCGAGGTCGCCCGCCGCGAGCAGGCCGGTGGGCCCCGCGCCGACCACCACCACCCGCCGGGCGGCGGCGCCGCTCACGAGACCCCGAAGAGGGTGCGGTAGAGGCCGATGCGCATCGTCGCGCCCTTGAGGTGCGACGTCGCCTCCGCCCCGAGCACCCCGGCGCTCGGGGCGTACGACGCGCCACCGGTGGGGCCGAGCGGGAGCGAGATCCCGGGCGGGCCGGGCACGTAGTCGGCGACGTCGCCACCCTCGATGAGCGCCGTGACGGCCGCCGCGACCGCCGCGGCCTGCTGCTCCGCGCTCTTGGCACCCTTCGCCTCGGCGACGGCGGCGACATCGCCGATGGCGAACACCGTGGTGTGGCCGGGCACCCGCAGGTCGGCGGCCACCTCCACCTGCCCGTCGGGGCGGCGGGCTGCGGCGAGCGGCCCGTCGAGGTACTCGCTGGAGGTGACGATGCCGTGGCAGCGGAACCAGATGTCGGCGGTGATCTCGCGGCCCGCGGCCGTGGTGACGGTGAAGGTCTTGGTCTCGCCGGGCGCGGTGACCGGCTCCTCCACGAGCGCCGTGCCGAGCAGCAGCTCCACCCCCAGCTCGTCGAGCTGGCCCCGCAGCTCGGCGCGGAACTCGTCGGGGAAGGGCCCGGAGACGACGTCGTCGGCCGGATCGACGATCGCCACGTGCTTGTCGGGCCAGGCGGCGGCGATCTCGCCGGCCAGCTCCAACCCGACCGGGCCCGCCCCCAGGAGCAGCACGCGCTCGGCCCGGGCGAGCTCCGCGCGGGTGCCGTGCAGCCGTGCGATGGCGGCGGCGCTCTCGTCGAGGTCGAACTTGGCCGGGAAGGGGTACTCCGAGCCGGTGGCGAGCACGACGTAGTCCGCGCCGATGCGCTCTCCGGAGGCGAGGGTGACGCCGTGCGGATCGACGCCGGCGGCGCGGCCGCGGACCACCCGCCCGCGGGTCAGGAGCGCGTCGTAGGGCAGGAAGATCTGCTCGGTCCACGCCGGGTCGACCAGCCCGCGCAATGCCGCGACGTTGTGCACGAACGCGTCGCGGGGTTCGACGAGCACCACGTCGGCGACCTCGTCGAGCGCCTTCGCGACGGCGGCGCCGCCGTATCCCCCGCCGACGACGACAACCGTTGCGGTCATGGGCACTCCTAGTTCGTAGTACGGACGTTTCGCAGTACGAACAACTTTAGTTCGTCCTGCGAAACGTCGTCAACTACACTCCCGCCATGGACGTGCGATGACCGCCACCACCGCGCTCGCCGAGACGCTGGTGCGCCTCTCGCACGTCGTCCAGCACGTGTTCGCCGACGTCAGCCGGGACCACGACCTCACCCCGCAGCAGACCCAGCTGCTTTGCATGCTCGCGCCGGGCCCGGTGGGGATGACCGAGCTGAGCCGACTGCTGCACCTGGAGAGGTCCAGCCTCACCGGCCTGGTCGACCGCGTGGAACGCCGCGAGCTCGTCGCCCGGCTCCGGGACGCGCGCGACCGCCGCGCCTGCCGGATCGCGCTCACCGAGCTGGGCACCCGCACGGCCCATGCCGCGCACGCCGAGGTCACCGCCCGGCTCACCGCCTCCCTGGGCGACCTCGACCCGGACGAGGCGGCGTTGCTGCACGCCGTGGCCGGCCGGGTGCTCACCAGCCACGGCGTGGCGGTGCCGACGACACCGGCCGCCGATACCGCTCGCGTGTGAAGCCCGCGGCCCGCCCGGGCAACGGTCACCGAGCCCCGGCTCCACGAGACCCCGCCCGTCCGTACCGGGCCTGCCAGCATCCTGACCATGCCGAGCACGCGCGCGACCGTCGACGGCCGGACACCGGGCCGCGCAGCATGGTTCGCCCTCGCCCTCGCCCTGGTCGCCGCGACGCTCGGGGGCACCGCCTCCGCGGTCGCGGCCCCACCGAGCGGGACGCCCGGCGTCATCGCACCCGGAGCGCTCATCTCGGTCGGGGGCTTCGACTGCACCACCAACTTCGTCTTCACGAACGGGCCCACGTGGTTCCTCGGTACCGCTTCGCACTGCTTCTGGCCGGACGACAACATCACGGACGCCGGCCAGTGCTCGCACGGAGCGATGGCGCTCGGCACGCCCGTGGACATAGCGCTCACGGACGGGACGACGACCACCGGCCGGGTGGCGTACATCTCGGGCAGGACGATGCGCGAGCACGGCGTGTGTGAGGTCCGGAGCGACCAGAACACGGACCTGTCCGACGGCAATGACTTCGCGCTGGTCGAACTCGAGATGGATGACGTCAGGCGCACGGATCCGACGGTGCCCCGCTTCGGCGGGCCCATGGGGGTGCGGACCACGACGTCCCCGCTGGGGAGGAACGAACCGGTCTACTCCTACCAGGGCGAGTTCGGGGCGAAGGCGGGCTACCGGAACGAGGCCGACGACAGCGCCTTCCGCTACGTGCACCTGCCGTCGGTGATCGGCAACTCCGGGAGCGGGCTGCTGGACGCCCAGGGGCGCGCGGTCGGTGTGATCTGCGATGTCGACACGAAGGACGGGTACTTCACCTACGTCGCGGACATGCAGCGGGTGCTGGACTACGCGAGCACCTACGGCGGGCTCGGCCCGATCCAGATCGTGCCCGGCCGCAGCCCGTTCCAGGTCCCGAAGAGCGGGTGACGACCATCTCGTCCGGGTGGCCGGCCCCGGGAGCCCGCCGGGAATGAGCCCCGCCCGCCCCTGCTCGCCCTGTGCTCCCCGGTGTCGCCCCCGCGGCCTCGCTACTGGCAGTGGATCTCGGTCGGCCCCCGCCAGGGCTGCCCGTCCGACCGCCAGATGCTGTAGAGGGTTGTGCCCTGCCGGTAGACGAGCTCCAGGTTCGACCGGTTGTTCTGATACCCCTCCATGAGCGCCATCGAATCCGGGGTCCGGACGCCGGTGACCCGCTCTGCGGACCAGTGCCCCGCAACCCCGTCGTGGGTGCTGAGCAGGGCAACGCCGTCCCGAACGGGAACGGCCGGCCAGAACGTGCTGGCGTCCGCCCCGCCGCCTCCATATCGGGAGCGCCGGCGACATCTATCGAGCGTGGTTCACCCCAGCCCGCGGCCACGCGGTCGGCATGCCATCGGGTCCGGCTGGTCCGGCTGCCCCGGAGCTCGACCCGCAGACGGGTCCGTGCGAAAATCACACGCATGGACAAGGTGGTGCTCGGGGAACGCCTGGCGCGTGCTCGCGAGGCCGCGGGGATGACCCAGGACAGTCTGGGCCGGGCCGTAAACCTCGATCGGAGTGCGGTCTCCCGACTCGAGGCCGGAGAACGCAGGTTGAGCGTGCCCGAGCTCGTTGCGATCGCCACCGCTCTCGGCCGCCCCCTGTCGTTCTTCGTCAGCCCCCCCGTTCCCGCTGCTGTCAGCCGCCGCAGCGAACCCACGAATTCACACGAGACAACGCACATGCTGGACATCGAGTTGGAGATCTTCGCCGCCGATGTTCGCACTCTGGTGGAGATGAACCTCATCACCCCGGTTGTTCGACCGGTGCCGGCGCGGACACCCAAGGATCACCTGGCTGCCGAGACGATGGCTCAAGACTGCCGACGCAGCCTCGGCCTGGAGAACCGGCCCGTCCAGGACCTGGGCGAGACCTGTGAACGACTGGGACTCCACTCATGCGCCGCACCGCTGGGAAGTGGTGGACCCGACGGTGGTTGCGTTGAGGTCGGTGACGGCCAGGACCTCGTCGGGGCGGCAGTGATCAACGGCGATGCCCCGGCGGGTAGGCGCCGCATGACGTTGGCGCACGAACTCGGCCACTGGCTGAGCGGTGACGCCTATGACCAAGGCGGCTCCGTCGACGACGAGAAGATGATCAGCTCGTTCGCGATCCACTTCCTCGCTCCGCGAGCAGGCGTGCAGGAAGTGTGGGCCCGGTACCCGGACCGGGAGATCCGTGACCGGGCGCTCGCGGTCGGCGCGGTGTTCCGGCTGAGCTGGTCGGCCACGGTCGGGCAGCTTCGGAACCTCGGTCTGGTCGACAACGGGCAGCGCGCCGCGCTGATGAGCGACGAGCCCCGCTCCGGGGATTACAAGCGGCTCGGCCTCTCGTGGACCGACGAACTCACGGCGCCCTACGTCTCACCCGGATTCGCTGCAGCCTGCCTGAACGGATATGTCTCCGGTCAGCTCACCGAGAGCCGATGCCTCGAACTCCTGCGCCGAACAGTGACGGGGTCAGACCTACCTCGCCAGCAGCCGATCACCCTGGACGACCTCCGCACGTCCTTCCTCGCGCATGGCGGCTGAGCCACTCGGCTGGGTGATGGACACCAGTACCTACACTCACCTCTGCCGCGCCGGCCACCAGGAGATCCTTGCCCGGCTCACTCCGGGAGGCGCAGTCCTCGTACCCAGCGAAGTCGACGTCGAGATCGAGCGAGGGCGGGATCGGTATCCGGCGATCCCAGCCGTCTCGTCAGTCGGGTGGGCGAAGGTCGTCGTTCTGGACGAGGACGAGGTCTGGACCATGTTGGACGTCAAGGCTCAGATGGGCGGCAGCCCGGACGAACATCTTGGTGAATGCGCGGTCATCGCGTGCGCACGTCACCGCGGCCTGATTGCGGTGCTCGACGAGCGCGCCGCGATCGCGCAGGCCGAACGGCTCAGCGTTCCAGTCCGTGACACGCTGTCGATCGTGGTCGAGGCATACAAGCATCTGTTCGAGCGTGACAGGCACGCGCGGCGCAGGTCGTCGACGACCTTCTGGCAACCAATATGAAGTTGCCGATGGACTCTGGTGAGAGCCTGTTCTCTTGGGCGTACGAGGAGGGGTTGCTGCCGTGAGCGCGGCCATGCGGTCGGCAATGCCGTCAGGACAGCGGCTCAACGCATCCTGCCGAATGTTCGGTCAGCCGGTCTGGATCCGGCAAGCGAAGCGGCGGTAGTCGGTCGAGATGAACGCCGTGAGGATGCCGGCCTCGCCGAGCTCGAGGAGGAACGGGTAGAAGGCCCGTCGCCACGGGGGACCCTCGGGCGCCCAGTAACCCTCGTCCGGCGCCAGTTGCAACAGCAACAGCCACTCGCCGGAGCCGAACTCCCGCGGCGGTGTGTCCAGCCCGTCGACGTAGAGCGGCTGTCCGCCGATCTTGTTGCCCGCCAGGGCCGCGGCCTGTGGGGTGAACCGGTAGCCGTTGATGTCGTAGTCCCAGCACCCCGCGCCGCGTTCGGCCACCGGCACGACCGGTTCCGGTTCGGGTTCGTGCACGACGACGGCGTATCCATACGGTCCGTCCGGCGTCGGATCGGGCGCACGGACCGCAGGGCCGGATGCGGATTCCACCAGCGGAATCTCGCCGCCGTCATCAGCGGCGACGGTGGTGGTGCCGTCCGGCGACTGGATCACCGCCACGACCGCTTCGTCGGACAGCGGTTCGGACTCCTCCGAGACGAAGAGGTAGACCATCGTGCCTTCGCCGCCGGGGAACAGTCGCCCGTCGAGGGCGATCTGGCCGAGGAAGGCCAGCTGACTGTCGTCGACGGTGGTGGTGTCCAGCGGCCAGCGGGGGGCGTTGAGCCATGCCGGCTGCCCGCCGAAGGCGGTCACCAGGGCATGCGGGACGGCCGCGCGGTCCAGGACGGTGAGACTGCTGCGCACCGGTCCGAGCGTAGTACGGCCGCGGGCCCACCCTCACCCCGGCAGTGGCGCCGGGATGTGCGGCAGCGCCCGCTCGACGGCGCGGGCCGCCCCGAGGAGGTCCAACTCGCCGTACGCGCCCCCGACGAGCTGGACCCCGGTCGGCCGCCCGCTCCCGTCGAGGCCGGTGGGCAGCGACAGGGCGGGCACCCCGAGCAGGTTGGCCGCCACCAGCAGCCGGTGGGAGGACCACATGTCGCGCACCGCGTCGGGGCCGGACAGGTCGCGCCCCACCGCCGAGGTGCCGTCGGTGGCCACCGGCCCCAGCACCAGCGGGTAGCGGTCGGTGAGCTCCGCCCACGCCCGCGTCAGCGCGTGCCGCTGCACGAGCGCGGCGACGTAGCCCTCGCGGTCGAGCTGGTCGGCGAGGCCGAGGAAGTCGTCCAGGAACGCGACGGCGCCCGGCGAGCCGAGCTGCCGCAGGACGCCGGCCAGGGTGACCTGCAGGTCGGTGACGACCAGCGAGAGCCACAGGCGGGCCGCGTCGCCGATCACGGCGGGATCGACCTCGTGGACATCGTGGCCCGCCGCGCGCAGGGCATCGGCCGCGCGGTGCACCCCCGCCGCGACCTCCCGGTCGACGCCCAGGCCGCCCGGGTCGACGACGAGCGCGACCGGGGGCCGGTCCGGCCGCTCGCGCAGGTCGACGTCGATCGACAGCGGGTCGCGGGGGTGGCGCCCGCGCAGGACCTCGAAGGCGACGGCGAGGTCGTCGACGGTGCGGGCGACGGGGCCCTGCACCCCGAACAGCTGCAGCGTCGGGCTCGGGTCCCGGGGAGGCAGGTCGCTCGCGCTGGGCACCACCCCGGTGGTCGGCTTGAGCGCGAAGGTGCCGGCGGCCAGGCTGGGCAGCCGCAGCGACCCGCCGTAGTCGTTGCCCAGGCCGAGCGCGGACATGCCCGTGGCCAGGGAGACGGCCTCGCCGCCGCTGGAGCCGCCGGGCGAGAGCGCCGCGTCCCACGGGTTGACGGTGGCGCCGTGCGTCCCGCTGTCGCTGTGCCAGCGCATGCCGAAGTCGGGCATGTTGCTGCGGGCGACGACCACGGCCCCGGCCGCGCGCAGCCGCTCCACCACGGGGGCGTCGCGCGCGGGGACCTGCCCCGCGAACGCGGCGACACCGTTGCTCGTGGCGGAGCCCGCGACGTCGACATTGATCTTCACCGAGACCGGGACGCCGGCCAGCGGGCCGACCGGCTCCCCGGCGGCGACCCGGCGGTCGATCCCGGCCGCGGCGGCCAGCGCCTCCTGCGCCAGCACGACCGGCAGTGCGTTGAGCCCCGGGTCGACCTTGGCGATGTGGTCCAGGTGCTGCTGCGCTACCTCGACGGCCGGGACGTCGCCGCGGCGGACCCGCTCGGCGATCTCCCGGGCCGGCAGGCCCACCACGCGGGTCATCGCGCCACCTCGGGCGTGGACGGCGGGAACGGTGACCTCGTCATGGCGGTGTCCTCTCCACGGGGCCGGGCGATCGGGACCATCACCTCGGGGTCGGGCTCGTACAGGCGGGCGACCAGAGCCGGGCGGCGGTCGAGCACCGCACGCTGGTTGACGTAGCCCTTGTCGGTGATCTCGCCCGCGTCGAGTACGGGCGGCTCGGTGCACAGCAGGATCCGGCTGACCCGCCCGGCCGGGCCCGCGCTCCGCGCGAGCCGCGCCAGCACGTCCGCGAGGTGCGCCCGTAGCGCCGGGTGGTCGAGCGGGACGTCGGCGTCCGGGGCGACGCCGCACAGCGCCCGCGCCTCGGCCTGGTTCACCCAGGCGAGCGCGGTCACCTCGCCACGGTCGTGGCCCGCGATCACCGCGTCGGTGAGGACGCGGGCGGCGGAGAGGAGGGCGCCGCGCACCGCCGCCACGCTCACCCAGGTGCCCGACAGCAGCTTGAAGTCCTCGGCGATGCGCCCGTCGAACAGCAGGCCCCGCCCCGGGTCGGCCTCGTCGACGACGGTCACGGCGTCACCGGTGCGGTAGAAGCCCTCGTCGTCGAACGCGGCGGCGGTGGCGGCGGGGGCGTGCAGGTAGCCGGGGGTGACGGTGGGGCCGGCGACGCGGATCTCGTGCTTCGGCCCGACCGGTGCCAGCTTCACCGTCACACCGGGCAGGGGCACGCCGATGCACCCGCAGCGCGAGCCGGCCCAGTGCGCCGAGGTGGCGGCGGGCGCGGTCTCGGTGGCGCCCCAGGAGGAGGTGAGCGGCACGGGTTGGTCGGCGTGGGCGGCGATCAGCCGCTCCATCCGGTCCCACAGGGCCGGGGGCAGCGCCGCGGCCGCGTAGAACGCCAGCCGCAGGCGGGAGAAGAAGGCGCGCGCCAGGCCCGGGTCGGCCTCCAGCCTCGGCACGAGCAGCGCGTACGCCGCCGGCACGGCCACGTAGACGGTCGGTGCGAGCTCGCCGAGCGCCGCCGCGGTGGCGTCGAACAGCCCTGGCACCGGCCGGCCCGCATCGACGTGCAGCGTGCCGCCGTTGGTCAGCACCAGGTGCAGGTTGTGGTTGCCACCGAAGGTGTGGCTCCACGGCAGCCAGTCGACGAGCACCGGCGGCTCGGTGCGGAGGAAGGGCCAGACCTCGCGCATCATCTGCTGGTTGGCGGTGAGCATGCGGTGGGTGTTGAGGACGCCCTTGGGCGCTCCGGTGGAGCCGGATGTGAAGAGGACCTTCGCCACGGTGTCGCCGGTGACCCCGCTGCCCGCCGCGGGGTCCGGCGACGTCGCGAGCAGCTCGTCGAGCCGCGCGGCGCCGGGCCGCTCGCCGCGGGCCACGACGACCCGCACGTCCGGGACCTCACCGGCCACCGCGTCGAGCGCGGCGGCGAACGGGCGGGCGTCCTCGGCGAACACCACGCCCGGCCGCACGAGCGCGGCCATCGCCCGCAGCCGCCGGTGGTCGGTGGACTGCAGCGAGTACGCCACGCTCGTCGGGCACACCGGCACGCCCGCGGCGTAGCAGCCCAGCATCACCAGCAGGTGCTCCAGGCTGTTGCCCGACAGCACCAGCACCGGCCGCTCCGTGGTGGCCCCGAGCGCGAGCAGGGCCGCCGCGAGCGCGTCGGCCCCCTGGCGGCCCTGCGCGTAGGTCAGCTCGCGACGGTCGCCCGGCGCGGTCGCGAGGACCGCGTCCGGGGTGCGCCCGGCCCACCGGCGCAGCTCCTGGTCGAGGTGCTCGGCATGGGCGCCCAGCGGGGTGGCGGACGCCAGCAGGACCGACCCGTCCCGGCGGCGCTCGGCGGTGATCCGCGGGACCGTGAAGGTGGCGGTCACCTCGTCACCCCCCGCTCGGCCGTGCCCGACACCGTCCGGCCGCCCACCACGGTGGCCAGCACGCGGGTGCCGGGCAGCTCGGGCAGCGGGCACGTCACCGGGTCGCGGTCGAGCAGGACGAGGTCGGCGTGGGAACCGGGCCGCAGATCGCCCACCCCGGTCCAGCCCAGGACGTCGGCGGCCCGCCGGCCCCACATCGCGTAGGCCTCGATCCGGGAGACCCGCTGGGCCGGGCCGTCGTTGCGGTGGCCGCTGCCGCCGAACTCGTGGGTGATCGCCAACGCCATCGCCTCGAACGGGTTCTTCGGGCCCCAGTCGGTGGAGGCGGCGACGGGGAGACCGGCGTCGAGCATGCGCCGCAGCGGGTTGAGATGGCCCAGCACCCCCTCGCCGAGCCGGGCCCGCAGCATGTCGCCCTTCCCGTGGGTGAAGCCGAGGCTGACCGTGAGGGCGAACCCGTGGGAGCGGTAGCGCCGGGCCTGGTGCTCGTCGAGGAAGTAGGCGTGCTGGAACACCCAGCGCTGCGACCCGTCGAGCAGGCCCTCGGCGCGCAGCCGGTCGAGGTGGTCGAGCACGACGTCGTGCTCGCCGAGGCCGCCGCCGCAGATGTTGACCCGCAGGCCCCGCTGCGCGGCGGCGCGCAGGGCGGCACCGAGCAGGTCGGGCGGGATGAACCAGCGGCCCGACGTCGGTTCCCCGAACGGGCCCCGGTAGGGCTCCCGCATGACCAGGTGACCGCTGTAACAGGGCCCGGTCGGGGTGAGCGTGATCCCGGCGACGCGCAGCCAGTCGTCGGCCGTCCCGGGCGGGTCGAGGACGGCCTCGGCGCCGGCGAGGGAGGCCGCCAGCGCCTCGCCGTCCGGCGTCGCGCCGCCCGGGAGCGCGGAGCCGAGCACCTCCGGGGCGGCGAGCACCCGCACCGCCAGCGCGCCGGCGGCCCGCAACCCGCGGTAGAGACCGATGTGCTCGGGGTCCATCGCGTGCCCCTCGTACACGGTCGTGATGCCCATCCCGTTGTGCTCGGCCATCGACGCCAGCACGCCGCCCGGGATCGCGTCCGGCTGGAGATACGGGATGCGGGGCCACAGCGCCGACCAGAACGGGTCGTGGTTGTAGTAGTTGGTCACCGCACCGGACAGCCGCCCGGTCGGGTCCCCGGCCGCGTCCTTCTCGACGGTGACGCCCTCGACCCGATCGGGGGTGCCGGCGTCGATGCCCAGCGCGGCGAGCCCGGCGGAGTTCACCGCCGCGTGCCCGGGCACGACCGGCGCCCAGGCCTGGACCAGAACCGGGTGCGCGGCCGTCGCGGCGTCGAGGGCGGCGGCGTCGGGCAGCCGGCCCTCGGCCAGGTCGCGGTGGGACCGGCGGACGAAGTAGTGCGCCTCCCCGACCGGTGTGGTCATGATCCACGTGCCGGGCGGGGTCACCGCGGCCCTGGCCCGCACCGCCGAGGCGATGTCGGCCCACGACCGGGCCGCCGCGACATCCACGAGCGGAGCCCGCCAGGCCCCGAAGTGCAGCAGGTGCGGGTGGGTGTCGACGAGACCGGGCGCGACGACCAGGCCGGACACGTCGACCTCCTCCGCATCGGGATGGCGGGCGAGCACCGCGTCCCGGGCGCCCGCCGCCACCACGCGGCCCCCGCGCGTGACGAGCGCCTCCACCACGGTGTCCTCGTCGAGCCGGACCGCGCCGCCGACGTAGGCGACTGCCGGTGCTTGTGCGTCCACGTCTGGACTCCACCGCATCGCGGCCGGCGGGGCCATCGGCATAAATGCGGACATGGACGCCGCGGCGGTGCCCGCCGCATACTGCAGCCGGGGAGCGAGGAGCCGTGATGCTCGACGAGGCGGACGTCCACCTGGCGGTGGAGCTGGGCGAGCTGGCCGCCGACGGCACCATGGCCGACGTCGCGGCCACCGTCGCCGCGCACACCGGGGCGGTCATGGCCCAGCTCGACG
>CAXTTN010000010.1:21947-43902 GCA_964247105.1 uncultured Pseudonocardia sp.
CACGCCTTCGGCCGGGCCGAGACCTTCGCCATCCTCGACGACGTCCTGTCCGGCGCCCGCTACACCGACTACGCGGGCGGGGCCCAGGCGGTGATGGCCGCAACATCGCCCGGCGACACGCCCGGCATCGCCGATGCCAGGGCGCAGGCCGACGTCGCGGCCACCGTCGCCGCGCACACCGGGGCGGCCATGGCCCAGCTCGACGCGTGGGACGGACACGCCGCCTCACCGGTCGCGATGATCGACTGCTCGCCCGCGGTGTCCCGGGTCCTGTCGGTGGACCTGCCCTCCGACGCCGTCTTCGGCCGGGTGCTGCTCACCTCGGGGGTCCCGTGCCTGACCGACGACCCACCGCTGGACTTCCGCCGGTCCCGCTACTTCGCCGAGCACTTCGCCCCGGCCGGGGTCGCCGCCGGGCTGTCGCTGGCGCTGCGCACCCGTTCGGGCCGCGTCACGGGCCTGCTGCATCTGGCCAGCGAACGCGCCGGGCACTTCGGCGAGCGACACCGCGAGCTGCTGGCCGCGCTCACGCCGGTGCTCGCGCGCGCGGTGGACCACCCTCCGGTCCCCCCGGCGCTGCTGCCGCCGGGCTTCGCCGTCACCCGCGTCGCGGGCGGCGCGGCGAACACGGTGGAGGGCCGGACGGCGTCGCCCGCGGTCCCGCACGTCCGTGACCTGACGCTGCGCTTCGCGGCGCACGACGCGCCCTACCTGAGGTTCCTGCGGGCGTCGTCGACCGGGTGGGAGGAGGTCCGGCTGGTCCGCGAGCCGGGACCGACGGCCTCCGTCCTGGTGGCCAGCCGGCCCGCCCCGTCGCTGCGCGGCCTGACACCACGCGAGCTCGAGATCCTGACCGCGGTCGCGACCGGCGCCAGCAACCTGGCGATCGCGCGGGCCCTCGTGATCAGCCCGCGCACCGTCGCGACCCACCTGGAGAACCTGCTGGACAAGCTCGCCGTGGACAGCCGCACCGGCGCGGCGGCCGCCGCCCTGCGCGAGGGGCTCCTGCTGCCCAGCCCCGACCCTGCGTCGCCGCGCAGCATCGACCGGCTGCTGGGTACCCGCTGACGGCGGGTGGGCGGCGACCGGCGCCCGCCCGCGGCCGACGGAGGTAGTAGCCTCTGGCCCTGCCACGGGGACACGGGATCGTCCCCCCACCCGAGCGAAAGATCACCATGGCGCGGGTGTTCATCAGCTACGCCCGGACCGACAGCCGGTTCGCGATCGACTTCCGGACGTGGCTGAAGGCGGCCGGTCACGAGGTCTTCCTGGACCAGGACGTCGACGACGGCATCAGAGCAGGGACGGACTGGCAGGAGCGCCTGCACGAGCGGTTGCGCTGGGCCGACGCGGTGGTGTGCGTGGTCAGTGCCGCGTCCGTCGCCTCGACGTGGTGCGTGTTCGAGGTGTCCACCGCGATGTCGCTGGGCACCCGGATCCTCCCCGTGGTCCTCGAGTCCGGAGTACGCCACCCGCTGTTGACCCGCCTTCAGCACGTCGCGTTCGACCACGACATGGAGCAGAGCCGGGCGCAGTTGGCCGCCGACCTGCGCGTCATCGACGCGGGCGGCGGTGGGGGGTGGCCGGACGACCGGTCGCCGTTCCCGGGCCTGCGACCGTTCGACGTCGACCAGCACCGGGTGTTCTTCGGTCGCGGACCGGAGATCCGGCGGTTGGTGACGGTGCTGCGCTCGCCCGCGGAGCGGGCCGACCCTGGCGTGGTGCTGGTGGAGGGCCCGTCGGGCTGCGGCAAGTCGTCGCTGGTCCGGGCGGGCCTGGTACCCGCGATGACGGCCGAGCCGGGGTGGTGGGTCCTCGCTCCGATGAAGCCGGGCGCCGATCCGGTGGCGGCGCTCGTCCGGGAGCTGGCGGGGGGTCTGCAGGCGGTCGGCCGCGACATCGCGCCCGCCGAGGTGCGCGACCAGGTGCGGCGCGACGGGCTCGTCGCGGTGGTCGACGAGCTGCTGTCGAGCGCGCCCGGTGCCCGCCGTACCCGGTTGCTGGTCGTGGTCGACCAGCTGGAGGAGATCCTCACCCAGACCCCGGCGGAGGAACGCGCGCGGTTCGCGCGGCTGTTGGCGCCCGCGCTGAGCGGCGGCGTCCAGGTGGTGGCCACGCTGCGTACGGAGTTCCAGGACCCGATCCGGTCCAGCCCGGAGCTGGCCGAGCTGCCGCTGTGCGCACGGCCGTTCGCGGTGCGGCCGATGACCCGTGAGGCACTGCCCGCAGTCATCACCGAACCGGCCCGGCGGGCCGGCATCACCGTCGACGACGGCCTGGCCGCCCGGCTGGTGGCCGACACCGCGGGCGGTGAGGCGCTGCCGCTCCTGGCCTACACGCTGGAGCAGCTGGCCGACGGGGTCGAGCGGGGCGGTCGGCTGCTGATGTCGCGCTACGAGCAGCTCGGCGGGGTGCAGGGCACGCTGAGCCGCCAGGCCGACGCGGCGTTGGCCGAGGCGGTCGCCGCCGGAGCCCGGGACCGGGACGCCGTGCTGCGGGGCGTGCTGCAGCTGGTCACCGTCGACGACGAAGGTCATCCCGCCCGCCGGCGGCTCCCGCGCTCGGAGCTGCCGGACGAGCTGTGGGCCGAGTGGACCCCGTTCGCGACGCGGCGGTTGCTCACCACCGGCGCGGACGGCGGCGTCGACGTGGTCGAGGTGGCCCACGAGGCCTTCCTGTCCGCGTGGCCACCCCTGGCCGGGCTGATCAGCGACAACGCGACCGCGCTGCGCGCGCGCTCGCGCGTCGAGCAGGCGGCCGCCGAGTGGGTCGCCCAGCTCCGGCCGCGGCGGCGGCTGTGGACCGGCGACCAGCTGGCCGCGGCCCGGTCCGACACGGGCGCGCGACTCGTCGCGCCGGCGGCCGGCGGCCGACCCGCGGGGGCCGGGAGCCGGTGGGCCCGCCGACGCCGGATGGTCACCGACAAGGTCCCGACGAGCGCGTCGGCGCGCGAGTTCCTGCACGCCGGGGTCCGCCGCGACCGCTTCCTGCGGGGCCGCGTCACCACCGGCCTGGCCGCACTCTCGGTGCTCGCCGTCGCCGCCGCCGTGGTCGCCGGCGTCCAACTCGACGTCGCCACCAGCAGGCAGCGCCAGGTGACGGCGCAGTCCCTGCTGAGCCAGGCCCGGTCGGCGGTGTCGACCGACCCGCGCGCCGCACTCCGGCTGGCCGCAGCCGCGCACCGGCTGGACCCGGCGCCGCCGACCGACGACGCGCTCAGTCAGCTGCTGACGGCCACCCCGTACCTGGCCACGCTGACGAGCGGCAGCGCCGTGAAGGCGGTGGCGTTCGCGCCCGAGGGGGACACGGTGGCCACGGGCGGCACCGACAACGCGGTGACCTTCTGGGACGTGCGCGACACCACCCGGCCGGGACGGCGCACGACGACCGCGACCGCCCACGGCGGAGCTCTGCGCTCGATGGCGTTCTCCCCGGACGGACACACGGTGGACGTCTGCACCGATGACGGCACCGTGGTCCACGTGTCGGCGCAGGAACCGAGCGGACCGAGCCCCGCGGGACGGCCGCCGCTCGACCGGTGGTCGAGGAAGGTGGTGTCCCCCGACGGGCTGCTCATGGCGGCCACCGGGCCCGACGACTCGGTGACCGTGTTCGACGTGCGGGACCCGCTCCGGCCACGGCAGCTCGGGACGGTGCCGATCGGCGGGCCCTCCTCGGGGTACGCCCTGGCCTTCTCCCACGACGACCGCACCGTGGCGGTCGGCGACGGCGCCGGGTCGGTGATCGTGTTCGACGTCGGTGACCCCGCCCGGCCACGACGTCTCGCACCGCTTCCGGGCGGCCTCGGCGGCTCCGTGCAGACCCTGGCGTTCTCCCCGGACGGGCGCATCCTCGGCGCGGGCGGCTTCGACGACACGGTCGCGCTGTGGGACGTGCACGACGCGAGCCGGCTGCAGCTCGCCGGCCCGGCCCCGACCAGCAGCGCCGGCTGGGTGACGGCGATGGCGTTCTCCCCCGACGGGCAGACGCTCGCCACCGGGAGCAGCGACAAGACGGCCGTCCTCTGGGACCTGCGCGACCCCGGTCGGTACCGGCTCCGCGGACCCACCCTGACCGGCCACGCCGACGAGGTGACCTCGATGGCCTTCTCCCCCGACGGGCAGACGCTCGCCACCGGGAGCGACGACAAGACGGTCATCCTGTGGGACGTGCGCGACCCGCGCCGGTACCAAGTCCGCGGATCCGCCCTGACCGGGCGCACCGTGGGCGTGGCGGCGGCCGCGTTCGCGCACGACGGTCGGACGCTGGCCACGGTCGGCGGCGGCGGCACGTTCCTCTGGGACGTGCGGAACCCGGACCGACCACAACGCCTCGGGTCGCTCTCCGACGCGGCAGGCTCCGCGAGGTCGGTGGCGTTCTTCCCGGACGGGAGGACGCTGGTCACCAGCAACGCCGCCGACGACTACCACCCACAGCAGGGGTTCGTGTGGGACACCGCCGACCTCCGATGGCCGCGGCGCCTCGACTCCTCCTCTCCCGCTGGTATCGACGACGTCGGTCCGGCGAACCTCTCACCGGACGGTCGGCTCATGGCCACCGGGAGTACGGTCACGCCGCTCGTCCTGTGGGACGTCCGGGACCGCACCCGCCCGCGGCCCCTCGAGTTGCCGGCGAACGACCACGTCGCCAGCCCGGGGCTGGCCTTCTCCCCGGACGCCCGCATCCTGGTGGCGGGCACGTCCGGGGATTCGGTCACCGTGTGGGACACCGGCGACCCCGACGGGGTCCGGCTCCTCACCTCGCCCCAGACCGGTCCCCTGGCGTCGGCGGCGTTCTCCCCCGACGGGCACTACCTGGCCACGGCGGGCGGCGACAACTCGGCGCTCCTGTGGGACATGCGCGACCCCGCCCGCCCGCGCATTCTCGGGTCGCCGCTGGCCGGTCACACCGGAACCGTGAACGCCGTGGCGTTCTCGCCGGACGGACGGACCCTCGCGACGGTCAGCGACGACCAGACCGTGCTCCTCTGGGATGTGCGCGACCCGAGCCGACCGCAGCATCTCGGATCGCCCCTGACCGGGCACGCCGGCCGGGTGCGGACAGCCGCGTTCTCCCCGGACG
Source organism: uncultured Pseudonocardia sp. (assembly GCA_964247105.1). Lineage (GTDB taxonomy): Bacteria > Actinomycetota > Actinomycetes > Mycobacteriales > Pseudonocardiaceae > Pseudonocardia. The sequence continues at coordinate 27,030 of CAXTTN010000010.1, forward strand.
GGCAGACCCTGGCCACCGGAGGGGCCGACGACACGGTCATCCTGTGGGACGTCGCGGGCCTGGTCGACACCCGCGACCACGCCGCGGAGATCGTCTGTGCCCGATCGGGCGGCGGCCTGGCCGAGCCGGACTGGACCCGCACCGTCGACCTGCCCTACGAGCCCTCGTGCCCGTGATCCACTCGACCGTGCCGCGGCCCGTGGGGTGACGGGCCGGGACGCCGCTCACGACGGGCGGACCGGATCACCCCTCGAGGTCCGGCCCCGCACCGCGGCGAGGAGGGGCAGCAGCGCGGGGCCGTCGGGGCCGAACGTCGCGGCGTCGACGTCCTCGACGACGCCGATCGCCCGTCGGGAGAGGTCGACACCGGGCGGGGTGACGTGCAGGAGCCGGGCCCGCGTGTCGGCGGGATCGACCCGGCGTTCGATCCACCCGGCCGCCTCCAGCTTGCGGAGGACCTCCGAGGTCATCCGCACCTCGGTGCCGGCCTGATCGGCCACCTCCTGCTGGTTCGGCGGGCCCGACGCACCCTCCAGCCACCAGGTGCTGGCGAGGAGCACGAACTGCACGTGGGTCAGGCCGAGCGGGCGCAGCGCCGCCGTGACCGCTCGCTGCCAGGCCAGGGTGGCGTGCCACAGGACGAAACCCGGGCTCTCCATCGGACCGCCCGCGAACCGTGTCACGAGGACCGGCTCATGCGGAGACGGCCACCCGGCGCTCGGCCGCCGCGAAGAGCTCGCTCATAGTGGTCGGGAAGTCGCCGCTGATCTGCGGCCCGAGCTCGGGGCCGACCTGGTCGGCCTCGTCGCCGTCGATCTCCAGCCGGTGGGTGACGCGCGTGCCGCCCCCGGGGAGCGCGGTGAGGGTGTGGCGGAACAGCAGGGCGAGGCCGCCGAACTCGGTGCGGTCGGCGTAGACCTGGTCGTCGACCAGCTCCACGATCACCGACCGCATCGTGTCCTGACCCTGCGGGGTCACCGAGATCTCGGTGCCCACCGCGAACGGGCCGTGCAGTTCGAAGCGGTCGCTCGACGGGCCCAGCGCGATGCCGCTGTGCAGGGCGTGCAGGGCACCCCACACGGCGGACGGGGCGGCGGTCGTCTCGGCGGTGTACTCGGTCGTCCACATGGTGCATCACCTTTCGATTTGATCCGTGCACAGAATAACCGTGCACGGTTGATGTGTCGACACCGGGTCAGGAAGCGACCCGGAGGTAGTGGCCCCAGTAGCCCCGGAAGGGGCCGTAGGGGGCGGCCAGCTCGCGGAACGCGGCGTCGTCGACGGGGCGGCGGTACACCCGCGAGGCGGCGCGCAGGACCTCCCGGTCGGGTGTCATGCCCTCGGTCCGTCCCAGGCCGCGCACCAGGAGGAAGTTCGCCGACCACGGGCCGATGCCGGGCAGCGCGAGCAGCTGCTCCCGCACCGCGCCGTACTCACCGGTGCGCAGCGCGCCTTCGCCGATGTCGGCCCAGCCGCGCAGGGCCCCGAACAGGTAGGTCGCCTTCCGGCTGTTCCCGACCAGTTCCTGCAGCCGCTCCGCCGACAGCGCCAGGAGCTGGGTGACGTCGGGGAAGGCCCACAGCTGCTCACCGTCCACGGTCACCGCGTTGCCGCACTCCCGCACGAGGGCCTGCTTCATCGTGCGCGCCACCGGCATCGGGATGCGCTGGCACAGGATCGCCCAGCACAGCAGCTCCAGCGGCGAGGGGAACTTCACCTGGTGGTAGCCGTGCAGGCGGCGGACGACGGCGGCGAAGGGCGGGTCCGCCTCGGCCAGGCCGTAGAAGGCGGCGAGATCGTCGTCGAGATCGACGCGGAACGTCAGGCGGTCCGCGAGCACCGCGCCGGTCAGCGCTCCCGTGGAGTGGAGCGCGCAGTCCAGGCCGCCGCCGCCCGCCGCCGCGCTCAGGCGGGCGCCGACGACGGTTCCGCCCTCCCGCAGCGCGACCGTCAGCGTGCCGGCCCCGACCCCCTCCTCGCCCGCCATGGCGGGAAAGCCGCGGACGAAACGCAGGCTCGCCTCGAAGTCGAAGGGCTGGGTGGCCGGCAGGAAGACGGTGGCTCGGTGCACCGCCGGTTCGGTGAGGGCGTTCATCCGTGCGCCCCTTCCCGGCGGGCGGCCACCAGCAGCGCGGCGGACGTCACGACGGAGACGCCGGCGAAGGCCGCCAGGCACCAGCCGGCCCGGGCGAAGCCGGCGGCCAGCGCGGCGGGCGGCCCGTTCTGGTCGCCGAGCACGGCCACCACCAGCGCGGCACCCACCGCACCGCCGAGCCGCAGCAGGATGTTGATCTGCGTGACCGCGTGCGGGACCCGCGGCGGGGCGAGGCACACGTACGCCGCCGTCGAGGTCGGGACCACCGAGAGCGCGTTGGCCACCCCGAGCGCGAGGAGCCCGACCTGCACGACGAGCAGCGGGGCGTCCGCCGGCAGCAGCGCCATCGGCACGAGGACGGCGGTCGCGAGCACGGCACCGGCCACCGACACCGGCGCCCCGCCGAACCGGTCGGTGGCGCGGCCGGCCAGCGGCAGCACCGCCGAGCCGACGGCGTAGGCGACCAGCGCCAGGCCCGACGTCACGAGGTCGTCACCCCGTACCAGCTGGAACTGCAGGGCCCACACCACGAGGACCGCGATCTGCACGGCACCGGCCAGGAAACTGGTGACGGCGGCCGCGGCGAACACGCCGCGGCCGAACAGCCTGGTGTCGAGCAGCGGCGCCTCCGCACGCAGGCTGCGCCGGACGAACAACGCGAGCGCGGCGATCCCGACGGCCAGTGGCACCGCGACCGGCAGCAGCCCCCCGCCCGGTGCGACGGCGCCGACCGCGTACGTCACCGCCGGGAGGCCGACCCCGACGAGGAGGAAGCCCGGCACGTCGAACCGCCCCGAGGAGCCCCCGGCACCCAGCGGGATCACCCGCCGGCCGAGCCACAGCCCGACGAGGCCCACCGGGAGGTTGATCCAGAACAGCCACGGCCAGGCGGCCTGGGTGATGAGGAAGCCGCCGAGCGTCGGCCCGAGCGCCGGACCCAGGACGAGCGGCGTGCCGACCACGCTCATCACCCGCCCCATCCGGGTACGGCCCGCGACCTGGGCGATGACGGTCTGCCCCGCAGGGAGCAGGAGGCCTCCCGTGACGCCCTGCGCGACGCGGGCCGCGACGAGCAGCCCCAGGTCGGGGGCGAACGCGCACAGCACCGACGTGACCGTGAAGCCGGCGAGCGCCCAGAGCCACAGCCGCCCCGCGCCGAACCGGCTACCGAGCCAGCCGGCCAGTGGCAGCCCGACCACGAGCCCGAGCAGGTAGCCGCTGACGATCCACTGGGTCGCCTGGAGCGATGCGCCGAGGTCGGTCGCGATGGTGGCGAGCCCGATGTTCACCAGCGCGGCGTCGAGCTGCGTCATGAACGCGCCGACGACGACGACGCCGGCGACGCGCCAGACCGCGGCGGGGATCCGGTCGGTCCCCGGCGGGACCACGGCCGTCATCGGGCACCGCCGACGGGGACGGGGACGGGCATGGTGGGCCTCTCGGTGTCGGTGTCGGTGTCGGTGTCGGTGGTCAGGTGGCCGGCGACCCAGTCGGCGGCGTCGGAGGCGCAGCGGTCGACGAGGGTGAGGCACACGTGCGCCTCGCGGGGGTGGACGACGAGCCGGTGCCGCGGACCCCACGCCCGGTCGAGCTCGGCGAGCGCCTCCACCGGGAAGATGTCGTCGAGCGCCCCATGCACGCTGAGCACGTCCGTGTCCGGTGGCCGGCCGCCGACGTCGAACAGGTCGAACCGCCGCTGCACTTCGGCGTCGTCGGAGGCCATGAGGGCGAACCGGAAGTCGTCCTTGAGGCGGCGCGGCAGCCCCGCGAACGGCGCGACGACCGGACCGCCGGACAGGTTCACGACGCACCGCAGCCGCGGCCCGAGTGCGGCGGCGACCCGCAGGGCCAGGTGACCGCCGAAGCTGATGCCGAGGAAGGCGAGCCGGTCGGTGTCGATGCGCGCGTCATCGGCCAGCCGGTCCAGCAACGCGGCGACGACCGTCTCCATCTCGACGAGCAGCGGCACCTGGCCCACCGACAGCCCCTGGCCCGGGCCGTCGAAGAGGAGCGCGGCGATCCCGCGTTCGAGGTAGGCCTCGGCCAGCGCGAGCGGTTCGACCTCGGTCATCGAGTCGAGCCCGTTGGACACCACGACGCAGGGCACCGCTCCCGAGCCGCGCCGCGGGGGCAGGACGAGCCAGTACGGCACATCCCCGGAGCCCGGCCACGGCAGGACGCCGGCCGTCACGTCGAGGTCGGTGCCTTCGAGGGCGAGCCGGAACGCGGCCCGCACGCGGGAGCGCAGCCGGAACTTGCGGGCGCTGTCGCCGAAGTCCATGAACTCGGCCCAGTGGAAGCACGCGGCCGCGCTGCGGTGGGCGCGCGACCGGCCCGCCACGGTGGTGGCGAGCGACGCGTGGTGCTCGTGCTCCTCGGCGACGGCACACCAGCGCTCGCGCCACTCGTCCCAGAACGCGGCCGAGCCGAGGTCCAGCAGATCCTCGGGAAAGCCGTCGAGGGCCCGGGCGACATCGCCCCAGTGCACCTGGGGGGCGTGGCGCGAGTTGAGGAACATCAGGCGCGGCAGGAAGTAGCCGGCCGCGGCGAACAGCGGTCCCGGCACCCGGGGCGGGCTCAGGTCACGCACGGGCCACCGCCGGCTGCCGCGCGACGTCCTCGACCAGTGCCCTGATGGCCACCATCTCGTCGGCGGCGTTGCCACCCACCCAGTCCCGCACGAAGGCGGCCGCCTCCTCCGGGGTGGCGACGCCCGGCACGAGGCCGGTGACGTCGTCGAGCACCCGCCACCAGCGGTCCACGGTCAGCACGCAGCCGTGCCCGCCGGGCAGCGGGATCACCCGCCACTGCCCGCTCATCTCGGCGAGCAGCGGCATCGGGACGGGCAGGTCGTAGTCGATGCGCCGGATCTCGTCGGCGTACCGGCGCCGGGTGTTCCAGGCCACCGGGCGGCCGTCCTGCCGGGATTCGATCCGCACGACCTCGGCCGTCCCGTCGACGCCGACCTGCCGGGCGGCGACGCACGCGGGGAAGATGCGCGGCCAGTGCCTCGTGTCGCGCACCAGGTCGTAGACCGTGTCGGCGTCGGCGGCGCACACGACGGTGTGGCGGGCGTGGAACTCGCGCGCCCCGGGCCGCACCGCCTCGGCGGCGACCCGGAAGTCGGCGAGCTCCGCGGTCGAGTTGGCGTCGATGGCGCTCGCCATGAACCGCGCGGCCTCCTCCTGCGTGGTCACGCCCGGCACGCGACCCGCGACGTCGAGGTCCAGCGCGTAGTCGTGTTCGAGCAGCAGCAGGCTGCGGCCGCCGCCGAGCCCGACCACACGCCACGTCGTCGTCATGTCGGCCACCAGCGGCATGGGATCGACGATCGTGGCGTCCACCCCGAGCGCCTCGGGCCGGAACCGGCGCTCGGAACGCCAGGTCATCGGCACCCCGCCGGCCATGGCGGTGATCTCCACGAGCTCGAACCCCGGGCCGGTTCGCAGCACCGTGACCGACCGGCACGGCCCCACGACGTCGGGCCAGTCCACGGTGCGGCGGATCAGATCGTACACGCGCTCCGGCGGCGCGTGGCACACGACGGAGTGGGAGGCGCGGTGTCGCATGGCGGTGTCTCCTCGTTCGGTTCAGGCGGGTGCGGGCACCGCGACGAGCGACGCCGGATCGACGCCGGCCGCCACCGCGGCGCGCAGGACCTTGTCGTTGGAACCGCGCGGGAACGGCGCGGCGGTGGCCGACACGAGGTCGGGCCACTTCTCCGGGCTCAGCACCGCCCGCAGCGCTGCGACGACGGTTTCCCGCACGGCGTCCGGGGCGCCGAGGCCGATCGGTCCCGACAGGCACGCGGCGGGGCGCGGGGCCGGCGCGCCGGGCACCGTCACCCCGACGAGGACGGCGTCGTCGACGCCGGGCAGGTCCGCGAGGACCGCCTCGACCTCCTCGGGGTAGATGCGGTGCCCGTCCGCGCTGAGCAGCGAACCGGCCAGCCGGCCCTGCAGCAGCAGGTCGCCGTCCGGGCTCCAGCGCCCGAGGTCGCCGGTGCGCAGCCACTCCCCCGGCGGGCGGAGCGCGCCCGTCGCGACGTCGAGGTAACCGGTCATCAGCTCGGTGCCCCGCACCAGCACCTCGCCGACGCCGTCGGCGTGTCCGGCAACCGGCTCGAGCCGGACCTCGACCGTGCGGTCCGGCCGCCCGACGCAGTAGGGCTCGCCGCGGTGGCGGCCGGCCCGGTGCGCCGCCTCGTCGAGCCAGCAGAAGGGCCCGTAGGTCTCGCTGAGGCCGTAGCCCTGCACCCAGGCGCACGGCATCCGCGCCCGTCCCGCCGCCAGCACCGAACGCGGCATGGCCGCGGCACCGTAGGCGACGACGGCGAGCGACGACAGGTCGGCGTCGCCCGCCGCGTCGAGGAACCGGCGCAGCGCGACCGGGCGGAGCATCATGTGCGTGACCCCCTTCCGGGCGACCAACGCCGGCCACGTGGCGACGTCCCGGTCCGACGGCACCACCACCGTGGCCCCGTGCAGCAGCGCCCCGAAGGCGAACAGCACCCCCGTGGTGTTGTTGAGCAGGCCCGAGAGCAGGAGCCGGGAGGAGGGGGTGAACCCCAGCCGTCCCGACACGGCGGCCACGCGCCGTGCCACGACCCGCTCCGACACCGCGATCGCCTTGGGGGCGCCGGTGGTGCCGCTGGTGAACAGGACGAGGAAGTCGGCGGCCCCGGCCACCGGTTCGACCTCGGGAGCCCCCGCCGCCGGGGCGGTCAACAGCTCGTCGCCGAGCACCAGCGCGCCGAGCTCCGCCGCGCCGGTCGGGTCGCGCTTGACGCACACCACGGCGTCCGGGCGGGCCGCGGCCGCGATCGTGCGCCACTCGGCCGCGGCCGCGGCCGCCAGGTTGTACGGCATGAGCAGGCGCAGGCCCAGCGCGCTCGCGGCCGCCAGGAAGAGCACCCCGCGCACGTCGTGGTCGAGCAGGGCGAGCACCCGGTCGCCCGGGCCGAGTCCGCGCTCGCGGAGCCGGGCGACGCACGCGGTGACCGCCGCGCGAGCCTCCCCCCGGCTCCAGGTGCGCTCGCCGTCGACCAGCCAGGTGCGCCCGTCGGGCCACCGGCCGGGTCGCATCAGCTCGAACAGGCCGTCCCCGTCTCCGCTCATCGTCCGGCCGCTCAGACGCCGACCACGTCGGCCAGGTCGACGAGCCCCGTCACGAGCCCCGCCTGCAGGCCGGGCCAGGCCTTGGCGCCGAAGTCCGCGGCGGCGTCCTCGTCGATCTCCGCCCGCACCTCGTGGGTGATCGTCACGAACGGGCCGGAGCCGGCGATGCGGTGCGCGGTGCGGATCGTGCCCGCGGGCAGCGCCACCTCGTCGGTGAACTCCTCCCCCTGCGTCACCGACACGAGCACGGCCTCCACCGCCTCGCCGCCGGTGGGGGTGAGCGTGAAGCCCTCCCCGACCCGGAAGTTGCCGTGGCGGTGCGACGCCGCGAGCCCGGAGTCCCACGACGACCAGCCGTTGACGTCCACCCACACCGCCCAGACGTCGTGCACCAGCGCGTCGACGGTGACGGTCGCGCTCGCCAGGAACGTGCGCCGCTCACCCATTGCCGGCACCACCCGTGGTGATCGCCGCCGGCGGCTCGTAGAAGGCGGTGTCCTTGTCGCCGAGCCAGTGGGTGCGGTCGTGCGCGCCGACCTCGACCATGACGCCGTTGAGCGACCAGTTCGGCTCCTTCAGGGAGGCCTCGTCGTTCCAGAACGCCTCGTTGAAGAACTCCAGGATGACGTTGGTGTGCCAGACGACCCCGAGCTGGGTGAGCCGGATCCGGTCCTCGTCGACCTCGATGAGGCCCTTGCGGACGAGCCGCTCCACCTCCTCGGCGAAGTCGTCGAGGAAGTCGGAGCCGAAGACGCTGCGGTAGTAGCCGTACTCCAGCTGGTAGTAGAGGAGGGCGAACACGATGTAGCGCTCGCGCTGCACCCGGGGCGACAGCCGGCTGGTGATCGTGCTGATCAGGAAGTCGTCGCTCTCGACGCGGGCGATGTACTTCTCGACGCTGGTCTCGGTGCCGAGCCGGCGGCCGTCGAGGTAGCTGTAGGAGCCCGGGCCGATGCCGAGGGTGTCGGTGTAGACGTTGAAGTTCCAGTGGTTGTACATGTTCTCGTGGCCGGGCTTGCAGAAGTGGTCCACCATGTACATCGAGTAGCCGAGGCCCTCGGCGATCGCGACGGCCTCGGTGTACATCGCCTTCACCATCGGGCCCTCGGGGTCCCTGGGCGGCGCCACCTTGCCCTTGCCGATCAGCTTGTGCTGGATCGTGTCCTTGTGGATGCGGTACAGGTAGATCGTGAAGTGGGGCACGTCCAGCGTGGCCAGGGTCTCCAGGTCGCGCCGCCAGATGTCGAGGGTGTGGCCGGGCAGGTTGAACATCAGGTCGAGCTGGATGTTGTGGAACCCCCGGGCCTGGAACGCCGTGATCACCCGCGCGCTGTCCTCGGCCGCGTGGGGCGAGCCGATGACGCTGAGGATCTCCGGCTGGAAGGACTGCACGCCGAAGCTGAGCCGGTTGATCCGGGAGCTCGCGACGTAGTCGATCTTCTCGTCGTCGAAGTCGCGGGCGTTGCCCTCGAGGGTGAGCTCGTAGTCGTCGGCGACCGTGAAGTTCTCGAAGATCGCATCGACGAGGCGACGCAGGTTGGCGGTCTTGAGGATGCTGCCGGTGCCGCCGCCGATGAACACGCTGCGGTAGGTGCTCGTCGCGATCTTGTGATAGCCCGCCCACTTCCGCATGTCCTTGATGAGGGCGTCGACGTAGCGGTCCTCGATGCCACGCGGATCGCTCTCCGAGAGCAGGCTCACGAAGTACGGGCAGGACTTGCACCGGGTTCGGCAGAAGGGGATGCCGAGGTACAGCACGCTGTCGCTGCCCTGCGCCTGCATGTCGACGTTGGCCTCGAGCCACTCCGCGTTCGCGTCGACCCGGTGCATGCCGGGCGGGTACAGGATGAACGGCAGGTAGCACTTGTTGGGGTACGGGTCGCCGAACGCGACCTCGGGCAGGGTGGCTGTCACGGGCGTCTCCTCGTTCCGGGCTGACTGGCTCGACCATCGGAGACTCACAGCGCCCGCTCGAGTCCCACTCGAATCCCGCGGTGTCCGGCGCCCGACCGGTTGTGCACCGGCGGTCGAGCGGCCCCACCCACGCTGCTCCGCACGAGGCCGGATCCGCTCCGGCCGTCCGCGAAGGGGATACGGAGCAGCCATGGTGGAGAGCACGGGACGCACGGCGCTGGTCACCGGCGCGACGAGCGGGATGGGGCTGGCGATAGCCCGCGGCCTCGCGGAGGACGGGCACCGGGTGTTCCTGTGCTCACGGCGCGCCGACGCCGTCACCGACACGGTCAAGCAGCTGCTCGACGCCGGGCACGACGTCGACGGCATCGCCTGCGACGTCACGGACCCCGCCGATGTCGACCGGCTGGTGCGATCGTGCGCCGCCCGGTTCGGACCGGTGGAGATCCTCGTCAACAACGCCGGCCGCCCGGGCGGGGGCACCACCGCCGACATCGACGACGAGCTCTGGCACGACGTCATCGCGACGAACCTGACCAGCGTGTTCCTGGTGACCACACGCGTGCTGAAGCTGGGCGGCCTGCAGGGCCGGCCCTGGGGCCGGATCATCAACATCGCCTCCACCGCCGGCAAGCAGGGCGTGGTGCACGCCGCGCCCTACTCGGCGTCCAAGCACGGCGTGGTCGGGTTCTCCAAGGCACTCGGGCTGGAGCTGGCGCGCACCGGCATCACCGTCAACGCGGTCTGCCCCGGTTTCGTCGAGACGCCGATGGCCGAGCGGGTCCGCGAGCACTACGCCGGCATCTGGGGCGTGGACGAGCCGACCGTGCACGAGCGCATCACCGCCCGCGTGCCGCTGGGCCGGTACGTCACCTCCGAGGAGGTGGCCGGCCTGGTGCGCTACCTCGTGCAGGACTGCGCCGCCCCGGTCACCGCGCAGGCGATCAACGTCTGCGGCGGCCTGGGGAACTACTGACATGCAGCGCCGCGTCGTCATCACCGGGATCGGCGTCCGCACCGCGGGCGGCGGGTCCACGCAGCAGTTCTGGGAGCGGCTCGTCGCCGGTCGGCCCGCCTTCCGCCGGATCACGTTCTTCGACCCGGCACCGTTCCGGTCGCAGGTGGCCGCCGAGGCCGACTTCGTCGCCGCGGCGGAGGGCCTCGACCCGGCCGAGGCCGCCCGCATGGATCGGGCCACGCAGTTCGCCGTGGTGTGCACCCGGGACGCGGTCCTCGACAGCGGGATCGACGTCGCGGGGCTCGAACCCGCCCGGACCGGGGTGAGCATCGGGAGCGCGGTGGCCGCCGCCACCAGCCTGGAGCGGGAGTACCTGGCCCTCTCGGACGGCGGGCGCGTGCCGGAGATGGACCGCCGGCAGCTCTCGCCGTTCATGTTCGACTACCTCGCCCCGAGCGTGCTCGCGGCCGAGGTGGCGTGGCAGGTCGGGGCCGAGGGGCCGGTGAGGATGGTGTCGAACGGCTGCACCTCGGGCATCGACGCGGTGGGGCACGCCGTCGACCTGGTGCGCGACGGCCGCGCCGACGTCATGGTCACCGGCGCGACCGACACGCCGATCACCCCCATCGTGACCGCCTGCTTCGACGCGATCAAGGCGACCACGACGCACAACGCGGAGCCGGACGGCGCCTCACGCCCCTTCGACCGCACCCGCAACGGGTTCGTCCTCGCCGAGGGCGCCGCGGTGTTCGTGCTGGAGGAGTACGAGGCGGCGCGGCGGCGCGGCGCCACGGTCTACGCGGAGATCGCCGGCTACGGCACCCGGTGCAACGCCTACCACATGACCGGCCTGCGGGCCGACGGCCGCGAGCTGGCCGAGGCCATCCGGGTGGCGCTCGAGGACGGGCGCACCGATCCGACCGAGATCGACTACATCAACGCCCACGGCTCGGGCACCCGCCAGAACGACCGGCACGAGACCGCCGCCTACAAGCGCGCGCTCGGTGACCACGCCTACCGGGCCCCGGTGAGCTCCATCAAGTCGATGGTCGGCCACTCGCTGGGGGCGATCGGCTCGATCGAGCTGGCGGCCTGCGCGCTCGCCATCACCCACGGGGTCGTACCCCCGACGGCGAACCTGCACGAGTCCGATCCGGAGTGCGACCTCGACTACGTGCCGCTGACCGCGCGCGAGCAGCGCGTCGACACCGTCCTCACCGTCGGCAGCGGGTTCGGTGGTTTCCAGAGCGCGATGGTGCTGCGCCGGCCGCTGGAGATGATCTCGTGAGCCGGCGGACGGCGGTGGTCACCGGCATGGGCGTGATCACCCCGAACGGTTTCGGCACCGAGCAGTTCTGGGAGGCGACCCTCGCCGGGCGCAGCGGCCTGGGGCCGCTCACCCGGTCCACGGCGGGCGACGGCCCGGCCCCGGTGGTCGGCGAGGTCGACGGCTTCGACCCGGCCCGATACCTGCCCGGGCGGCTGCTGCCGCAGACCGACGTGTCGACGCGGCTGGCCCTGGTGGCCGCGGACTGGGCGTTGCAGGACGCCAAGATCGAGGACGGCACCTACGCCGACTACGAGCGCGGGACCATCACGTCCAACGCCTGCGGCGGGTTCGCGTTCACCCACGCCGAGTTCGACAAGCTGTGGTCCCTCGGGCCGAGCGCCGTCAGCGTCTACGAGTCCTTCGCGTGGTTCTACGCGGTGAACACGGGCCAGATCTCGATCCGCAACGCCCAGCGTGGGCCCGGCAGCGCGCTGGTGGCGGAGCAGGCGGGCGGTCTCGACGCGCTGGCCGAGACGCTGCGCGCGGTCCGCCGCGGAACGCCGATGATGGTGACGGGCGGGGTCGACTCCGCGCTCGACCACTGGGGCGTGCTCGCCCAGATCGCCGGCGGCCGGCTCACCGCCTGCCCCGACCCGTCCCGGGCCTACCGGCCCTTCGACAGCGGGGCCTGCGGCCACAGCCCGGGCGAGGGCGGCGCCGTCCTCGTCGTCGAGGACGCGGGCACCGCGCGGGCCCGGGGGGCCCACCAGGTCTACGGCGAGATCGCCGGGGCCGCCTCGACCTTCGACCCGCCGCCGGGCTCGCCGCGGCCACCGGGTCTGCGCCGGGCCGCCGAGCTGGCCTGCGCCGACGCCGGGGTGCTCCCCGAGAGCATGGACGTCGTCCTCGCCGACGCGGCCGGGCTGCCCGACCTCGACCGCGCGGAGGCGCTCGCCCTGCAGGAGCTGTTCGGACGGCACGGGGTGCCGGTGACCGCGCCGAAGTCGATGACGGGCCGGCTCTACTCGGGGGCCGGACCGGTCGACGTCGCCACGGCGCTGCTGGCCATCCGTGACGGCGTCATCCCGCCCACCACCGCCACGGCCGACGTGCCCGACGACTACGGGCTCGACCTCGTGCTCGGCGGGCCGCGCCCGGCACCCGTCACCACCGCACTGGTGCTCGCCCGCGGCCGGTGGGGCTTCAACTCGGCCGTCGTCGTACGCCGGGCCTGAGCCAGCACGACACCCGGCGGGAGCAACCCGGCGGACCCACCCACGGAAGGAACCGAGATGACCATCGACGACCTGTGCCTGCTGCTGACCGAGTGCGCGGGCGAGCCGGAGTCCGGCGCGTTCCCCGCCGACGCCACGGACGTCCCGTTCGAGGACCTGGGATACGACTCACTGGCCCTCATGGAGACGACCGCGCGCATCGCCTCGGTCTACGGGGTACGGATCCCCGACGACGAGATCGGCGAGCTGCGCACCCCGCGCGACGTGCTGCTGCGCGTCAACGACACGCTCGCCGCGGCCTGAGGGGAGGGGTGATGACCCGGTCGACCCTGACCCACCGCAGGCTGGTGCGGGCCCCGGCCGACGAGCTCTACCGCCTGGTGGCGGACGTCACGTGGTGGCCGGTGATCTTCGGGCCGTGCGTGCACGTCACCCACCTGGACCGCACCGACACGACGGAACGGTTCCGGATGTGGGCGCTGGTCAACGGGTCGGTCACCCGGTGGACGTCGCGGCGCGAGCTGGACCCGCGCGGGCTGCGGGTCCGCTTCGAACAGGAGCGCAGCCACCCGCCGGTGGCCGCGATGGGGGGTGAGTGGTCGTTCCACGCGCGTCCGGGCGGCCGGACGGAGATCGTGCTGGACCATTCGTTCCACGTCACCGGCGGTGCCGCCGAGCACGCGGCGGTCGCCGCCGGCGTCGACGCCAACAGCGAGCGGGAGCTCGCGGCGCTCGACCGCATCGCGACGATCGGTCCCCCGGTCTCGGAGGTGCTGTTCGAGTTCACCGACACGGTGCCCCTGGACGGCGACAGCGGGGACGCGTTCGCGTTCGTGAACGCGTCCGACCGGTGGCCCGAGCTGCTCCCGCACGTGCAGCGGGTCGTGCTCACCGAGGACCCGCCGGGTGTGCAGGACATGACGATGGACACCGTCACACCCGGCGGGGGCACGCACACCACGCGATCGATCCGGCTGTGCTTCCCCCCCGACCGGATCGTCTACAAGCAGCTGGCGCCGCCCGCGCTGCTGCTCGGACACAGCGGCACGTGGGACTTCACCGGTGGCCCCGGCCCGGCCCGCGTCACCGCCACGCACCGGGTGGCGATCGACACCGACCGCGTCGACGACCTGATCGGCCCCGGGAGCACGCCTGCCGACGCCCGGGCCTGGCTGCGGCACTCGCTGGGGGCCAACAGCCGCACCACGCTCGCGGCGGCCGTCGCGGCCCGGCCGGCCGGCCGGTGACCGCGACCCTGCAGGAGGTCGCCGCCGGGGTGTACGCCTACGTGCAGCCCGGCGGCGGCTGGTGCGTCAACAACGCGGGGCTGGTGCGCGGTGACGCCACCACGGTGCTCGTCGACACCGCGGCCACCCAGGAGCGCTCCGCGCGCCTGCGCGACGCGGTGCTCGCGGTGGCCGGCCGCCCGCCCGGGCTGCTGGTCAACACCCACCACCACGGCGACCACGTGTTCGGCAACGCGGCGTTCCTCCCCGAGGCCACGGTCGTCGCCCACGCCGAGCTGCCCGCCGAGCTGGCGGCCGCCGGCACCGGGCTGCGAGCGCTGTGGCCGGACGTGTCCTGGGGGGAGACGCCGCTGGTGGCCCCGCACCTCACCTTCCGTGACCGCATCACCCTGCATCCGGGCGGGTCCGACACGGGTGAGGTGGAACTGCTGCACGTCGGGCCGGCCCACACCACCAACGACGTCGTGGCCTGGCTCCCCGGGCCGCGGGTGCTGTTCGCCGGCGACGTGGTGATGTCCGGCGTGGCCCCCTACTGCCTGATGGGCTCCGTCACGGGATCGCTGCGGGCCCTGCGCCGGCTGCGGGCGCTGGACCCGGCCGTGGTCGTCCCCGGCCACGGGCCCGTCGGCGGTCCGGAGCTGATCGACGCCACCGAGCGCTACCTGCGCTGGGTGGACGCGCTGGCCGCCGACGGCGTGCGGGCCGGGGCCGGCGCCCTGGACGTGGCGCGGTCGGCCGATCCGGGTGAGTTCGCCCGTCTCGGTGAGGGCGAGCGGCTCGTGGGGAACCTGCACCGGGCCTACGCCGAGCACGCCGGGACACCGCCCGGATCGCCGATCGACGTGGCGTCGTCCTTCGCGGAGATGGTCGCGTTCCACGGATCGCTGCCGACCTGCCACGCCTGACCCCGACCCACCAGGAGCCGATCATGACAACCGTGTCCGACGGACCCCCGCTGCTCGCGGACGCCGTGGCCGAGGAGCACCTCGCCATCCCTCCCGACCTGCGCGCGAGGACCGCCGAGCTCGCCCGCCTCAAGGCCGCCGCCCGTCAGGGCCCCAGCAGCCGGGCCACCGACGCGCAGCGGGCCCGCGGCAAGCTGACCGTGCGCGAGCGCATCGACCTGCTGTTCGACGAGGGCACGTTCGTCGAGATCGAACCGCTGCGGCGGCACCGCTCCACGGCGTTCGGCATGGACGCGAGCCGCCCCTACACCGACGGCGTGGTCGTGGGCTGGGGGCAGGTCTGGGGGCGCCCGGTCTTCACCTACGCCCACGACTTCCGCATCTTCGGCGGCGCGCTCGGCGAGGCGCACGCCGCCAAGATCCACAAGATCATGGACATGGCGATCGCCACCGGCGCGCCGCTGGTGAGCCTCAGCGACGGCGCGGGCGCCCGCATCCAGGAGGGGGTCACGGCGCTCGCCGGCTACGGCGGCATCTTCCGTCGCAACGCGGGCGCCTCCGGCGTGATCCCGCAGATCAGCGTGATCCTGGGCCCCTGCGCCGGCGGCGCGGCCTACTCCCCGGCCCTCACCGACTTCGTGTTCATGGTGCGTGGCGCGGGGCAGATGTTCATCACCGGGCCGGACGTCGTCGAGACCGTCACCGGGGAGAAGATCTCCGTCGACGGGCTCGGCGGGGCCGACGTGCACGGCAGCCGCTCGGGCGTCGCCACCTTCGTCCGCGACGACGAGCTGTCGTGTCTGGAGGACGTCCGCTACCTGCTGGCGATGCTGCCCCCCAACAACCGGGCCCCGGCTCCCACCGTGGCCTGCTCCGATCCGGCCGACCGCCGCACGGAGTCCCTGCTCGACATCGTCCCTGTCGACCTCGGCCGCGCCTACGACATGCACGACGTCCTCGCGGAGCTGGTCGACGACGGGGAGTACCTGGAGATCAGCGAGCACTGGGCCACCAACATCATCTGCGCGCTGGCCCGGGTGGACGGCCACGTGGTCGGCATGGTGGCCAACCAGCCGGCGGCGCTCGCCGGCACGGTGGACATCGACGCCTCCGACAAGGCCGCGCGCTTCGTGCAGACCTGCGACGCCTTCAGCATCCCGCTCGTGACGCTGCTCGACGTGCCCGGCTTCCTGCCCGGCACCGAGCAGGAGCACAACGGGATCATCCGGCACGGCGCGAAGCTGCTCTACGCCTACTGCACCGCGACGGTGCCCCGGATCCAGCTGATCCTCCGCAAGGCCTACGGGGGCGCGTACATCGTCATGGACTCCCGGTCGATCGGCGCCGACCTGTCGTTCGCCTGGCCCACCAACGAGATCGCCGTGATGGGCGCGGAGGGCGCGGTCGCCGTCGTGTTCCGGCGCGAGATCGCCGCCTCCGACGATCCCGCCGCCGCCCGGGCGGAACGCATCGAGGAGTACCGCGACGAGCTGATGAACCCGTACCACGCCGCCGAGCGCGGCCTCGTCGACGACGTCATCGACCCGGCCGAGACCCGGGCGGTGCTGGCCCGGTCACTCGCGATGCTGCGCGCCAAACACGCCCCGTCGCCGTCGCGCAAGCACGGCAACCCACCGATGTGAACGCGCCGCTCGTGCGGGTCACGAGGGGGCGTCCGGACGACGCGGAGCTGGCCGCCGTCACGGCGGTGATCGTCAGCCTGCTCGCCGCGCCCGCCACACCCACCGCACCCACCGCACCCGCCGCCCCGACATGGGCTCGGCCGGAGGTCCACCAGCCGCCCCGGGACTGGACGAGCCGGTCGTGGTGACGCGGCGCCGGCTGGCCGCGCACCCACGGTTCGTCCTGCACTTCACTCGCCAGTGCCGCCAGCTACTGCAGGCGCATTACTGACCCAGGACGCGAGCCCCGACCGCGCGTGCATCCCCTTCGGCACGCGCGCGCCGCAACGCGAGCGCGGTGGGCACAACGCGAGCGCGAGTGCGACACAGTCACCCAGCTACGCCCCGCGCACACGTCCCCCTCACTAAGCGCGCATCGCAACGCGAGCGCGGTGGGCACAACGCGAGCGCGAATGCGACACAGCCGCCCAGCTGCGCCCCGCGCACACG
>CAXTTN010000011.1:0-24030 GCA_964247105.1 uncultured Pseudonocardia sp.
CCGCCGGTGGACAGCCGGTGCCCGGCCACGTTGATCACGTCGTCGGTGCGGCCCATGACGTAGACGTAGCCGTCGGCGTCGATGCGCCCGCCGTCGCCGGTGAGGTAGTAGCCGGGGAACGCCGACATGTACGAGCCGACGAAGCGCTCGTCGTCGTTCCAGAGCGTCGGGAGCGCGCCGGGCGGCATCGGCAGCTTGACGACGATCGCGCCGTCCGTACCGGGTTCCACCGGCGTGCCCGTGCTGTCGAGCACCTGCACGTCCCATCCGGGCAGTGGCACGGAGGGCGAGCCGGGCTTGAGCGGGAGCAGCTCGATGCCGGCCGGGTTGGCGACGATCGGCCAGCCGGTCTCGGTCTGCCACCAGTGGTCGATCACCGGGATGCCCAGCAGCTCCGACGCCCAGCGGTAGGTCTCGGGATCGAGGCGCTCGCCCGCGAGGAACAGGTACCGGAGCGACGAGATGTCGTACTTGTGCGTGTACTCGCCCTGCGGATCCTCCTTCTTGATCGCCCGGAACGCGGTGGGCGCGGTGAAGAGGCTCTTGACGCCGTGCTCGGCGACGACGCGCCAGAACTGCCCGGCGTCGGGGGTGCCGACGGGTTTGCCCTCATAGAGGACGGTGGTGGCGCCCGCGAGCAGCGGGGCGTAGGCGATGTAGGAGTGCCCGACGACCCACCCGACGTCGGACGCGGTGAAGATCGTCTCGCCGGCGCCGACGTCGTAGACGTTGGGCATCGACCAGTTCAGCGCCACCGCGTAGCCGCCGCAGTCGCGCACCACGCCCTTGGGCTTCCCGGTCGTGCCGGAGGTGTAGAGGATGTAGAGCGGGTCGGTGGCCTTCACCGGAACGCAGCCGGCCGGGGTCGCGTCCACCACCGCCGCAACCCAGTCCACATCGGACGCGCCCATCTCGGCCGTCGCCTGTGGCCGTTGCAGGATCACGCACGACGACGGCGTGTGCTCGGCCAGCTCGATCGCCCGGTCCAGCAACGGCTTGTACGCGATCACCCGCTGCCCCTCGATGCCGCACGACGCCGAGACGATCACCTTCGGCGTCGCGTCGTCGATGCGGACGGCCAGCTCCTTCGGGGCGAAACCGCCGAACACCACCGAGTGCACCGCGCCGATCCGCGCGCAGGCGAGCATCGCGACGACGGCCTCGGGGACCATCGGCATGTAGATCACCACGCGGTCGCCGCGCGTGACCCCCTGCGCCGCGAGCACGCCCGCGAACGCCGCGACCTCGTCGCGCAGCTGGGAGTAGGTGAACGTGCGCTGCGTCCCGGGCGACGTGCTCCCTCCCGCGGAGCCCGCATCGCGCGCCGTGACGGGGGAGTCGTGGATCAGCGCGGGCTGCTCGCCGCGGCCGGCGTCGACGTGCCGGTCCAGCGCGTTGTGGCAGATGTTCAGCTCGCCGTCGGGGAACCAGCGGTAGAACGGCGGGTTGGACGCGTCGAGCGCCCGGGTGGGCGCTACGTGCCAGTCGATGGACTCGGCGGCCTTCAGCCAGAAGGCCTCCGGGTCGTCGGTGCTGGACCGGAAGACGTCCTCGTAGGCGCTCACGCCCGTGACAGTAGGCCGTCACGCGGCCGGGATCACCTGTCCGTACGGCCGGAGCGCGCACCGTGGCGTCATCACCCGATCGGCAGACTCACGATGGGGTTGCCCCGCTCGTTCCACTGACCGTGACGATTCGCCTACTGCTCGTAACAGTCGCGGCGACGGCTGCGATGCACGGACGAGGGTCGACCGGACGAGGGGACGAGGCGTGGCGATCTGGGCAACGGGAGCGGCCCCACGCATGCCGTGGACGCGGACGGTCGCGGTCCCAGCGCCGGACCGGGTGTCGCTGCTGGCGGTGGCGGCCGTGCTGGTCGGCGCGATGGGACTGGCCGTCGGGATGAACGGGGTCGGTCCGGTCGCTCCCCGGGTCGCGGCCGCCGATCCCTGCGCCCCCGCCTGGGTGACGGCCTGGCAGGCCGCCGCACAACCGGTACCGGCGCCGGCCGGCACCGCCCTCCGGATGGTGGTGCACCCGCAGGTCTCCGGCTCGACGGTGCGGGTCCGCCTGTCCAACGCCTACGGCACGGTGCCGCTGGTCGTCGGATCGGCCTCCGGCGCGGGACGGCCGCTCGCCTTCGACGGGGACGCCGCGGTGACCGTCCCGCCCGGTGGGCAGGTCCTCAGCGACCCGGCCCCGCTGCCGGTCCGGGCCGGGGTCCCGCTGACCGTCGGCCTGGACCTGCTCTCCGTCCCACCGGTGCTGACGGGGCACGCCGTGGCGCTGCAGACGTCCTATCTCGACGGTGCCGCGTTCGACTCCTGGCTGGTGCTCACCGGCGTCGACGTGCTGGCCCCGCGGCCGGAGAACGCCGTGGTGGCCGTCGGCGACTCGATCACCGACGGCGTCGGGAGCCCGACCGGCGCCGACGAGCGCTGGTCCGACGCGCTCGCCGCGCGCCTGACCGGCGCCGGCGGCGCGTCCGACATGGCGGTGCTGAACGCCGGCATCTCGCGCAACCGGCTGCTGGCCGGCGACCCGGCCGACGGGGACCCGCCGCTCGCCCGCTTCGACCGCGACGTCCGCGGCGCGGCCGGCGCCACCGACGTCGTGCTGCACATCGGCACCAACGACATCGCCGCCGGGGCGGGGCCGGACGCGATCGTCGTCGGGATGCAGGTGTTCGCCGAGCGCGCCCGCGCGGCCGGGAAGCGGGTGTTCCTCACGACGATCACGCCGTCCACCAGCGGAGCGCACGGGACGCCCGCCGCCACCGCCACCCGCGACGCGGTGAACGGCTGGGTGCTGGCGCACGGCCGCGAGTTCGCCGACGGCGTGCTCGACTTCGCCGGCGCCGTGGCCGACCCGGCCGACCCGGCCCGGCTGGCCCCGGCCCTCGACTCCGGTGACGGCCTGCACCTCTCCCCGGCCGGCTACCGCGCGCTGGCCGCGGCCGTCCCGATCGGCGACCTGACCGGCAGCCCCTGCCTCGGTGCCAGCACGATGTGATTTCTGGCACACTGACGACACGGCCAGGGACGGGACCGGTCGGGACGGCAGGAGCGCGAGGCGGTGCCCGCGCGCCTGGACGACGACGGGTTCGAGGTCGGGCTGATGTCCGGGGCGGGTGCGAAGCCCGTGCCCGAGGAGCTCGTGCACCGGGTGCTCATCGGTCAGGGCCGTACGGCGAGCCCGAGCGGGCCGCTACCCGCGGCGGCCCAGGCGTCGAAGGCTGCGGCGGCGCGGCTCGTCGTCCTCGACCAGGGGCAGCGGGCCGGTGGGGGTGTCCTCGCGGTCGAGCCGCTCGACCACCCAGTCGACGGCGAGCGCTCCCGGCGAGACCCCCCGCTCCCGGGCGATCCGGCGCAGCTGCTCGATCCGCAGAGCGGGCAGGCGGAGCTGGAAGACCTGTGCCGAGCCGAAGCGGCCCGTCAGTTCCGTGGGGTGCTCCTCGCCGCCGGGCGCGATGGCGGCCAGGTAGGAGTCGAGGTGGGTGTCCTCGTCGAGCATGGCGTCGAGCGGATCGAAGGGGGCCGGCGGCGCGTCGGGCGGGCGGTGCCGGGCGCGGCGGGGATCACGGGAGAGGGCCATGCTCAGCCTTCGAGCCCGAAGCCCGCCAGCGAGAGCTTCCGGGCGATCTCCTCGCGGTTCACCTCGCGGTCGGAGAGGACCGTCAGGGCACCCGTCTCCAGCTGGACGTCCACCGCGCTCACCCCGGCGATCCCGCCCACCTCCTCGGTGACCGACATCACACAGTGTCGGCACGTCATCCCGGTGACGGTGACCTGGGTGCGGAACGGTGCTTCGACGGTCATGAGGGCCTCCAACCCGATGTGGCTCGCATGGTGGCAGAGCAGGTGCGGAGCGTCGACACCGCCCTGGTCCGGCCCCGCTTCCTGGGTATCCGCAGCGTCACCGGTCCGGCTCGTCCCACCCTCCCGGGCCACCGGCTTGGGGGGTGCGATGAGCGCTCCCGCTAGGTAACGTCTCGGTCACGGCCACGGGGGTCGGTGCGGCTCGTGCCTGGTCGGGGGATAGGCCCGCCGAACCGGGTGACGGCCGCGGCGGGAGGCGTCGATGAGCAGCGGTGTCGGGAGTGCACGTCGAAACGTCGGGGAGGACCGGATGGGGTCCACCGGGTCGATCCCGGCCCAACGCACGGCAGCGGACGCCTACCGCGTCTCCGACGACCAGCTCCACCGGGCCCGCATGGTCGTGGCGAAGAACTCGGACGACTCCGAGGATCTCCGCAGGCTCCTCGACATGCTCGGGCTCATCTCGGCCAACCCGGAGCAGCCACCGCCGGTGAGTCGCTGACCTGCGCGGTCGTGCCGGGGCCACCCCGGATGTGGGGTGCGAACCGGGTCTGCCCTATGCTTCTATCGCTCCCAACGGACGGTCGTTGCAGGCGAGGTCGGCTCCGGCGGTCCACGTCCCCATCGTCTAGTGGCCTAGGACTCCGCCCTTTCAAGGCGGCAACGCGGGTTCGAATCCCGTTGGGGGTACGCTTCACCGGTACGATCAGTTCCACAGCAAGGCCCAGTGGCGCAGTTGGTTAGCGCGTCGCCCTGTCACGGCGAAGGTCGCGGGTTCGAGTCCCGTCTGGGTCGCTCCACCGGTTGTCCGGCGTCACGCCACGCCGGCCCGGCCAGGTAGCTCAGTTGGTACGAGCGACCGCCTGAAAAGCGGTAGGTCGGCGGTTCGACCCCGCCCCTGGCCACCACGAACGGTCACAGTGTCGAGACGGTCGACGCGGGCCCCGCTCGGGTGCGCCCATGATCGACGCCTCGGGACGCGCAGCCGGATCTGACACGGTTTCTGCTCCCCAGCCGGTGATCATGCGTCGACCGAGATCATCGGTGGCCACGGCGATCAGGCCCGTGCAGAGGTGCGCCGCGGCCGTCGCGAGGGTTTGATTGCGTCGGCAACCGCCGCTTCCCGCGCCGCAGGTGCGCTTCACCGCTGCGCCCTCGCCCGTGTTCGCGCTGCGTCGCTACCATCAACCCGATGGGGGACACAAGCAGGGACAAGTGGAGATGGTGAAGGGCCCCGAGCGGCTACGACCACACCTGAACGGTCGCAACGCGTTACGACGATGGTCCGTTTGGGCGTTGCCGCGGCGGGTGCTCGCCGTGGTGCTCGCCGTGGAGATCGCGGCGCTCGCGGCGCTGGTGGTCAGCGTGATCGCCGGCGTCGGCACCTGCCCCGACAACGGGGTCTGGGTCATCCTGGTCCTGTTGCTGGCGGGGGCGGTCGGCACCGAGGCCTCGCTGGGCGTCGAGCGGCTGCGCCACCACACCGACGAGAGCCCCCACATCGACCTCAGCTCCGTGTGGGCCCTCGCCGCGGCCATCCTGCTGCCCGGCCTGCTCGCGAGCGCGGTGGTCGTCGTCCTCTACTCCCACATCTACGCCCGGATCTGGCGTCGCGCCGGCGTGCCGCCGTACCGCTTCCTGTTCAGCACGGCCACCGTGGTGCTCGCCGTGCTCTCCGCCACGTCGGTGATCCACGCGTTCGGCGCGGACGATCCGTTCCGCAGCGCCGCCGGGCTCGTCTCCGTGGTGCTCGCGATGCTGGCGTACGCGGTCGTGAACATGGCGCTCGTGGCCGCGGTGATCGTCCTGAGCGGGGGCAACCGCACGCTCGGCTCGTTCCTGGCGGTCGTCGCGCACGGTGACGAGGCGGTCCTCGAGTTCGCCACCCTCTCCATGGGGGTGCTGGTGGCGGGCGCGGTGGCGTCGTTCGGGCCCGAGTACGCGGTGCTGGTCCTGCCGCCGCTGATCGTGCTCCACCGCACGGTCCTCGTCCGCCAGCTCGAGCAGGAGGCCAGCACCGACAGCAAGACGGGCCTGCTCAACGCGGCGGCGTGGCACGTGCAGGCCGGGCGGGAGGTGCGCCGCGCGGAGCGGATCAGCACTCAGGCGTCGGTGCTCGTGCTCGACCTCGACCACTTCAAGCTGGTCAACGACCGGCACGGCCACCTCGTCGGCGATCAGGTGCTCGCCGCCGTCGCCGACGCCGTGCGGTCCGAGGTCCGCGACGACGACCTCGTCGGGCGCTTCGGCGGCGAGGAGTTCGTCGTGCTGCTGCGCGGCGACGACGGCGAGGGCGGCCGGTCCGCGGCCGAGGCCGTGGCCGAGCGCATCCGGCTGCGGGTGGCGGGGCTGCGGGTGCGGGTCCCCGGGCTGCACGACCCGTACGTCGTCGACAAGCTGACGGTCTCGATCGGCGGTGCCACCCTCCCCGACGACGGCCAGGACCTCGGCGGGCTGCTCGAAACCGCGGACGCGGCGATGTACCAGGCCAAGAACGCGGGCCGCAACCGGATCCGGATGGGCGCGCCCACGGATTCGCCCGGCCTCTGATTCACTGGTCCCTGAGCCACGGGAGGGGACGATGGCCACCACGCGAACCCGTGCGGCCCCCCGCAGGGCCGGGCGGCGCCCCGTCACGTCCCGGTCGGAGATCGAGCACATCGCGCTCGACCTCTTCACCCACCGCGGCTTCGACACCACCACGGTCGAGGACATCGCCGCCGCGGCCGGCATCGGCAGGCGCACCGTGTTCCGCTACTACGCCTCCAAGAACGACATCCCCTGGGGCGCGTTCGACGACCAGCTCGACCGCATGCGCGCCACCTTCGCGGGCCTGCCCCCGGAACTGCCGGTCATGACCGGGGTGCGGGTCGCCGTCCTCGACTTCAACGACGTGCCGCCCGGTGAGCAGCCCTGGCACCGCAGCCGGCTCCGGTTGATCCTGGAGACCCCGGTGCTGCAGGCCCACTCGACGCTGCGCTACGCGGCCTGGCGGCAGGTGGTGGCCGACTACGCGGCGGCACGGCTCGGCGTACCCGCCGACGGGCTGATGCCGCAGAGCATCGGGCACGCCAGCCTCGGCGTGGCTCTCGCCGCCTACGAGCGGTGGCTGCGCGAGGAGACCGGCGATCTGCGGGAGCTGCTCGACGCGGTGTTCCGTGCGCTCGAGCACGGGCTGGTCGTGCGACCGGCACACTGAGGGGCCGGTGGGCGGCCGCCGGCCCCCGGTCGGGACGGATCTCACCCTGGGTCCACCGGTCGCCCCGCCGCGGTCACTGACGGTGATACGCCGTTCGCCGCGTCGCACCGACAGCTCGGCGTGGGCCCGTGATAGGTTCTCGCGCGGTTGCAGTCGTGCCTTCCCTCGATCGCCTCAGCAGCGTCCGCGGAAAGTGACGGTGGGCTCGCGGGCGGTTGTCCCATACGTTCGTGGTCCCGTGCATCCCCCGGCCGGCACAGTGCCGCCCGGGTCCGCTTCACGTGTATGGAGAACAGGTATGCCGCAGGGCACCGTCAAGTGGTTCAACGCCGAGAAGGGCTTCGGCTTCATCGCCACCGACGACAACGGTCCGGACGTCTTCGTCCACTACTCCGCCATCCAGTCGGACGGCTTCCGCAGTCTCGACGAGAACCAGCGGGTCGAGTTCGAGTCGAGCCAGGGCGCCAAGGGCCCCCAGGCCGACACGGTTCGGCCCATCTGAGGTCCGCTCCCCGACCGAGCTTCCGGAGCCGGCGATCCCCTCGGGGGGTCGCCGGCTCCGTCGTTTCAGCGGGAGCGCAACCACGCGACCGTGCGGGCGAGCCCCTCGTCGACCCCGGCCGGGCGGTAGCCGAGCGCGCGGGCGCCCGAGTCGTCGACCCGGACGGGCGGGAAGCGGCCGTACACCTCCGAGCGGCGCGCGAACGTGCCCGCGTCCGGTCCGAGCGTGGAGCCGGGTGGCAGGGCCCGCACGCGCCTCCCGCCCGTCAGGTCGGCGAAGGCGTGCAGGACGCGGCGGTAGGACGCCGCCTCGCCGCACAACAGGTAGCGGCGCCCCGGCGCGCCGCGTTCCAGCGCCAGCAGCGTCCCGGCGGCGACGTCGTCGGCCAGCACCCAGCTCACCGTCGCGTCCACCACCTCCGACACCTCGCCGCTCGCGGCGCCGAGCAGCAGCCCGGTGTAGGAGTACGGCCCGCGCGGGCTGGGGCCGTAGACACAGCCCGGGCTGACGATCCGGACGTCGAGCCCCGAGGCGAGGACGAGCGCGTCGGCGTCGGCCTTCGCGGTCGAGTAGGGGTCGGTGAGCGCCCGTGGCGCGACGGGCTCCTCGGCCATCAGGCCGGTGGCGTCCATCAGCGCGGCACCGGTTCCGGTGTGGACGAACGTCGGCACGCCCGCGTCGCGCGCGGCGGCCAGCACGGCCCGGGTGCCCTCGACGTTGACGCGGCGGACGTCCTCGGCCGTGCCGCCGACCATCCCGGCGAGGTGGAGCACGGCGCTGCAGCCGTCGGCGGCCCGGCGGAGGCCGTCGGCGTCGCCCAGGTCGGTGACGGCGAGCTCGACCCCCGCCGGTAGCAGGGCCGCGGCACGGTCGGGGTCGCGGACCAGGGCCCGGACCGCGTGGCCGCGGCGGACGAGGAGGTCGACCAGCGCGCTGCCCAGGTACCCGGTGGCCCCCGTCGTCAGCAGCATGCCGCGATCCTGCCAGCCGCTGGTCGCGGAGGGCACTGCGACGACCGGTCCGGCTGTCACGGCGCGTCGCCGCCTGGCGACTCTCGGTGCCCGGTCACCCGCTGCACGCGCCGCGGCCGCCGTCCGTCAGAGGGCGTCGCCACGGCCCCGATCCGCTCGTCTCGACCTCGGGTGCGGTCGCCGCGTGCCTCTGGCCAGGCCATTCCCCAGGGGGCACCCTGAGTGTCGAAGCACACAGCAACACTCGATCGCAGGAGGTCCGGATGTCCGGCTGGGACAGCTATCGCGCGGTGTACGGCGCGGAGCTGCGCGCGGCGGCGCGGGAGTTCGACGACCACGGCTGGCCCGTTGCCGAGCAGACCGCCACCACGCTGCTGCTCATCACCGGCCGGGCCCTGGACGTCCTGGAGGTGCCCGCCGCGATGGGCCGCCAGGTGTGCGCGCAGCTGCGTGACGCCGGCTCGGTCGTGCCGGTCGCGGCCACCGACTCGGGAGCCTGGTGGTTCCCGATGAGCGCCGGCGCCGAGCTGCCGTTGGAGCTGGCCGTCGAGGACGGTGTCGTGCTGCACGGGGCCGGCGACGCGGTGCTCGCGCCGCCGTCGCAGGTGCCCGACGGCTGGGTGCACTGGCGCGTGTCGCCCGCACTCGTCGGCTACCGCGTGCCGCCCGCCGACGTGATCTTCCATGCCGCCGTCGACGCCGTTCGACGGGCCGACCACGACGCGTACCCGGGCGCCCAGCGGCCCGCCGGAGCGGTGGTGGGCATGCGGTCGTAGGAGACCGCGAGCCGGCTCCCGGTTCGTCCTCGCTGACGCGGCTCGTCGCCGCCGCGCCGAGGACCCCGGACGGCCGGTGGTGCGGCGCGACGCGCAGCGCTTCTGCGCGTCACGCGGCCGCACCACGAACGTGGCCCGGGTCGGTGGAGTACCACCGACCCGGGCCAGATCCATCGACGACGGCACCGCGGGAGCCGAGCACCTCCCGACGCCATGGGGGCAATCACGACGCCGACAGGCACTGCCCCCGACCATGACGGGCGGGCCCAGGGCCCTCCCGTCGGCAACCGGGTGCCGTGGTCCGGGCTGCCGGTGCGACCACCGCGGGGCAGCGGAGCCGTGCCGACATGCGATCCGGACACCCTGACTTCGTCAGGACGGGCACTATGGGTTCGTGACGATTTCACAGTCCCCCCGATCGGACGCACCCGCTGACGCTGCGTCCGCGCGCGTTCGGCCGGTCGTGGAGGTCGGGCTCGGTTTCGGCCACGTCGACTCCGCCACCCGGGCGAAGGATCTCCAGAAGATGAAGCGGCTGGCCACCGGGTTGCTGCTCCTGGCCACCGTGATCTTCCTGGTGTCGCGGTGGTGGGAGGTCAACGACGGGCCCGCGTGGATCGGTTACGTCCGGGCGATGGCCGAGGCCGGGATGGTCGGGGCGCTGGCCGACTGGTTCGCCGTCACCGCGCTGTTCCGCCGTCCGCTGGGGCTGCCGATCCCGCACACCGCGATCATCCCGACCAAGAAGGACATGATCGGCGACAGCCTCGGCGACTTCGTCGGGGAGAACTTCCTCTCCGAGGGCGTCGTGCGCGACAAGCTCGCCCGCGTCGAGGTGTCGTCGCGCGTCGGGGCCTGGATCGCGCAGGACGTGAACGCCGACCGCATCACCGCCGAGCTGGCCACGGCCGCGCGCGGCGTCGTCACCGTGCTGCGCGACGAGGACGTGCAGGACGTCATCGAGCAGGTGCTCGTGCGCAAGCTGATGGAGCGCCCGGTCGGGCCGCCGCTGGGCACCGTCCTGCAGGGCGTCCTGGCCGACGGCTCGCACCACCGCCTCGTCGACCTGGTGTGCGACCGCGCCTACGACTGGGTGGTGGCCAACCAGGAGATGGTGCTGCGGATCGTGCACGAGCGCGCACCGTCGTGGTCGCCGCGGTTCGTCGACGACCTCATCGCCGACAAGCTCTTCATGGAGGTGCAGAACTTCGCGTGGGCCGTGAAGACCGATCCGGAGCACCCCCTGCGCAAGGCGATCGACACGTTCCTCATCGAGTTCGCCGACGACCTGCAGAGCGACCCCGACACCATCGAGCGCGCGGAGAAGATCAAGCAGCAGATCGTGGCGCATCCGGACGTGCAGAAGTTCATCGGGCAGGCCTGGGGCACGGTCAAGGGCCTCATCCTCGACGCGGCGGCCGACCCGTCCAGCGCGTTGCGGACGCGGGTGCGCGACGGTCTCGTGTCGTTCGGGATGCGGCTGGGCTCCGACCCCGAGCTGCGCGGCAAGCTCGACGGGTGGCTCGCCGACGCGGCCGGGTACGTCGTACGGCACTACCGCAGCGAGATCACCACGCTGATCACCGACACCGTCGCCCGTTGGGACGCGGCGGAGACCAGCCGCAAGATCGAGCTCCAGGTGGGCCGTGACCTGCAGTTCATCCGCATCAACGGCACGGTGGTCGGGGCGCTGGCCGGCCTGGTGATCTACACGGTCGGCCAGCTCGCGTTCGGCGGCTGACCTCGCCCCGCCGCCGTCAGGACCGGCGGAGGGGTGTCTGGGTGCACTGTCCCGTCACGTCGCCCTTGCTCAGGCCGTTGACCATGACGGGTGTGAGCCAGGCATCGCACCGGCCGTCGGGGTGGATGTGCATCCGCCGGGCCGCGCTGGCCGCTCGGCCGATGATCCCGACCGACCACTTCAGGACCGTCTCGCCGTAGACGAGCCGTACCGGCTCGCCGCCGATCACGTTCGTCCCCATGTCCCGCGCACCGGTCTGCGACGCCCGCCAATCCCACGGCGCCTTCCCCCTCGCACTCGAGGTCATCCGCGCGTTGCTGACGGAGGTCACCTCCCGACCGTTGGTGCACACGTCCGCGGACAGGGTGACGGTGATCTTGTAGGCGGGTTCGTCGTTGTCCAGGGGACCGGCTACCTGGTAGGTGCTGCAGGTCTCCGTCCTCGCGGGCGCCGCGGGTTCCGGGCTGCTCGCGGCCGCCGTGCCGCCCGCCACCGCAACGGACGCCCCGCCGGCCGCGAGCGCCGCGGCGACCAGTGCTCCGGACAGGATCCTCTTCATCGTGGTGCTCCGTCCTCCGCAGTGCGGACGCGCCGACGTCGCTGGTCGCGACCTCGGAAGGGTAGGGAGACCACCGGTGCCGCCCCCGTCCTTCAGGCGGACGATCGGGCGGCGACCATGCCCACCGGGGCACTGGAGAACCGAGCCCACCGCCAGGCCCAGCGCGACCACCGCGGGGGACGCGCTCGCGCCGACCACTAGGCCGAGCACGAAGGACCCGGCGACGTTCACGGTGAAGGTGCCCCACGGGAACCCGCTGCCGTGGCGCGACTGCACCAGCCGGTCCGTGGCTCGTGTCGTTCGGGATGCGGCTGGGCTCCGCATCGACGGCACGGTGGTCGGGGCTCTCGCGGGCATGCTCCTCTACACGGTGGGCCAGGTCGCCTTCGGCAGCTGACGCGACCCGGCCGCCGTCGTCAGCGCCGGGGAGGCACCCGGAGTTCGACCACCACGGGCTGCCTCCCCGGCTGACGTGGCTACCCGGCCGGTCACGACCACGGGCTCGACGCCCAGCCCAGCGGGTTCCGGAAATAGCCGATCGGAACAACGCCGATCTTGTGGTTCGCGCTCGTCGTGACCACACGACCGTCACCGAGGCTGATGGCGACGTGCCCGTTGGCGCTGGTGTCATAGAAGACGAGCGCCCCGCGGGGGGCAGCGGAGTAGGGCTGGTGCTGCTTCCTCTGGTTCCAGTTCTGGCGGGCACTTCCGTACACGCTGGTGACGCCGTGGGCGTTCTCCACCGCCTGCTCGCACAGGCCCTCGTAGCCGGTCTCACCGCGACGTTGCATGAACCACGTGATGGCCGCCTCGGATCGGCGGGTGGTCGCGCTGGCCTTGGTCCCCCTGGTCTGGGTGCCGGTCGTCCGGGTGGCGGTCGTCTGGGTGGCGGTCGTCCGGGTTCCGCTCGACCACAGGGGATCGTTGTCGCCGTCGTACACCACGAGGCTGCCGTCGTTCAGCAGCTCCACGTGGGCGCCGGCCTCCCCGTCGGTGCCGGCGGTCGTCCAGATCACCTGGTTCCCGGGTGTCACGACGGCGAACTGGCCGCCGAACATCATGGTGGCCACCGAGCCCGGCACCGTCGTATCGGTCGCCCACATCTTCGTGTTGCCCGGTCCGCGCTCGACGAGGTTCCCGTCGGCCTGCATGACCAGGGCGTAGCGGCCGTCGGGTGAGACCAGGCGCTCGTTGGCGGCGAGATTCTCGCCGGGGCCCAGCCGGGTCGTGCCCGGTGTCGCAGATGCGGGCCCGGCCAGCCCGAAGATCAACGATGCGGCCGACAGCACTCCGAGTGCTGCCGCACCGAGGCCCGTGCGGACGGTGCGCTTCACCTGGTCACCCCACGCCGGACACCAGCTCCACGGCGAATCACGATGATGTTCATGATCAAAGGGTTGCAGCCGTACGGCGATCAGTCGGGTTCGCGCCCCAGCAAGATCAATCAGTGGCTGCCCAGGTCGGCATCGAACTGCGATCTGCCCGGCTAGAGGGCCGAGCCCACCGCCAGGCCCAGACCGGCCGCGCCGAGCCCGGCGAGCACCGAGGCGCCCGCGTTGGCCGCGGCGAGGAGGCGGCTGCCGGCCGCGAGCTGCACGGTCTCGTAGCCGAACGTCGAGTACGTGGTGAGCGCTCCGCAGAAACCCGTGCCGAACAGCGCGACCACCGCGGGGGACGCGCTCGCGCCGACCACCAGGCCGAGCACGAAGGACCCGGCGACGTTCACGGTGAAGGTGCCCCACGGGAACCCGCTGCCGTGGCGCGACTGCACCAGCCGGTCCGTGGCGTAGCGCAGCGGCGCCCCCACTGCCGCGCCGAGCACCACCAGCAGCGGGATCACCGCGTGCCTACCGCGCGGGTCAGCCGGATCCCGAGCCAGGTGGCCGTCACCGCGGCGGCGAGGGTGCCCACTACCGAGAGCAGGGCCGTGCCGATGCGACCGGCGGCGAGCAGCTGCTCGGCGTCGACCGCGTAGGTGGAGAACGTCGTGAAGCCGCCCAGGATCCCGGTGACGAGGAACGGCCGCACCAGCGGGTGGGCCTGCGTCCACTCGGTGATGACCACGATCAGCGACCCGATGAGGAAGCAGCCCGCGACGTTGATGAGGAACGTGCCCAGCGGGAACGTGCTGGGGGCGTGCGGCAGCGCGATCCCCAGCCCGTAGCGCGCGAGTGCCCCGACCGCGCCTCCCGCGGCGACGGCGCCGAGGGCGCCGCCCTGCCCGGCCAGCGGTTCCAGCGCCCGGGTCGGCGGGACGAAGACGTCGTCCTCACCGCTCGGGGGCAGTTCGTCGGGCATGGCCCCGAACCTACCGGGCGGCGTCCGCTCGCCTCGACGAACGGGGTGACGCATGCCACCCCACCTGCGCAAGCACGGCGCTTGCAACTGCTAGCACTCGGGCGTAGCGTCGTATCCATGACAGGCGGCAAGAACGAGAACCCGGTCGGACAGGCCGTGGAGCTCGTCGAGCAGGCCGGTCACGTCGTGAGTCAGACGGTCACCGACATCGGCACCGACATCGGCGGGTACATCCGCAGCCAGCGGGAGAGCGCGCAGGTCTCGCTCCGCCAGCTGGCGCGCACCGCCGGCGTCAGCAACCCGTACCTCAGCCAGATCGAGCGCGGGTTGCGCAAGCCGTCCGCCGAGATCCTCCAGCAGATCGCGAAGGGCCTGCGGATCTCCGCAGAGGCCCTCTACGTGAAGGCCGGGATCCTCGAGGAGCGGCCTGCGAGCGCCGTCACCGATGCCGTGTTCGCCGATCTCACCCTGACGGAGCGCCAGAAGCAGGTGCTCCTCGACATCTACCAGTCCTTCCGGCGGGAGAACGACACGACCGTCGTACCCGACCCAGTAATCAAGGAGTGATTGACATGGCCGTTTCGCTGCCGACCGCCGCGGACGTCCGCAAGGTCCGTGAGCAGGCCGCCCAGAACGTCGTCGAGCAGGCCGAGGTGGCCCGCACGCCGCTGCTCGCCGTGCTCGGTGCCGGCGACTACGCCGTCGCCACGGTGAGCAAGGCCGTCGCCGAGGCCCGTACCCGCGCCGCCGAGCGTCGCGAGTTCGTCGCCGAGCTGCCGGGCAAGCTGAGCACCGACGAGCTGCGCAAGCTGGTCGCCGACCTGCGCGCCCAGGCCGAGAGCACCTACGAGGGCTTCGCCGAGCGCGGCGAGCAGGCCTGGGGCCGGATCCGCAAGCAGCCGCAGGTCAAGCAGGCCATCGCCACCATCGAGTCCTACACCGAGAAGCTCGACGCCCGCGTCGACGTCCTGGTGGACGACGCGCACGACGCCGCCGAGAAGGCGCTGTCCACCGTGACCCGCCAGACCCGCTCCGCGGGCGAGAAGGTCGCACGCGGCACGCAGAAGGCGGCCGCGGAGGCCGCCGAGGTCGTCTCCGAGGCCAGCGTCGAGGTGTCGGAGACCGTCGCCGCCAGGGGCGCCGACGCCGCCGCGACCATCACCGAGGCCGGTGACGAGGCCGCCCACGAGACGCGCAGCGTCGCCCGCAAGGCCGCGAACCGCACGGCTCCGAAGGCCGCCACCCGCAAGCCGGCCACCCGCCGGACCACGGCGAACGGCTCGTCCGCCGGCTGATCCGCACGAATCGGACCAGCACGACAGGCACCCCCGAGGCCTCCCGCGCTTCGGGGGTGCCGTCCTGTTCGGAGGAGTTCACAAGTGCGGGGATGTGCTGCACCCGGCCACGCACGTACTCTTGGCGCGTGAACGTCCTCGAGAACCTCGACAAGCTGGTCTTGTTCGCGATCGGTATCGCGGCCGCACCGGTCGCGGGGTACGCGTTCGTGCACGCACTGCGCCAGCGGTCCGATGCGTTCACCGCCGTCGGCAAGCTGACGAAGAACGCCTGGCTGGGCATCACCGGGGCGTCCGCGTTCTTCCTGCTGCTGATCCCGGCGTTCACCGCGCTCTCGTCGTTGTCCCTGCTCGGGTTCTGGGGCATCGTCTTCTCGTTCCAGGGCCCCGGGAGCAGCATGACGCTGTTCTGGCTGGCCGGCCTCGTCGCCGTCTGCGTCTACATCGTCGACGTCAAGCCGGCCGTCGTCGGCGTCCAGGGCGGCGGACAGCGCTGGTGAGGTGGCCCGTCCTCGGCACCCTGTCGGCGGTGCCCGCGCTGGACCGTCCCGATCTCCTCGGCAAGCCCGTCCTCGCCGCGATCGAGGCCCTCGATCCGGCCGATGCCGCCCTGATCGGGGTCGCCGAGATCGACCCGGACCTCGCCGACACGGCCGCGTTCTGTGAGGCGTACGGCTCCCCGCTCGACGGCTCGGCCAACTGCGTCGTCGTCGCGGGGCGGCGCGGCGAGGAGACGCGCTACGCGGCGTGCCTCGTGCTGGCCACCACCCGCGCCGATGTCAACGGCCTGGTGCGCAGGCGCCTGAACGCCCGTAAGGCCTCGTTCGCGCCGATGGACGACGCCGTGGCGCTGACCGGCATGGAGTACGGCGGCATCACGCCCATCGGCCTGCCCGACGACTGGCCGGTCCTGGTCGACACCGCGGTCGCGGCCGCGGAGGCCGTGGTGATCGGCAGCGGCATCCGGGGTTCGAAGCTGGCCCTCCCCGGCGCCTTGGCCGCCCGCCTGCCTGGCTCCGAGCCGACCGAGAACCTCGCCCGCTGACCCCGACATCCAGCGGGCGCGACGTCGTCCGAGGGGTCCGGAGATCGCATCGCGCGGGCTCGTTGTTCTCCTGAGGGCCTCCTGAGCGCATCGCGCGGGCTTGATGCGCTGTCGCTCAAGGTTCCTGCGTTCGCTCCCAGCGGATTTACTTGAGCGCTGGAATGCTGTCAACGATGTAAGCGTTGGGCCGGGTATGACTGAGACGCTGAAGCTGCCGGTGCTTCCGCTCGCCGATTCGGTGGTGCTGCCCGGCATGGTGGTTCCCGTCCGGCTCGACGAGCCGGAGATCCAGGCAGCGGTGGACGCGGCACAGAGCGTCGACCGCAAGGTCCTCATTGTCCCCCGCCTCGACGGCAAGTACGCCGCCGTGGGCACGATCGCCGTCCTCGAGCAGGTCGGCAGGCTCCCCAGTGGGGAGAAGGCGGCCGTGGTGCGCGGCGAGGGCCGCGCGCAGATCGGGTCCGGTGTCACCGGGCCCGGCGCGGCGCTGTGGGTGGAGGCGACCCCCGTCGAGGACGGCCCCGCCACCGGCAGGGCCACCGAGCTCGCCAAGGAGTACAAGGCGCTCGTCGTCGGCATCCTGCAGCAACGGGGCGCCTGGCAGGTGATCGACTCCGTGCAGCAGATCACCGACCCCGGCCAGCTCGCCGACACCGCGGGCTGGGCGTCCTACATCGACACCGCGCACAAGGCGCAGCTGCTCGCCGAGACCGACGTCGTCAAGCGGCTGGAGCTGCTCATCGGCTGGACGCGCGAGCACATCGCCGAGCAGGAGGTCTCCGAGAAGATCGCCGGTGACGTCCGCGAGGGCATGGAGAAGACCCAGCGCGAGTTCCTGCTGCGCCAGCAGCTGGCCGCGATCCGCAAGGAGCTGGGCGAGGGCGAGCCGGAAGGCTCCGACGACTACCGCGCCCGCGTCGAGGCCGCCGAGCTGCCCGACCACGTCCGCAAGGCCGCGCTGACCGAGGTCGGCAAGCTGGAGCGGGCGTCGGACCAGAGCCCGGAGTCGGGCTGGATCCGCACGTGGCTCGACACCGTCCTGGACATCCCCTGGTCGGAGACGACGACGGACGCGACCGACCTGAAGGCGGCGCGGGAGATCCTCGACGCCGACCACGCCGGCCTCGACGACGTCAAGGAGCGGCTGGTCGAGTTCCTGGCCGTGCGCGCCCGGCGCGACCGCAAGGGCATGGAGAAGGTCGGCGGCCGCGGCTCCGGTGCGGTGCTGTCGCTCGTCGGGCCGCCCGGGGTGGGCAAGACCTCGCTGGGCGAGTCCGTGGCCCGCGCGCTCGGCCGCAAGTTCGTCCGCGTGGCGCTGGGCGGCGTCCGCGACGAGGCCGAGATCCGCGGCCACCGGCGCACCTACGTCGGCGCGCTGCCCGGCCGCATCGTCCGCGCGATCCGCGAGGCCGGGACGATGAACCCGGTCATCCTGCTCGACGAGATCGACAAGGTCGGCAGCGACTTCCGCGGCGATCCCACGGCCGCGCTGCTCGAGGTGCTCGACCCGGCGCAGAACCACACGTTCCGCGACCACTACCTCGAGGTCGACCTGGACCTCTCCGACGTGCTGTTCCTCGCCACCGCCAACGCGTTCGACACCATCCCCGGCCCGCTCCTGGACCGCATGGAGATCGTGACGCTCGACGGGTACACCGAGGCGGAGAAGGTCGCCATCGCGCGCGACCACCTGCTGCCCCGGCAGATCGAGAAGGCCGGGCTGGAGCCGTCCGATGTGGAGTTCAGCGACGTGGCCCTGGCCATGATCGCCGCCGAGTACACCCGCGAGGCGGGCGTGCGGCAGCTGGAGCGGGGGCTCGCGAAGACCCTGCGCAAGGTGGCCGTGGCGCTGGACTCCGGGCAGGAAGCGCCGGTCCACGTCGACGCCGACGCCCTGGTGAAGTACCTGGGCCGCCCGAAGTTCACGCCGGAGTCGGCGGAGCGCACCTCGGTGCCGGGCGTGGCCACGGGTCTCGCGGTCACCGGAGCCGGTGGTGACGTGCTGTTCATCGAGGCCACCTCGATGGAGGGCGAGCCCGGGCTGATCCTCACCGGTCAGCTGGGCGACGTCATGAAGGAGTCGGTCTCGATCGCCCTGTCCTACCTGCGCTCGCGCGGGCTGGCCGGCGATCTCGCCTCGCGGAAGCTGCACGTGCACGTCCCCGCGGGCGCGGTCCCGAAGGACGGGCCGTCGGCGGGCGTCACGATGACGACGGCGCTGGCGTCGCTCGCCAGCGGGCGTCCGGTGAGGTCCTCGGTGGGCATGACCGGTGAGGTGACGCTGCAGGGCAAGGTGCTCCCGATCGGCGGGGTCAAGCAGAAGCTGCTGGCCGCGCACCGGGCCGGGCTGACGGATGTGATCATCCCGAAGCGCAACGAGCCCGACCTGGACGACCTCCCCGAGGAGGTCCGCAAGGGCCTCCGGGTCCACCCGGTGTCCGACGTGAACGAGGTCCTGGAGCTGGCCCTGGAGCCCGCACAGGTCCCCGCCGCAGCCTGACCCGCCCCTGACGAGTGGCACTTTCGTCCGATAGGTTCGGACGAGAGTGCCACTCGTTGGTTCACGGGTGCTACCGGAAGACGACCGTCTTGTTGCCCTGCACCAGCACCCGGTCCTCCAGGTGCCAGCGCAGGCCGCGGGCGAGGACCAGGCGTTCGATGTCGCGGCCGCGCCGGACCATGTCGGCCACCGTGTCGCCGTGGTCCACGCGGATCACGTCCTGCTCGATGATCGGGCCCGCGTCGAGGTCGGCCGTGACGTAGTGGCAGGTCGCCCCGATCAGCTTCACCCCGCGCGCGTGGGCCTGGTGGTAGGGCCGCGCGCCAACGAACGAGGGCAGGAAGCTGTGGTGGATGTTCAGCGCCCGCCCGGCCCAGGCCTCGCACAGCTCCGCGGGGACGATCTGCATGAAGCGGGCCAGCACGATCGCGTCCGGCTGGTGCTCGTCGACGCGTTTGCGCAGCTCGGCGAACGCGGCCTGCTTGCCGTCGGCCGGGAACGGCACGTGGTGGAACGGCACGCCGTGGGCGCGGACGATGTCACCGAGCGTCTCGTGGTTGCCGATCACCGCGTCGAGCTGGACGGGCAGCTCGCCGGCCGAGACGCGGCCGAGCAGGTCGTGGAGGCAGTGCGGCTCCTTGCTCACCAGCAACACGGCGCGCTTCGGCTCGTCGGTGTCGGTGACGGTCCAGCGCGCCTCGGGCCCGATCCCGGCGGCCACCTCGGCGAAGCGGCCGCGCAGCTCGGCGGCGTCGAACGGCAGCGAGTCCTCGCGCACCACCTGGCGGGTGAAGAACCACCCCGTCGTCGGGTCGGAATGGTAGCCGGCCTCGACGATCCAGCCCCCCGCGTCGGCCAGGAAACCCGAGATCCGCGCGACGATACCGGTGGTGTCCGGGCAGCTCAGGGTGATGACGTACACGGCTGTGTCCTCACCCGGCCAGGTCGGCGCAACGATCGGCGAGCGGGCGTCCGCCCGGCGCCCACCTCATGATCCGCTGGCGATGTGCGCCAGCGTGAACTCGGTCTCGGTGCCCAGCAGCTCCTTCACCTTCTCGGCCACCACGCTCTCGATCTTCCCGCCGATGATCGGCACCTGCACCGTGACGTCGGTGCGGACCACGAGCTCGCTGCCCCCGCCGGTGTCCCCCAGGCTCATCGTGCCGGTGGCCGAGGCCGGGGTGCCCTTGATCACCACCTGCGCGTCGCCGCGGTAGGAGCCGGGCCCGGAGCGCGTCCACGTCTCGGTGCGTTCGATCACGATGTCACCCGACAGCAGGTTGCGGACGACGCCCGGCAGGTCGCGCGAGTCGAGCCCCTGCCGGACCCGGAAGCGGGCGCCGTTCGCGTCGGCGGTGTGCTCCAGCAGCGCGGCGTCCTTGCCGCCGATCTTCGCCAGGCGCTCCCGCAGGTAGTCCGGATCGACCATCGTCGTGAAGAACCGCTCCGCGGAGTACGCCGTGTTCGACCGGTACTCGCTCTGCCGTGACATGAGGGGAGGCTACCGTTGGCCGCCGTGCCCGCATCCGATCTGGCTCCCCTCACCACCCTCCGGCTGGGCGGCCCCGCCTGCCGGTTCGTCGACGCCGGGAGCGCCGCCGCGGTGGTCGACGCCGTCCGGCGGGCCGACGCCGCGGGGGAGCCCGTCCTGCTGTTGGGCGGTGGCTCCAACGTCGTCATCGCCGACGAGGGCTGGCCGGGCATGGCCGTGCGCGTGGGCAGCCGGGGGCAGCGGACCGAGCGCCGCCCCGACGGCTCCGTGCTGCTCACCGTGGAGGCGGGCGAGGACTGGGACGGCGTGGTCGCCGCCTGCGTCGAGGACGGGCTGGGCGGCCTCGAATGTCTCTCCGGCATCCCCGGGCGCACCGGTGCCACGCCCGTGCAGAACGTCGGCGCGTACGGCGTCGAGGTCGCGGAGCTGCTGGTCGACGTCGACCTCTACGACCGGCGCACCGGTTCCGTGCGCTCCCACGTCCCGGCGGCGGAGCTGGGGTTGGGCTACCGCACCAGCGTCCTCAAGGGCCGTGACGACGCGATCGTGCTGCGCGTCCGCTTCGCCCTGCCCGGCGACGCGTCGAGTGCTCCCATCCGCTACCCGGAGCTGGCGCGGGCGCTCGGTGTCGAGCCGGGTGCCCGGGTGCCCGCGTCCGCCGCCCGCGAGGCCGTGCTCGGGCTGCGGCGGGGCAAGGGGATGGTGCTCGACGCGGCCGATCACGACACGTGGAGCGCGGGCTCGTTCTTCACCAACCCGGTGGTGCCCGAGCAGGTCGCGCCCGCCGCTGCTCCGCGGTGGCCGGTATCCCCCGATCGGGTGAAGCTTTCGGCGGCCTGGCTCATCGAAAACGCCGGTTTCCGGCGCGGTCACCCGGGTCCCGGGGGGCGGGTGGCGCTGTCCGGGAAGCATGTGCTGGCGTTGACCCATCGGGGTGATGGAACCACGTCTGACCTGCTGGTTCTCGCCCGCGAGGTGCAGCGTGGAGTCGCGGGGGTTTTCGGTGTCGCGCTGGTGGCCGAGCCGGTACTGGTCGGCTGCGCGCTCTGAGTCCCTCCCGTAGCGTCGGAGGCAACCACGAAAGCGGCGGAACGTCTTTCCTGGTGCACGCCTAGACAAGGGGGATCACTCGACGATGCGACGCATCCTGCTCGTACTGGCCGTGGTCGCGGTCGGAACGGTGGGGGCCGTGACCGTGGCCACCGCCGAGGGCGGTCGCACCGCGATCGCCGCACCGGCGGGCACGGGATCCCCGAAGCTGGGCTCGGCCGCCGTCTCCTACACGCCCGCCGCGGGTGCCAGCGGCGTGTCGCCCGCGTCGAAGGCGAGCGTCACCGTGAGCGACGGGACCTTCACGTCGGTCACGCTGACCGATGAGGGCGGCAAGGCCGTCGCCGGTGACCTCGACGCCGCGAAGACCACCTGGACCAGCTCCGCGCCGCTCGGCTACGGCGCCACCTACACCTGGGGTGGCGCCGCCACCGGCGCCGACGGCGCCACCGTCCCGCTCGCGGGCACGTTCGAGACCGTCGCCCCCAGCAAGCGGATCCGCGGCACGATCAACATCGGGGACGGGCGCACCGTCGGCATCGCAGCCCCGGTCCGCATCCAGTTCAACGACCACATCGACGACCGGGCCGCCGTCGAGCGGGCGCTCAAGGTCCAGACCTCGGTGCCCGTGGTGGGCGCCTGGGGCTGGCTGCCCGACGAGGGCGGCGGCTCGCGCGTCGACTGGCGGCCCAAGGAGTACTGGCCGGCCAACACCGACGTCACCGTCACCGCGAACCTGCGCGACGTGCCCTACGGCGGCGGCGCCGTGGGCGCGACGAACATCACCTCCACGTTCCGGATCGGGCGGGCCCAGATCGTCAAGGCCGACGCCAAGAGCTTCCGGCTGGTCGTCATCCGCGACGGCCAGCAGGTCTTCGACTTCCCGGCCAGCTACGGCCTCGCCTCCGACCCCGACCGCAACACCCGCTCGGGCGTGCACGTGGTGAGCGAGAAGTTCACCGACAAGCGGATGGTGAGCCAGCGGTACGGCTACGACAGCGTCGAGAAGTGGGCCGTGCGGATGAGCAACAACGGCGAGTTCATCCACGCCAACCCGGTCTCGGCCGCGGCGCAGGGCTCGGCCAACGTCACCCACGGCTGCGTCAACCTCTCGATCGACAACGCGAAGGCGTACTACGACAGCGCGCTCTACGGCGACCCGGTGGAGGTCACCAACACCCCGGTCCAGCTCTCGGCCCGCGACGGCGACATCTGGGACTGGACGCTGTCCTGGGAGAAGTGGCAGACCCTCTCGGCGCTGTGACGAGGCACGGTGGTGCGTCCCCACTCGGCGATCACCGGCGGGGTCCCGCTGATCTACTGCTCGTCGCGGTGGGCGCGCATCGCGTTCGCCTGGGCGCGCGGCTTGAGCACGATCTGGTCGAGGTTGACGTGGCTCGGGCGGGTGGCGGCGAACGCGATCACGTCGGCCACGTCGTCGGCGGTGAGCGGGGTGATGCCGCGGTACACGCTCGCGGCCTTCTCGGCGTCACCCTCGAAACGGACGAGGGAGAAGTCGGTCTCGACCATGCCCGGCAGGATCTCGGTGAGCCGGACGGGCTGCCCGAGCAGCTCGCCGCGCAGCGTCCGGTGCAGCATCGCCTGGGCGTGCTTGGCGCCGGTGTAGCCGGCGCCGTTGTCGTAGGGCTCCAGCGCGGCGATCGACGTGACGGTGACGATGTGCCCGTCGCCCGACGCGATCAGGGTCGGGAGCAGCGCCTGCGTGACGCGTAGGGTGCCGATGACGTTGGTCTCGAACATCCAGCGCCAGTCGGCCTCGTCGGCCTGGGCCACCGGCTCCAGCCCCTTGGCGCCGCCGGCGTTGTTGACCAGCAGCTTCGCCTCCGGCACCGCGGCCGCGAACGCGGCGACGGAAGCGACGTCGGTGACGTCCAGGCGCAGCGCGGTGCCCTCGATCTCGGCGGCGATCTCGGTGCAGCGATCCAGCCTGCGGGCGCCGAGGACGACGTGGAACCCGGCCTTCGCCAGTGCGCGGGCGGTGGCCGCTCCGATGCCGGAGCTGGCGCCGGTGACGACGGCGGTGGGACGGTCCGTGCTCATGGCTCGACCCTAGTACCAGCCCGTCCGCCCTACTCCAGACCGCGCTGTGCCCCGCGGGAACCACGGCGGGCCGCTGCGCGCTGCCAGGCGAAGACGCTGTAGCCGACCCCGCCCAGCCCGGCACCGACCACGCAGGTCAGGAACCAGATGTCGAGCGGGCGGACGATCGCCAGCACCGCCGCGGCCAGGGCCCACAGCACGCTGCCGACCGCCAGCACCGTGATCATCTGGCTGAAGCGCGGCGGCAGCGCCGGGGGATCGACCACCGGGCCAGCGTAGTGCCCCGCGCCCGGCCGCGGCGGCCACCGATGAAGGCCGCCGCTGCATGCCGCGTTTCCCTGACGGCGCGCGCCTTCCGCACGCCGCGCACGCGTAGCAACGCGGGCGTGGGACACAGAACGTGCGCGCGGGGCTGGGGGAATCGGAACGGAGAGGGGTCAGAGGCTGTAGATGCGCACCCAGTCGATCTGGAACTTCACCGTGGCGGGCGTGGTGTCGTCCGGTGCCGGGATCCAGTCGGTGCCGTACGGGCCGATGTCCTGCTGGATGCCCAGGTGCATCGGGCCGGGCGGCAGCTGCGCCTTGTCGGTCGTGCCACGACCCTGCTTGAAGAGATCGTCCGCCTGCGGATTGGAGTAGTGGCCGTAATTCGCGCCCGCCGGCGTGAAGCTCGCCGTTTCGAAGTACTTGGCCGAGACGTTCGGGTCTTGCCGGAAGACGCCG
>CAXTTN010000011.1:24040-34845 GCA_964247105.1 uncultured Pseudonocardia sp.
GGGCCGGGCGGCAGCTGCGCCTTGTCGGTGGTGCGGAAGATCTCCTTGCCGTCGAGGAACCCGGCGATGTGATCAGGGGTCCACTCGACCGCGTAGTTGTGCCACTGCGAGAAGTCACCGGTCTGGGAGACGCCGTTCTGGCTGTTGTCCGGGCCGTAGTGCACCGTGAAGTTGTTGACCTTGCGATCGCCCTTCGGGATCTCCAGGAAGTCGACCTCGCCGCCGACCGGCCAGTTCTCGGCGTCCGGCCACAGCAGCAGGACGGGGCCGTAGCCGTTGCCGGGCTGCGAGCGCGCCCGCACCTCCCAGCGGCCGTACATCTGGCCCGGGTCCCAGGACAGGCCGCCGGAGTACTTGCCGTGGCCGGTGATCGTCAGCCGCCCGTCGCCCACCGACAGGTTCTCCTCCTGGTGGCGCCCGACCCCGTCGGTGGTCTTGCCCGTGTAGGGGTTCCAGACCTCCTTGTCCAGCGAGCTGCCGTTGAACTCGTCGTCGGCGATCATCGGCCAGTTCCCCACCACGGCGGCCTCGTCCTTCGAACGGGCCTCCTGGGGCGGGGTGGTCGTGAGCGGGCGCTGGGTGGCCGGGGCCACCGCCGTGCTGTCCGATCCACCTGCCGTGCGGACGACGACGACCAGCACTCCGACCAGGGCGAGGACCGCCACCAGGGCGAGCACGATGATCACGACCCGCCGTCGGCTCGGGGTGGGATCCGGGGTCGGCGACCCGGGCGTGATCAGCTGCTGGGTGTCGGACACGGTTCTCAGGGTAGGCAATGCCCACTGTGCGTGCGCTGAGAGTGGCCCGACGCAGATCGCTCAGCGCCACGGGGTCACGCTCCCGAGCAGGTTGCGTGGGGGTGCCGCGCCCGTCGCGCCGGTGCCGCCGACCGGGTACTGCCGCACCCAGTCGACCTGCATGCCCGACTTCTTCGGCGTTCCGCCCTCGGGGAACCAGTCCAGCTGGATGCACAGGTGCATCGGGCCGGGCGGGAACGTGCTGGTGTCGGTGGTGCGGTACCACTGCTTGCCGTCGACGTACGCCGTGATCGCCTGCGGGGTCCACTCGACCGCCCAGTTGTGCCACTGTGTCGCGTCGATCGCCACCTCCCCGTGCACCTGTGAGTTGTCCGCGCCGTAGTGGAGGAAGAAGTTCGTCGAGCGCCGGGCGGCGTCGGTCATCTCCATGAAGTCGACCTCGCCGCCGACCGGCCAGTTCTCGGCGTCGGGCCACAGCAGCATGAGCGCGTTGTAGGACGGGTCGGACGCCGGCGCCTTGATCCGACCCTCCCAGCGGCCGTAGCGCCGGCCCGGGTTCCAGGCCGTGCCCCCGGTGGTGCCGGACGCGTCGCCCGTGATCGTCATGACACCGTTCGCCACCGAGATGGCCGACGGCGACCGCCTGCCCTGGCCCGCGTGTCCGGGGCCGTCGTAGACGCTCCACTGGTCGGTGCCGCCGCTGAAGTCGTCCTCGCGGTCGGGGGTGCCCCACCCGAAGGTTGCGGCGGCCGTGGTCCCGTCGGTGGTGCTCCGGGTGCCGGCGTCGGCCTGCGGGGCGGCGGTCGTGCGGCTCGTCGGTGCGACGTCGGGGTTGCTCCCGCTCGCCCCGGTCGGTTCGGCCGAGTTCGTGGTGGACGGCTCCCGGGAGGTGGGCGACGGCGCGGCCGACCGGGCGGAGGGCGACGGGGTGGCCGTGACCACCGTGACGCCCGGGACGTCGGGCACCTGCGCTCCCGGTGCGACGAGCACCACCGCCACGGCGAACCCCGCCGCGATCAACCGGCGGATCAGCTCCTCGATCTGGTCGATGGTCATGGCTGGTGCTCCTGTCGCATTCAGTCCTCCCCGGCGGGAAGATCAGGTGTGTCGGTGGCCACGAGCCATCGGCCGTCCGGTTGCTTCGCGAGGACGATCCAGCGGGGGAAGAGGGCCACCACCCGGGCGCCGCCCGGTGGCCCGGTGGCGCTGCCGACCTCGGCTCGGTAGCCGCGCCGCTCGCCGCTCGCATCGGCGGCGGTGAGAGCCAGGGCGGTGACGGCGGCGGTGCGTTGCACGCCCTCGGGCGGCGGATCCAGCACGATCACCCCGACGGCCGCCGGGCTCCCCGGCACGGCGTAGGCGGACGCCCGCCGCTGCGTGCGGCCGGCATCACCCGGCCGGATCGTGTGGGCGGCGGCCAGGTAGGCGCGGGCGACCGCCTCGGGATCGGTGAGATCGACCGCGGGATCGGCCGGCGCGGGCGGATCTCCTCGCTCGACCGGGACCGCGGCCAGCGCGGCGCGGTCCTCCCGGCTGAGCACGCCCCCGCCCGGGAGCGGTGCCTGCCCGGCCGCGCCGACGAGCACCAGCACCAGCGCGGCCACCGCGGCGGCTACGCCGGCCGCGAGCAGCGGGTGGATCCAGGAACGGCTCATGGCGTCACTCCCGGAAGCTCGCGTGGACGTGGTCGTAGTGGCCGCCCGTGGCGTTGCGGACGTCGTAAACGCCGCCGCCGGTGTATCGGCTGCCCCAGCTGTCGGAGTCGTCCTTCACTCCGGGCGCCCAGTAGCGGCCCTGCCAGATCAGGTACTTGACCTGGAGCGGTCCGGCGTTGGCACGCAGCCAGTCGGCCACGGCCCAGCCGTTGTCGCGTTCGACGCCGGCGGCGAAGGTGCCCGGCTCGGTGACCATGAAGTCGCAGGCCCGGCCCTTGGGGTGGTCGCTGGTGGGGTTCCAGGCGTGTGCGTCCCAGCACCCGGTGGTGTGGATGGTCGGGCCGAACCTCGCGCTCACGGCCTGCAGGCCGTGCAGGGTGGCGCCGGTGACGCAGCCGCCCTTGCGGGTCGGGTCGGGGATCCGGCAACCGGTGGAGCCACCGCTCCACGCGGTGGGCGGGACCGGCGACGGGGCCGGCTTCGCCGGGGCCGGGGGCGCCACCGGTGCGGCGTACCGCGTCACGTTCGCGTGCACCGCGTCGACGTAGCGGGCGATCACCGCCGCGCAGCGCTCCGCACAGCCCGCCTCGCCCGCGACGGGGGTGCCGGTGCGGCTGCCCGTGACCCGGCCGCAGCCCGCGATGTGGCACACCAGCATCGCGTCCAGCGGGGTGGTGGGCTTGCCGGTGGCCGCGAGATGCGCGCTGACGGCGCGCAGGTTCGCGCAGACCCACGGCACCGCGATCCTGAGATGCGCCTCCGGGCTCAGGACGTCGGACGCCGCTCCCGGCGGATCGGACGCCCAGGCGGCGCCGCCGGCGGCCACCCAGTTGCGCTGCCCGAACTGGTAGAGCCCGGCGGCCCCGCCGGGACCGTCCGCGTGCAGCTGCGGATCCCAGCCCGACTCGGCCTCCACCTGCGCCACCACCCACAGCGGCGGCAGCTCGGGGCACTCGGCGGCGGTGAGCGCGGAGATCAGGGGGAGCGCCTCGCGGGCCGGCGCCGGGAGCGCCGCCACGTCGATCCCCGCGGCCGCCGGGGGCGGGCCGGCGGCCGCGGCCGGGCCGGTGCCGAGCAGCACGAGGGCGGCCAGCACGGCGATGAACACCGCCGGGAGGCGGCGCGCGGCGGGCGGCA
Organism: uncultured Pseudonocardia sp.; assembly: GCA_964247105.1. GTDB lineage: Bacteria > Actinomycetota > Actinomycetes > Mycobacteriales > Pseudonocardiaceae > Pseudonocardia. The sequence goes on from CAXTTN010000011.1 coordinate 27,591, forward strand.
CGGACACGGCTCACCCCACCCGTCCTGTCGCGGCGAAGCCGGCGGCCTCGAGCGCGTCGTCGTCGAGCGGGGATCCGGCGGGCCGGTGCGGATGGCCGGCTCCCGGCCACAGCAGGACGGGGGGAGCGCCGCGCGCGAGCCCGCCGGAGCGGACGACCGCCGCGGCGATGGTGCGCAGCGCCGCCGCGTAGGCCTGCAGCGGTTGCGGCAGCCGACCGGCCTCCAGCCCGAGGAGCGATGCGATCTCCTCGAACGGCCCCGGGACGGCGGCCCAGCGCGCGAGATGGGGCACGACGACGACCGCGCTGAACCGCGACTCCAGCTCCGGCCGGCCCTCGCACCCCCCGTCCACCCGCACACCCCGCGTCGACGGGGGATGCGAGGGCGGAACGGGGGGTGCGGCCGCGATCGCGAGCACCGGCAGCTGGCCTGCCGAGCGGGTGGCCAGCGCGAAGGCGCTCGGCAGGGCGTGCTCGCCGACGCACACGATGTCGGCGTCGGGCCCCGGGCCCTCGTCGGCGTGCAGCGCGGCCGCGACCGTGCTCGTGCCGGCCCGCGGGTGCAACCCGACCACGACGGGCGTGCGCAGCCCGCTCACCACCCACCGCCGGGGCGTGGCTCGAGCAGCGGATCGTCGTCGGCGAGGGCGTGCTCGTCCGCGCCGGGCCGCGGCGCGGCAGGCGGCGTGGCCTCCTCGCCGAGCGTCTCCTCCCAGGCGTCGACGACGAGCCGGCGGCCGTCGAACGTGACCGGAACCGACAGCCGGATCCAGCAGGACGCGAGGCCGCGCCAGCCGCGGCCGGTCGGCGCCGGGGCGGACGAGGGCACCCCGGCCGCGGCCGGATCGGGCGCGCCGTCCGGCGGTGCGTGCTCGCCGACCGAGCGGTACGGCGTGACCCGCACCCGCACGTCGACGAGCACGCGCCCGTCGCCGTCGGGGCGGACGAGGCCGGGCAGCGCGAAATCGGCCCGCTGCCGCCCGCGGCCCGACCAGCCCAGGCGGGCCGGATCGCGGCCCGCGGCAGGCAGGTACTCGAGCAGCACCCGGCCGCGGCGGGCGGGTTCGTCCTCGTCCCAGGACAGGTAGTCGACGGCGAACGCACCGGCCAGCGCGGCGGCCTCCGCCCGATCCGGGACGGCGGGCGGGCCGGGTACGGGCGGGAAGCCGTGGGGATCGGTGGGCGGATCGGCGTAGGGATCGGGCCGGGCCATGACCGGCCTCGCCGCACGGGTGGCCGGCCCGGGCGGCGGGGCGCCGGCCCCGATCGGCGGTGGACCCGCCGGTGGCACTCCCCACGGCGCCCACGGCGCCCGTGCCGGGGGTGCGGGAGGTACGTCCGGCGCGCTCGGGCGGCCGAAGAGGCGGAAGCGGGACACGGCCGTCACGGGATCGGCCGAACAGGGCGTCGAGGCATGATTCCCCCGTCTGCGGGCGCGCGGAACTACACCCGCGGCGGCGCCGGGGTGGGCTTCAGGTGGTGGCCGCCAGTGCGGCATCTGCGAACGCGGCCGACTGTAGGAGCGGTGCCGGGTGTCCCGTGGCCGAACGGGGAAAGCGGTTTGCGATGGTGAACGAAGTCGTCCGAGCTACGGCAGGGGCCAGCCGTGCACCGGGGCATTGGACGCCGAGCGTTCGAGGTAGTGGCGCAGCATCCGGCGCAGGGCCGTCGGGCGGTCCGCCCCCCGCGACTCCAGCGCCGCGACGGCGTCGAGCTGCCACGCCGCACCCGTGCGCCGGGTCGCGCAGCGGCGCTCGATCACCGACAGGTAGCGGTCGGTGACCTCACCGGCGACCCCCCAGCGGGCCAGCCCCTCGGCGGCCTGGGGCAGGAGCTTGCGCAGGACGAGCTCGTCGGGGCGGATCCAGCCCGATCCCGGCCAGTACAGCGGCCCGTCCATGCCGTGGCGGGCGGCGGTGGTGAAGTTCTCCTCGACGGCCTCGAACGACATCGAGTTCCACAGCGGCCGATCGGCCTCGACGAGCACGCGCAGCAGCCCGTAGAAGAACAGCGCGTTCGCGACCATGTCGACGGCGGTCGGGCCGGCGGGCAGCACCCGGTTCTCCACCCGCACGTGCGGAACGCCGCCCGCGACGTCGTAGACCGGCCGGTTCCACCGCCAGATGGTGCCGTTGTGCAGGCGCAGCTCGTCGAGCGCGGGCACCCGGCCGGCCGCCAGCTCGGCCATCGGGTCGGTGTCCTCGACGATCGGCATCAGGCCGGGGAAGTACCGGCCGTTCTCCGCGAACAGGTCCAGCACCGAGGTGATCCAGCGCTCGCCGAACCACACGCGCGGCCGCACCCCCTGGTTGCGCAGCTCCACCGAGCGCACGTCGCAGGACTGCTCGAACAGCGGGATCCGCGTCTCCGCCCACAGCCGGGAGCCCATGAGGAACGGCGAGTTCGCGCCGACGGCCAGCTGCACGCCGGCCAGGCACTGGGCGGCGTTCCAGTACCCGGCGAACGAGTCCGGGTGCACCTGCAGGTGCAGCTGCATCGACGTGCAGGCGGCCTCGGGGGCGATGGAGTCGAAGTCGGCGGTGAGGCGGTCGGGGGTGACGGCGTGCCGGCCCGAGGGGTCGTCCCCGGAGATGTCGAGCCGGATCGGCTCGCCGCGTGCGGCGAGCATCTGCTCGTTGAGCAGGACGTAGCGGCGGTCGGTGGACAGGGCCTCGACCACGAGGTGCTGGTGCTCCAGCGTGGGCAGGATCCCGATCACCGCCAGCTGGGACCCGCAGTCCTGCGCCTTGGACCGGGCCACCGACAGCTCGTCGAGCAGCTGCCGCTCCAGGTGGCGCCACTCGTCGCCGGGCAGCGGTCGCGGCGGCAGGTTCAGCTCGAGGTTCCACCGGCCCAGCTCGGACTGGAACTCGGCGGCACCGATGGCGTGCAGCACGTCGGCCCCGGACAGCGACGGGGTGAGGTCGTCGCCGACGAGGTTGAGCTCCACCTCGATGCCGGTCATCGGTTCGTCGCGCGCGAACGGGTGCTCGCGCAGCATCACCGCCAGCGTGTCGAGGCACTGCTGGACCTTGGCCCGGTAAACCTGCCGGTCTCGTCGACTGAACGTGATCCGGTCGACGTCCTGGCCCATGCGTGCACTGCCTCCCTGCCCCCGGGCCGATCCGACCGTGCGCGCCCGATATTTGACCCGATCGGGCGACGGTCCACCGTGACACACCCGTGATCCCTCCGCTACGGCTGTCCGGATGACGGGACCGGGCGGGCTTCGGTCACCCTCGGTCCCGCCTGGGACGATGCGTCGCCGTGGCCACCATCACTCCTGTCGACGACGCCGCCGACCCCCGCGTCGACGACTACCGCGACCTCACCACGGCCGATCGGCGCCCCGACCGGCCCGGCGGCCGCGGGCTGGTGATCGCCGAGGGCGTCGTGGTGGTGCGCAGGTTGCTGGATTCGCCGTACCCGGTCCGGTCGCTGCTCGGGGTGCCGCGGCGGCTCGACGAGCTGGCCGCCGATCTCGCGGCCTGCGACGTCCCGGCCTACGCCACCGACGCCGACACCATGGCGGCGGTGGTCGGGTTCCACCTCAACCGGGGCGTGCTCGCCGTGGCCGACCGCGCTCCCGCCCCCGACGTGCCGACGCTGCTGCACGCCGCCCGCGTGCTCGCGGTGCTGGAGGGCGTCGGCGACCACGAGAACCTCGGCGCGCTGTTCCGCAACGCCGCGGCGCTGGGCGTCGACGGGGTGCTGCTCGGCCCGCGCTGCTCCGACCCGCTCTACCGGCGCAGCGTCCGCGTCTCGATGGGGCACGTGCTGCGCGTGCCGTTCGCGGAGCTGCCGGGGCCGTGGCCGGCGGCGCTCTCCGAGCTGCGTGGGGCCGGTCTGCTGGTCGCCGCGTTGACGCCGGACCCGGGTGCCGTGACCGTGGCGGAGGCCGGGTTGGCCGGACGGCGGGTGGCCCTGCTGCTCGGCGCCGAGGGACCCGGGCTGACGGCCGAGGCGCTCGCCGCCGCCGACGTCCGCGTCCGGATCCCGATGGCGACGGGCGTCGACTCACTCAATGTGGCCACGGCCGCGGCGGTGGCCTTCCACGCCGTCGGATCGCCGTAGGCTGGCCCGTCGAAAGGCAATCGGGGGGTGGACGGTGCTCGGGGACCGGAAACCGGGCGATCCACAACTGCCCGTCGAGCTGGAGCACGCGCTGCGGGAGTGGGCGGCGTTCGCGTCCGCCGTCACACGGTCGGGGCGGCCCGAGGAGGTGCAGCTGCTGCGCCGCCGCGGCCGGCAGCTCGCGTCGCGGGTCGCCGACGTGCTCGGACGCCCGGTCGAGCTGGTCGACCCGGTGACGGGGGACGTCGAATCGGTGCGGGCGGGCACCACCGGCCCGCTGCCGCTGCTCGCCACCGAGCCGCCCGGCCCGACGCCGTGGGCCACCGGGCTGGCCGTCTCCGCGTTCTTCGCGGTCGCCGTCACGATCGGGGACGTGGTGCTGAGCCGCGCGTTCGCCGAGGCGTTCGGGCTGTTGTGGGTGCCGGCGAACCTCGTCGTGGGGCTCGGGCTCTCACCGTCGCTGTGGCTGGCGCGACGCACGCCGTTCTGGCGTTGGCCCGCGCTGGGGGCTGCGGTCGGGCTGGGCCTGGCGTGGGTGGTGCTGGTGCTCGGGCTGCTGGGCTGAGACCGGGCGGGCCGTCCGGTCCGGTGATCATGCGTGCTCAGCGCTGGCCGCGCACGCCCAACAGCACCTCGTCCCACGACGGCATGACGGGCTTGCCCTTCTTGGTCCGCCGCGCGCCGGCCGGGGCCGGCTGGGCATCGGCGGGCGGCTCGGGTGTGGCCTCGGGTGTGGCCTCGGCCGGGACCTCGACCGCCGGGCGATGCTCGGGCTCGGCTGCGGCCGCCGGCGGCTCGGGCTCGTGGACGGGCTCGGCCGGGGTCGGGCGGTACGAGATCTCGGGTTCGTGCTGGACCTCGGGCCGGTGGGGCTCGGGCTCCCGCACCGGCTCGGGCTCGGGCTCCGGGCGCACGGTCTCCGCGTGGCGCTGCGCGGGCGGGGGCTCGGGCCGGCGCTGGGCCGGCGGCTCGAGCCGGCGCGGCTCCGGCGCGGTGCGGGCGGGCGGGCGGTCGGCCACGGCCGTGCGGACCTCCGGGGCGCGCGACGTGGCCCGGCCCGCGTCGGAGGCCGTGGCGCGGAGCTCCTCCACGGGTGACGGCTCCGGCTCGTCCTGGCGGGCGATGTCGATCACCGGTCCGACGGTGCGCAGCGGGCGGGCGGGCAGGCCCTCCACCAGGTCGGACGCGTGCTCGTCCTGCGCGGTGACGGTGCCGCCGTGCGCTCCGGGCTGGAACGTCCAGTGCGCGCGGTTGTCCGAACGCCCGGCCCGCCACGACAGCGCGACGACCCAGCGGCCGTCCTCGCCCTTCCAGGAATCCCAGTCGGCGTCGGAGTAGTCCTGACCGCGCAGCCCGAACGTGTGCGCCACGACGTCGCCGAGCATGCGGGTGTCCGGCCCGTCGGCGCGGATCGGGTGGGCGCGCTGCGCGACCTCGGCGGTGCGGGACCGCTCCAGCAGCACCGGGTACGCGAACCGTTCGATCTTCTGTTGCGGGACGCCCGCCGCCGAGGCGACCTGCTCCACGGACGCTCCGGCGCGGATGCGGGCCTGGATCTCACGTGGGCGCAACTGGCTCTCCAACTCGATCGCGATCTGTCCGAGCCGGGTCAGGTCTCCTCGGGCGGCAGCGCGCAGCTGCTCGTCGGCCGTGACGGTGAAGCGCTCCCGGCGGCCCGGGTCCTCGAGGACGACGGACAGTTCCCCGTCACCCTCGGTGATCCCGACGACCCGCAGCGCCCGCATCGGAGGCCTCCCCGTTCTCTTCTCCCCGTCCGAGTGACGGTAGTTGCCGAACCGCAACCCACGACGGAGGCGCGCCGGGCCGGGAACCCGGCTCCGACGAGGGAAAGTGGTAAGCGGCGCCCCCGTGCACACGCAGAGTGTCACATCGTGTGCAGCTGGTAAAGCTGAGGCTGGTGTTGCTGGTGTGACTACCCCAGGTGTTCGACGACCCAGTCGACACACTCGGTCAGAGCGCTGACGTCCGACGGGTCGACCGCGGGGAACATGCCGATCCGCAGCTGGTTGCGCCCGAGCTTGCGGTAGGGCTCGGTGTCGACGATGCCGTTGGCGCGCAGGACCGCGGCCACGGCGGCGGCGTCCACGGCGTCGTCGAGGTCGATGGTGCCGACGACCTGCGAGCGGTGGGCCGGGTCCGTGACGAACGGCGTGGCGAACTCGGACTTCTCCGCCCAGGTGTAGAGCCGCCCCGACGAATCGGCCGTGCGCTTCACGCAGGCCTCGAGCCCGCCGAGGCCGTTCATCCAGTCGAGCTGCTCGGCCATCAGGACGAGCGTGGCGACCGCGGGGGTGTTGTAGGTCTGGTCCTTGAGTGAGTTGTCGACGGCGGTGGCCAGCGAGAGGAACGGCGGGATCCACCGGTCGGACGCGGCCAGCTCCGCCACGCGCTCCAGCGCGGCCGGGCTGAGGATCGCGATGTAGAGGCCGCCGTCGGAGGCGAAGCCCTTCTGCGGGGCGAAGTAGTAGGCGTCGGCCTGGCGGATGTCGACGGGGAGGCCGCCCGCGCCGGACGTCGCGTCGATGACGACGAGCTGGCCGGGGAGCGCCTCGGCGGGGCGCACGACGGGAACGGACACGCCGGTGGAGGTCTCGTTGTGGGCCCAGGCCAGCACGTCGCAGGACGGGTCGGTCCGCGGCTCGGGCGCGCTGCCCGCCGCGGCCGTGACCACGACCGGGTCGGCCAGGAAGGGGGCGCCCCTGGTGGACTCGGCGAACTTCGCGGAGAACTCGCCGTAGGTCAGGTGCAGGGCGCGCTCGCGCACGAGCCCGAACGCGGCGGCGTCCCAGAAGGCGGTGGAGCCGCCGTTGCCGAGCACGACCTGGTAGCCCTCCGGCAGCGAGAACAGGTCGGACAGGCCCGCCCGCACGCGTCCCACCAGCGACTTCACCGGCTTCTGCCGGTGGGAGGTGCCCATCACGGCGCCTGCGGCGGCGAGGGCGGCGAGCTGCTCCGGGCGGACCTTGGACGGTCCGCAGCCGAAACGCCCGTCGGCGGGCTTGAGGTCGGCGGGGATCTGCAGGTCGGTGGACGTGGATGCGGTCACGGCCTCCAGTCTCCCCCAGCGGACCCGGCGTCGGCCGGGCAGGCCCTGGTTGCGGGGGCCACCGATCGAGGGACGGCAATGCTGCGAAACGCCCTCGGCGTGTCGCGCGGAGTGG
>CAXTTN010000011.1:34855-41779 GCA_964247105.1 uncultured Pseudonocardia sp.
GCAGGATGCAGGCGTCATCGGCGCCGAGATGGGGTCAGGCCATGACGGACACGCCGGATCGACCCGATCCCGCCCCGGAGCCGGAACGGGCCGGCCCGCCACGGGAGCGATCGGGGGCCGACGCCCCGCCCGGGGCGGCCCCGGACGCACCGCCGCCGGGGCAGTCGCCGGGTGACGGGGCTCCGCCAGCTGATCGGCCTCCGCCGGCCGATGGGGCTCCGCAGGCTGACGGGGCCTTGCCGGGGGACGGGGTCGCGCCGGGCTACAGAGGTCAGCCGGGTTACGGGGCTCCGCCGGGCTACGGAGGTCAGCCGGGTTACGGGGCTCCGCCGGGCTACGGGGCTCCGCCGGGTTACGAGGTTCCGCCGGGCTACGAAGGCCCGCCGGGATATGCGGTTCCACCGGGCTCCGGAGGTCAACCGGGATACGCGGTTCCGCCGGGTTACGGAGGTCAGCCCGGCTACGGAGCTCAGGCCGGCTACGGAGGCCCGCCCGGTTACGGCGCTCCCGGCCCGCCCCCCGGATACCACCCGTCGACGGCGTACGGGCCCGCCGGCGCACCCATCGCCTACGGCCCACCGCCCGGCCACGGCCCCGGCTCCCCGCCGCCGGCCGGCCCGGGCGTCGTCCCGCTGCGCCCGCTCGGGCTCGGCGAGGTCTTCGGCGGGGCGTTCCGCTACATCCGGGCCAACCCGGCCTCGACGCTCGGGGTCGCGTTCGCCGGCCTGCTCGTGGTGCAGGTGGTGCAGGTGGTGGCGCAGCTGACCCTGGCCCCGCCGTCGGGCGCCACCTCGCTCCGGAACCTCGGCGCGTACCTCGCCGGCACGCTGACCGCGTCGGGCATCGTCGCCGTCGTCGGGGTGCTCGTGGGTGCCGTGCTGTCGGCGGTGCTGCTCACGGTGCTGCGTGGGGCGCTGGTCGGGAGGCGGACGCCGATCGGTGCGGCCTGGCGGTTCGCCGCGCCGCGGGTGCCGGGGCTGATCGGGGTCAACCTGCTGATCGCCCTCGTCCTCGTCCTGGTGATGGGCGTCGGGTTCGGGCTGGTCGGCGTGATCGTGGCCGTGTCGCGCGGGTCGGCGGGCGCCGTGGTGGTCGGCATCGTGCTGGGCATCGCCGTGGTGGTGCTCGCCATCTACGTCGGCATCCTCCTGTCGTTCGCCGCTCCGGCCTACGTGATGGAGGGGATCGGGGTGACGGCCGCGCTGTCGCGGTCCCGCGCTCTCGTGCGCGGGGAGTGGTGGCGGATCTTCGGGATCGTCCTCGTGGCCGGGCTGCTGGCCGGTGCGGCCAGCGCCGTCGTCAGCATCCCGATCAGCCTGATCGGGGTCCGGTCGGCGATCAGCGGGCTCGGGGCGACGTCGAGTCCCGGCCTGATCGTCGCGAGCGCGGCGGCGTCGCTCGTCGTCGGCACGTTCGTCGCCCCCTTCATCAGCGGGGTCACCGGGCTGCTCTACGTCGACCAGCGGATCCGGCGCGAACGGTTCGATCTCGAGCTGGCCGCCCGGCCGCCCTGGTGATCGGCTGACCGATGCAGCATGCTGGGTAGCGTGAGCGAACTCAGCATCGAGCGTCGCGCCGTCCACCCCGCGTGGTGGGCGGCGGCGGTCACCTTCCTGGCCCTCGTCGGCGCCGCCGGGTTCCGGGCCGTGCCCGGCGTGCTGATGGATCCGCTGCACCAGGAGTTCGGCTGGTCGGTGAGCACGATCTCGTCCGCGGTCGCCGTCAACATGGCGCTCTACGGCCTGACCTCGCCCTTCGCCGCGGCGTTGATGGAGCGCTTCGGCATCCGCAAGGTGGTGACGGCAGCGCTGCTGGTCGTCTCGGCGGGCAGCGGGCTCACCGTGTTCATGACGGCGAGCTGGCAGCTGGTCCTGTGCTGGGGCGTGCTGGTGGGGCTGGGCACCGGGTCGATGGCGTTGGCGCTGGTCGCCACGGTCACCGGGCGCTGGTTCGTCAAGCGCCGCGGCCTCGTCTCCGGCGTGCTGACGGCCGGGGGCGCGGCCGGGCAGCTGGTGTTCCTGCCGCTCATCGCCTGGGTGGCCACCAGCTACGGCTGGCGCCCCGCGGCGCTCGGCGTCGCCTTCGCGGCGCTGGCCGTCGCGCCGTTCGTGGTGTGGCTGCTGCGCGACAGCCCCGCCGACGTCGGGGCCGTCCCGTACGGGGGCACCGCGGCGGACGCCGTCGTCCCGGTGCGGGTCGGGGCGGCCCGGATCGCGGTCCGCGGCCTCCTCGACGCCGCGCGCACGCGCTCGTTCTGGTACCTCGCCGCGGGGATGATGATCTGCGGCGCCACCACGATGGGCCTGATCCAGCCGCACTTCATCCCCGCGGCGCACGACCACGGCATGCCGACGACGGTCGCCGCCGGGCTGCTGGCCCTCGTCGGGCTGTTCGACGTCGCCGGCACGATCGCGTCGGGGTGGCTCACCGACCGCGTCGACCCGCGGCTGCTCCTGCTCGTCTACTACGTGCTGCGCGGGGTGTCGCTGCTGGCGCTGCCGGTGCTGTTCGGGCCGCACGTGCAACCGTCGATGCTGGCGTTCATCGTGTTCTACGGGCTGGACTGGGTGGCCACCATCCCGCCGACGATGGCCCTGTGCCGGGAGATCTTCGGCGCGTCAGCGCCGGTGGTGTTCGGGTGGGTGTTCGCGAGCCACCAGGTCGGCGCGGCGCTGATGGCGCTGGGCGCCGGGATCGTCGATGACCAGCTGCACGTCTACGACGCGGCCTGGTACGCGGGCGGCGCCCTGTGCGTGCTCGCCGGAGCGGCGTCACTCCTGGTGCGCCGCCCCCGTCCCGAACTGCAGCATGGTGGCCTTACTCCAACCACGTTGGAGTGAGGCCACCATGCTGCAACCGCGGAGCGGTCAACCGTGCTGGATCTCCGACCAGCCGTCCACGTCCTCGGGCTTGCGGGGGGCCGGGCCGATGTACTGCGCCGACGGGCGCACCAGCTTGTTCTCGCGCTTCTGCTCCATGATGTGCGCCGACCAGCCCGCCGTACGGGCGCTGGTGAACATCGCGGGCATCATGTGCGGCGGCACCTCGGCGAAGTCGAGGATCACCGCCGCCCAGAACTCGACGTTGGTCTCGATGGGGTGGTCCGGGCGCCGCTCGCGCAGCTCCTTCAACGCCGCCTGCTCCAGCGCGACGGCGACCTCGTAACGCGGGGCCTTGAGCTCCTGGCAGGTGCGCCGCAGCACGCGGGCGCGGGGGTCCTCGGCCCGGTACACGCGGTGGCCGAAGCCCATGAGCTTGTCCCTGCGGTCGAGGATGCTCCTGACCAGCGCGGACGGGTCGTCGGTTCGCTCGACCTCCTCCAGCATCGGCAGCACGCGGGCGGGCGCGCCGCCGTGCAGCGGGCCGGACATGGCGCCGATCGCCCCGGAGAGCGCCGCGGCGACGTCCGCGCCCGTGGACGCGATGACGCGCGCGGTGAACGTCGAGGCGTTCATGCCGTGCTCGCCCGCCGAGACCCAGTAGGCGTCGATGGCCTTGATGTGGGCGGGATCGGGCTCGCCGCGCCAGCGCGTCATGAAGCGCTCGGTGATCGTGGTGCACTCGTCGATGCGCGACTGCGGCACCGCGGGAACGCCGATGCCCCGCGCCGACTGCGCCACGTACGACAGCGCCATCACCGACGCCCGCGCCAGCTGCTCGCGGGCCTCCTCCGGCGAGGTGTCGAGCAGCGGCCGGTAGCCCCAGTACGGCGCGAGCATGGCCAGCGCGGCCTGCACGTCGACGCGGACGTCGCCGGTGTGCACCGGGATGGGGAACGACTCCGCCGGGGGCAGCCCGGGGCCGAAGCGGCCGTCGACCAGCAACGCCCAGACGTTGCCGAACGTGACCTTCCCGACCAGGTCCTCGATGTCGACGCCGCGGTAGCGCAGGGCACCACCGTCCTTGTCGGGTTCGGCGATCTCGGTGCGGAAGGCGACGTGGCCCTCCAGGCCCGATTTGAAACCGGGCGGGGGCGGGGGTACCGCCGCCTCTCCCGGGGCTGCCTGCGCAGTGGTCACTGCGGTCTCCTCGTGGCGTCGTCGACCGTGGTTGGCGCCACCTTGCCCCGCCGTCCGGCGCGGGGCAACGGGGCAGGTGGGTGGCATCGGTCACCGGCGTTGTGGCGGGAGGGCGCACCGTCATACGGTCGTGGGCCGAGTGGATGGGGGTGGCTCCGATGGCGGAGCAACAGCTGGCCGGGATGCGGGTCGACTACCGCACCGACGGCTTCGACGTCGCCGACCTCGCCCCGACCTGGCACGAGCAGCTCGCCCGCTGGCTCGGTGAGGCCGAGGCGGCCGGCGTCGCCGAGACGAACGCGATGGTGCTGGCCACCGCCGGGGTGGACGGGCGGCCGTCATCGCGCACGGTCCTGTGCAAGGGCCTCGACGAGCGCGGCGTCGTCTTCTACACGAACTACACCTCGGCCAAGAGCCGCGACCTGCGCCAGACGCGCTACGCCTCGGTGACCTTCCCCTGGTACCCGCAGCACCGTCAGGTGCACGTCCGCGGCCACGTCGAGACCGTGTCGACGGCCGAGACACAGGCCTACTGGTCGTCGCGGCCCCGGGGATCGCAGCTGGGTGCGTGGGCGTCGGCGCAGTCGGTGGTCGTGCGCAACCGCCGCGTCCTCGACGACGCGCTCGCCGGCGTCACCCAGCGCTTCGCCGACGGCGAGACCGTGCCCGTCCCGCCGCACTGGGGCGGCTGGCGGATCGTGCCCGACGAGGTCGAGTTCTGGCAGGGCTGCACCAACCGCATGCACGACCGCCTCCGGTTCGTCGTCGACGGCCACGACCGCAGCTGGACGGTCCGCCGCCTGGCCCCCTGAGCGACCACGCTCACGCGGCCGCGGCGCGCCGCGGGTGGTAGATCTGATCTGTGACGCCCGAGCCCCCCACCCGACCGATCGGCACCGGGCCGGACGCCCCCACGAGCAGGCTGCGGCAGATGTCCGGGCGCGTGCGCGGGGCGCTGGCCGACACCCGCCCGCTCCGTACCCCGGCCTACCGGCGGCTCTGGCTGGCCGGGGTGGTCACGGTGATCGGCGCGCAGCTGTCGGTGGTGGCCGTGCCGACGCAGATCTACCAGCTCACCGGCTCCTCGGCGTACGTCGGGCTGACCGGCCTGTTCGGGCTGGTCCCGCTCGTGGTGTTCGGGTTGTGGGGCGGCGCGATCGCCGACGCCGTCGACCGCCGGACGCTGCTGCTGGTCTCCGGGGCGGCGATCGCGGCGAGCTCGCTGGCGCTGTGGGTGACCGCCGCGAGCCGGGTCGGCGGGGTGTGGCTGGTGCTGATCCTGTTCGCGGTGCAGACGTCGTTCCTGGCGGTCAACCAGCCCACCCGCAGCGCGGTGATCCCGCGGCTGATCCCGGCCGAGCAGCTCCCCGCGGCCAACGCCCTGAACATGACCGTCGCCCAGGTCGGTGCGATCGCGGGCCCGCTGCTGGCCGGGGTGCTCATCCCGGTCGTCGGGCTCCCGACGCTCTACCTGCTCGACGCGGTCTTCCTGCTCGCCACGCTGTGGGCCACCTGGCGGCTGCCGGTGATGCCGCCGGAGCCGGGCGCGTCCCGCAAGGCCGGGCTGCGCGAGATCCGCGACGGCTTCCGCTACGCCGCGATGCACAAGGTGCTGCTGGTGTCGTTCCTCATCGATGTCGTCGCGATGGGCTTCGGGATGCCGCGGGTGCTGTTCCCGGAGATGTCGGTGACCGTGTTCGGCGACCCGCCCGGTGGCGGCCCGGCGCTGGGCCTGCTGTTCGCGGCGATCCCGATCGGCATGGTCGTGGCGGGCCTGCTCTCGGGCTGGCTGTCGCGGGTGCGGCGCCAGGGCGTCGCGGTCGCGGCCGCGATCGGGGTCTGGGGGCTGGGCGTCGCGCTGTTCGGGCTGACCGGCTCGCTGTGGCTCGCCGTGCTCGCGCTGGCCGTGGCGGGTGCGGGTGACCTGGTCAGCTCGGTCTACCGCTCGTCGATGCTGCAGACCGTGGCCACCGACGAGATGCGCGGCCGGATGCAGGGCGTGTTCATGGTCGTCGTGGCCGGCGGCCCGCGCGTGGCCGACCTCTGGCACGGCGGTGCCGCCGTCGGGATCGGTCCCGGTGCGACGGCGACGCTGGGTGGCGTCCTGGTGATCGTCGCGGGCGCCCTGGTGGTGCTGAGGTTCCCGGCCTTCTGGCGCTACCGGGCGCCGGGTCCGTGACCCGACGAGTGGCACTTTCGTCGCCTAGGTTCCGACGAGAGTGCCGCTCGTCCGGGAGGGATGAGGTCACAGGCACCAGGGGAGGCGCGGCGGGGGCCCGGCGCACTAGCGTTGCCCCCAACCACGGATCGATCTGAGTGCGAGGGAACCTCCACATGGCAGACGAGAAGACCACCGCCGTTCTCCAGTACCCCGGCGGCGACCACGAGATGGCGATCACACCGGCTACCGAGGGTGCGTCCGCCTTCGACATCGGCAAGCTGCTGCCCGCCACCGGGCTGGTGACGCTCGACTCCGGCTTCGGCAACACCGCGGCCTGCACGTCCGAGATCACCTACATCGACGGCGACGCCGGCATCCTGCGCTACCGCGGCTACCCGATCGACCAGCTCGCGAGCGGCTCGTCGTTCCTGGAGGTCAGCTACCTGCTGATCTACGGCGAGCTGCCCACCCAGCCCCAGCTCGACGACTTCACCAACAAGATCAGCCGCCACACGCTGCTGCACGAGGACCTCAAGGCCTTCTTCAACGGCTTCCCCCGTGACGCGCACCCGATGCCGGTGCTGTCGTCCGCGGTGAGTGCCCTGTCGACCTTCTACCAGGACAGCCTCGACCCGTTCAACCACGACGACGTCGAGCTCTCCACCGTGCGCCTGCTGGCCAAGGTCCCGACGATCGCGGCGTACGCCTACAAGAAGTCGATCGGGCAGCCGTTCCTCTACCCGG
>CAXTTN010000012.1:0-12962 GCA_964247105.1 uncultured Pseudonocardia sp.
CTGGATCAGGACGGCGACGATCAGGAGCAGCCCCTGCGGCACCGGCTGGTAGAGCGCGTTGACGTTGAGCAGCAACAACCCGTTCTGCAGGACACCGAGCACGAGCACCCCCAGGAACGTCCCGGTGATCGTCCCGACGCCGCCGGTCAGGACGACGCCGCCGAGCACCACGGCGGTGATCGCGCGCAGGGAGAGGTCCGACGCGCCGGACGCCGGCACGCCCGAGCCCTGCTGCGCGGTCAGGATGACGCCGGCCAGCCCGGCCACCAGCCCGCCCACCACGTAGATGCCCAGCGTGTAGCGGCGGACGTCGATGCCGGCGAGGCGGGCCGCGACCGGGTTGCCGCCCAGCGCGTAGATGTTGCGGCCGAAGTCGGTGTAGCGCATGAACGCGGCGAACAGCGCGGCGATCACCAGGTAGGTCCACACCGGCATGGGGATGCCCAGCAGCTGCAAGGTGTTGATCTTGTTGAAGGTCGGGTTCAGCACCGCGGTCGCCTGGCCCTGGCTGATGATGTAGGTCAGCCCCTGGAACGTCGTGTAGGTCGCGAGGGTGACGATGAAGGGGTTGACCCGGCCGTAGGTGATGACGATCCCGTTGAACGCCCCGCACAGCGCGCCCGCGGCCAGCGCCGCGCCGACCGCGGCGAAGGCCGAGCCCGGGGTGAGGCTCTGCGCCGCGACCAGCGCCGCCACGATGCTGCTCAGGCCCACCGTCGAGCCGATCGAGACGTCGATGCCCGCCGAGAGGATGGCCAGCGTCTGGGGAAGGGCGACCAGGCCCAGCAACACCACCGACAGGGCTATGTTGATCATGTTGTCCCGGGTCGGGAAGACGTCGGGCTTCGCGATCCACAACACGGCCGACAGCAGCACCAGGGCGGCCAGCAGGCTGAGGTTCTGGGTGCGAGCGCCGATCCGGCGCCGCGGCCGACGGGCGGGCGGGGAGCCCTGGCCGCCGGGGCCCACCGGCTCCTCCTGCCGGGCCGACGGGAGTCCTGCGGTCGTGCTCACGACGCCTCCTTCCGGTGACCGAGGGCCAGGCCGAGGACCAGTTCCTCGGTGGCCTGCCCGGCGTCGATCTCGCCTTCGATCCGGCCCTCGCGCAGGACGACGATCCGGTCGGCCAGCCCGAGCACCTCGGGCAGCTCCGAGGAGATGAGCAGCACCCCGAGCCCGCCGCGCACCAGCTCGTCGAGCAGGGCGTAGATCTCCGCCTTGACCCCGACGTCGATGCCGCGCGTCGGCTCGTCGAGGATCAGCAGCCGCGGCTGCATCGCGATCCAGCGGGCCAGCACGACCTTCTGCTGGTTGCCGCCCGACAGCGTGCCGACCGGTGAGTCCAGGCTGTGGGTCTTCAGCCGCATGCGGGCGGTCGTGCCGGTGACGACCTCGCGCTCACGGTCGGTCGACACGACGTGGCCCCGGCTCAGCCGGGCCAGCAGCGGCAGGCTGACGTTGTCGCTGACGCTGCGCTGCAGGAAGAGCGCCTCGCCCCGGCGGTCCTCGGGAGCCATGCAGATGCCGGCCCGCATGGCGTCGCGCGGGCTCCGCAGCCGCAGCTCCCGCCCGTCCATGACGACCCGGCCGGCGCGGATCGGGTCGACGCCGGCCAGCGCCCGCGCCACCTCGGTGCGGCCGGCCCCGACGAGGCCGGCCAGGCCGACCACCTCGCCCTCGTGCACCGACAGGCTGATGTCGGTGACCGAGGCGGTGCCGACGCCCTCCATCGCCACGATCGGAGCCCCCCGCGCCTGCCTGCGGTCGGGGAAGAACCGCGACAGCGGGCGCCCCACCATCAGCCGCAGCGTCTCGTCGGCGGACAGCGAGCCCGCCGGGTGGTCGCCGACGACCCGGCCGTCCCGCATGACCACGACCCGCTGGCAGAGCCGCTCGATCTCCGCCATCCGGTGCGAGACGTAGACGATCGCGGCGCCGCCCGTGCGGAGCCGTTCCATCAGCGCCCACAGGCGCTCGGCCTCCTCGTCCGACAGCGACGACGTCGGCTCGTCGAGGCAGAGCACCCGCGCCCCGCCGCGCACCGCCTTGAGGATCTCGACGCACTGGCGCTGGGCGGGGCTGCAGTCGACCAGCAGCCGGCCGGGATCGATGGTTCCCCCGAACCCCTCCCGCTCGACGAGGGCCGCGGCGGCCTCCTCGACCCGGCGGGGCGAGACGGTGTGCCGGCGCGTCCCGGGCAGCTCGCCGAGGAACAGGTTCTCGGCGACCGTGAGGTGCGGGGCCACCTCGGGCTCCTGGTAGACGACGTGGATCCGCTCCGCCCGGGCGTCGCGGGGGGCGGCGAAGGTGACGGGCCGCTCGTCGACGAAGACCTGCCCGGCGTCGGGGCGGTGATCGCCCGACAGGGTGCGCAGCAGGGTGGACTTCCCGGCCCCGTTCTCCCCGAGCAGGCCGACGACCTGCCCGCCGGCCAGGGCCAGGCTGACGTCGACCAGGGCCCGGACCGGGCCGAAGCTCTTCGTCAGCCCGGCGAGCCGGAGCACCGGAGGGGCTGGTGTGGCGGCCACTCAGCAGCCGGCGATCTGCTTGTAGTTCTCCCGGGTCACCAGCGGACCGGGGACGAAGGTCGTCGGGGCGATGGCCGTGCCCTTCGTCAGGTGGTCGACGACGGCCTGGTAGGCCAGCTCGCCGTTCTTGGCGAACGACACGTAGTTGGCGCCGTAGAAGCCGTTGTCCTTCGACAGCTCGCTGCACACCAGCGCACCGTCCATGCCCAGGCCGACGGAGTTCTCCTTCGTCACGCCCTTGCCCTCCAGGGCCCGCAGCGCGCCGGCGACACCGTCGTCGTTGCACCCGGTGATCAGCCAGTTCGTGATGCCGGGGTTGCTCGTGATGGCGGCGTTCATCGACGTCAGGGCCTGGGCGAGGGTGCCGTCGTAGCTCACGTCGAGCTTCTTGCCCGCGAAGTCGGGGACGGCGGCGGAGAAGGCCGAGGCCGCGCCCCCGGTGCGCTCGTTGCACACCGTCAGGCTGGGCAGCACGACGTTGACGAAGGCCGTGGTCGGGCTGTTCCAGCTCTTGGCGGCCAGCTGGTCGGCCAGCGCCTTGCCGGCCTGCTGGCCCAGCGTCGCCCCGTCCAGCCCGACGAACGGCGCCGCCGTGCCGGACGTGTCCTTGATCGCGTCGTCCGAGGCCACGACGACGGCGCCCTTGGCCTCCGCCGCCCGCAGGACGGCCGGTCCGATGCTCTGGTCGGGCACGACGATGATGATGCCCTTCGCCCCCTGGGCGAGCATCTGGTCGACCGTGCTGATCGCGAGGCTGGTGTCCTGCTTGACGTCGGCGGTCAGCAGCGTGACGCCGTCCTTCGCGGCCAGCGCCTTCGCCGCGTCGACCTGGTCGGCCGCGAACGGGTCCGTGCCCCGCTTGACGATGTAGCCGATGGTCAGGTCCTTCGCCTGCTGCAGCGGTGCGGCGGTCGCGGCGGCGCCCGCGGAGCCGGCCGAGTCGCTGCAGCCGGCCAGCGCGACGGCGACCGCGGCGCACAGGCCGGCGGTCGCCAGGCCGCGCCGGGAACGGGTGGTGGTCGTGTTCGGCATCGTTGCCTCCTGGGGGAGTAGGGGTGGAGCGGACCGGAGCCGGACGTCCGTCGGGGGCGTCATCGGCCGGAGAACCGGGGGGGCCGCTTCTCGGCGAAGGCCCGGCGGCCCTCGTCGCTGTCGGCGGTGGTGAACAGGTAGGCGAAGCTGTCGTTCTCGTACGCGAGGCCCACCTCGAGGCTGGTGCTCGCCGCCATCCGGACGAGGTGCTTGGCCATCTGCGCCGCGATCGGCGCGTTGGCCGCGATGCGCCGGGCCAGGTCGGCGGTGTGCCGGGCCAGCTCCGCGTCGGGGTGGACGTGCTCGACGAGTCCGGCGCTCCTGGCCTCCGCCGCGCCGATGTGGTCACCGGTCAGCAGCATCTCCAGAGCCGCGCCGGACCCGACCAGCCGCGGGAGGAGCTGGGTGTTGCCGGCGCCGCCGTGCCAACCGAGCTTGATCTCCCCCGCGCCGAGGCGGGCGGTCTCCGAGGCCAGCCGGATGTCGCTCATCAGGGCCATCTCCAGCCCCCCGCCGATGCACCAGCCCCGGATGGAGGCGATCACGGGCTTGCGGATCGCCCAGATCGCGCGGGCGTAGTCCACCCGGTTGCGCAGTGCCCAGTTCGATCCGTACCGGTCGAGCACGGACACGTCGCTCCCGGCGGAGAACGCGCGGTCCCCCGCGCCGGTGAGCACCACGACCCGGACGTCGTCCGCCGCGTTCACGGCGTCCACGAGCGGGAACAGTGCCTTGCCCATCTCGGGCGTCATGGTGTTGAGCTTGGCCGGGCGGTTGATCGTGATGGTGCAGACGCCGTCCGCGAGCTCCGCCGTGAGCTCGTCGGGCAGCTCGACGTCGACGGTCATGCCGCCGCCCGCCGCAGCGCGAGCGGCGTGCCCCGCCGGGGCGTGCCGGTGGGGCTCGCCGTCGCCCACTCCGCCGCCCTCGCGAGGTGCTCGAGCCCGATCCGCGCCCGGCGTACCCGTTCCCGGGCCGAGGCGAGGACCACGCCGTCGAGCTGGCGGCCCGCCGGGTAGATGCCGGCGCTGTTGCGCAGCCCGAACTTGAGGTGCACCGGCGCCGCCACCCGCACCACGTCGGCGATCTCGTGGTAGCGCAGGAACCCGCCCAGGCCGTCCGGGCTCTCGACGTAGAGGTCGAGCGGGATGTCGACGACGGCGCGGCACGCGGCCAGCCGCCCGACGGAGGTGTCGCTGTTCAGGTTGGCCGTGTCCATCCCGGCCGCCGCGAGCATCCGTACCTGCACCGGGTTGGACAGGCCCAGGGCGGCCCCGCCCTTGACGAGGAGATCCGCGGGCAGGTCGCCGCGCCTGCGGGCCTGGTCGACGAGCCAGATCAGCCCCTCGTCGGCCAGCAGCAGCGAGCGGATCCCGGCCGAGCAGGCCCGCTCGACGTCCCGCAGCGCGTAGCCCAGCTGGGCCATCCCGCCGTGGCGGAACCCGACCTGCGGGCCGTCCGGCGCGAGCGCCGACGCGGTGCCCTCCCAGGGCGCCCGCGGGCCGACGAACAGGCACACCTCGACGTGGTGCTCGGCGCCGAGGGCGGCCATCGCGGCCAGCTCCGCGTCGGTCAGCAGCATGACCCCACTGCCCTGCGAGACGCGGTGCACGGGGACGTCGAGCCGCTCGGCCTCGTCGAGAACCGCCTCGAAGGCCGCGACGCCCTCCACCGACGGGATCTCGACGCGGTAGTGGCCGCCGTCGTCGAAGGTGAGGCCGCGCTCCAGACCGGGGTCGTCCCAGGTGGGAAGCCCGAGGGCGGGCAGCAGCACTGCTGGCAGGTCGGGCATCGGGCGCGCTCCACGGGACGAGGACGAGAGGTGAACCGCAATCACCATATGTTATGGTTATTGGGTGGGCAAGACCAACACCGACCTCACCCCGCCCGATCCGGCGGATCGGGTCACCGCCGCATCGTCGGCCGCCGCCGAGCTCGCCGCAGCCCCGCCCGGCACCCTCGGCGCCCTCCTCGACGCCGCCGCGGCCGAGCTGCTCGCGGCCCGCGACGAGCTGGTGGCCACGGCCGACGACGAGAGCGGGCTGGGTGTCGCCCGGCTGTCGGGCGAGCTGGCCCGCACGGTGGCGCAGTTCGGCGCCTTCGCCGACCACGTGCGCAGCGGCGAGGACCTCGACTGCGTGATCGAGCACCTCCCGCCCGGGTCTCCGGCCTCCGACCTGCGCCGGGTCAACCAACCGCTCGGGCCCGTGGCCGTGTTCGGCGCGAGCAACTTCCCGCTCGCCTTCGGCGTGCCCGGCGGCGACACCGCCGCGGCGTGGGCGGCCCGCTGTCCCGTGGTGGCCAAGGCGCATCCGGCCCAGCCGCGCACGTCCGAGCTGGCCGCGGGCTGCCTGCGCCGGGCCGCGCGCTCGGTGTCGCTGCCGGCGTCGATCCTCGAGCTCGTGCACGGGCCCGCACCGCGGGACGCGATCGCGCTGGTCACCCAGCCACTGGTCGCGGCGGTGGCCTTCACCGGTTCCACCGCGGCCGGGCTGGCGCTCGCCGACGCCGCCGCCCGCAGGCCGCGTCCGATCCCCGTCTTCGCCGAGATGGGCAGCGTCAACCCGGTCGTCCTCGGCCCCACGGCCGTCGCGGGCACCCGCCTCGCGGGCACGGCGCGCGCACTGGCCGCCTCGGTCGTGCTGGGCTGGGGCCAGTTCTGCACGAAGCCCGGCGTGCTGCTCACCCCCGCGGAGCACGCGTCCGCCCTCTTCACGGCGCTCGCCGACGAGATCGGGGACGCGGCGCCGGCCCCGATGCTCACGCCGGGCATCGCCGCGGGCTTCACGGCCCACGTCGAGCGGAGCACCGGCCTGGGAGCGGTCCGGAGCCGGCGCGGCCGGCGGCCGACCGGCACCGGGCCGGCCTCGACGGCGACCGTCGCGCTGACCGGTGTCGAGACCTACCTGCGCGAGCCGGCCCTGCAGCAGGAGCACTTCGGCCCGTTCACCCTCGTCGTCGCGCTGGACTCCCCGGGCGACGTCGCCCGCGTCCTCGACGCGGTGGGGGGCAGCCTCACCGGCACGGTCCTGGGCGACGCCGACGACCCCTGGGTGCGCGAGGGGATGTCCGTGCTGCCCCGCCACGTGGGGCGGGTGCTGGCCGCCGGCGTGCCGACCGGCGTGGCCGTCAGCCGCGCGCAGGTCCACGGCGGCCCGTTCCCGGCCGCCACCACCACCCACACGTCCGTCGGGACGGCCGCCGCGCTGCGCTTCGTCCGACCCGTCGCCTACCAGGACGTCCCCGACGCCCTGCTGCCGCCCGCCCTGCAGGACCACAACCCGTGGCGCGTCGTCCGGCGCGTCGACGGCCGCCTCGTGCCCGCGCCCGACCCCCTGACCGGAGATGACCGATGACCGACACCCCGCCCGTCACGACCTCCGCCGGCCCGCTCGAGGGTCTGCGCATCCTGGACGGGTCGCAGATGCTCGCGGGCCCGCTCTGCGCCATGCGGCTCGGCGACCTCGGCGCCGACGTGCTGAAGATCGAGGCCGTCGAGGGCGGGGAGTGGACGCGCACCCACGGCTTCGACAACGCCGCGGTCGCCGGCGAGACCACCGCCACGCTCGGGCTCAACCGCAACAAGCGCAGTGTCACGATCAACCTGAAGGCGCCCGAGGGACGGGAGCTGTTCTACGAGCTCGTGCGCGGCAGCGACGTCTACCTGCAGAACATGCGCGTCGGCACCGCAGAGCGCCTGGGCGTCGGCTACGAGGACCTCAAGCGGATCAACCCCGACCTGGTCTACTGCCAGATCAGCGGGTACGGCGAGGACGGCCCCTACCGTGACCGGCCCGGCCAGGACCTGCTCCTGCAGGGCTACTCGGGCTCGATGTGGTCGGTCGGGTCGGCGGCGGACCCGCCGGTGCCCGGCCCGATGTGGGCCGCCGACGCGATGACGGCCTACCAGGCGGCCATCGGCATCCTCGCCGCGCTGCGGGAACGCGACCGGCACGGGGCCGGGCAGAAGGTGTCGGTCGACATGTGGTCGGTCGTGATGGACTGCCAGGCCCAGGAGTTCACCACCTACCTCAACACCGGCAAGCTGCCCGTCCGCACCGCGGAGCCGTTCGCCCACGCGTGGTGCAACCCGCCCTACGGCTCCTACCCGACCAAGGACGGCTACCTGCTGCTCTCGCAGCTCCCGATCGACGTGCTGGGCGAGGCGCTCGAGGACGACACGCTGCGCGGCATCTCCTCCTGGGAGGAGGCCCACGAGCGGCGCGACGAGATCCGGCGGATCGTCGCGGCGATCACGCCGGGCCGCACCACCCAGGAGTGGATCGACCTGCTCGACGCCCACAAGCTCTGGGCGGGGCCGATCTACACCTACGAGGACGTGGCCAACGACCCGCACGTCGCCGCCCGCGGGATGATCGTGGAGGTCGAGCACCCCACCATCGGCGCGCTGCGGCTGCCGGCCATCCCGATCCGGTTCTCGGCGAGCCCCGGCTCGATCCGCAGCGCTCCCCCGCTGCTCGGCCAGCACACCGACGAGGTGCTGGGCGAGCTGGCCGGGATCGACGCCGACCGGCTCGCCGACCTCCACGGCCGCGGCGTCGTCTGAGACCGGCGATGGCGACGTCGTTCGCGGGGATGACCTGGGCCCATCCGCGGGGCCGCGACCCCATGCTCGCGCTCGCCGCCGCGGCCGCGGGACCGGGCCCGCTGGCGGTGACCGGCTCCCGCGTGACGTGGTCCTGGCAGCCGCTCGCCGGCTTCGAGGCCACCCCCGTGGCCGAGCTGGCGCGGCGGTTCGACCTCGTCGTCCTGGACCATCCGCACCTGGGCGACGCGGTCCGCGCCGGCGCCCTGACCCCGCTCGAGTCGCTGGTGCCCGGCGAACAGCTGGCCCGGTGGGCGGGCACGTTCGTCGGCGGATCCTGGGCGGGCTACCGCTACGAGGGCCGGCAGTGGGCCGTCCCCGTCGACGCGGCGACCCAGGTCTGCGCCGTGCGGGAGGACAGCCCGGTGCGGCCCGGGACCTGGCGGGACGTGCTCGGCCTCGGCGGTGAGGTCCGCTGCGCGGTGCCCACCGCCGGGCCCCACACCCTGCTGACCTTCCTCGCCCTGTGCGCCGCGCACGACCCCGCGTTCGAGCCGGACGACGCCCGTCTCGTCCCCCGGCCGGTGGGCCGCGAGGCCCTCGCCCTGCTGCGGGCGCTGGTCGCCCGCACACCCGCCGAGCTGCTCGACCGGGACCCGATCGAGCTGCTCGACGCCCTGCAGGCGGGTGCGGACGTGCAGGTGCTGCCGCTCGTGTACGGCTACGCCACCTACAGCCGCGCCGGCTTCGGGCACCGGGTCCGCTTCGTGGACGCGCCGAGCGTCGAACCCGGCGGACCTCCGGGAAGCGTCCTGGGCGGCGCGGGCCTGGCGGTGACCTCGCTCGGGTCACGGCACGCCGGCGTGGTCGACCACGTCCTGCAGGCCGCGCTGCCCGCCGCGCAGTGCGAACTCATCCCGGCCGCCGGTGGTCAGCCCGCGGCGGCCGCCGCGTGGGACGACCCGGCGGTCAACCTCGCGACGGCCGACTTCTACCGCGGCACCCGCCGCACCCAGGACGCGGCGTGGCGCCGCCCCCGCCACCCGGGCTGGATCGCGTTCCAGTCCGAGGGGTCGCGGCGGATGTTCCGGGCCCTGCGGGACGGCAGCGCGGACACGGCCCTGCTCGACGACCTCGACGCCTGCTACCGGTCACTGCGCGAGCCCGGTTCGGGCAACTGACCGGGCCGGGTGTCAGCGTGCGACGAACGGGGAGCCGATCGGGTCGGGGAAATCGACGCTCGCCCCGTCCACTCCGATGACGAACCCGTAGGCGCCGGCGTAGTAGTTGTTCGGCGAGGCCGGGGTCGGGGACCACATCAGGCTGGTCACCGCCGTCCCCGTCGTCGATCTCGCCGTGACGTTGTTCGCGATGCTGTCGGGTGCGGTCGGCGCCGTGATCCCGGCGGTCAGTTCGAGGCCCGACCCGGCGGGCTGTGACGCCGTCGCCCACACCGTGTTGCAGGTCGGGGACTCCCAGAGCTGGGTCTCGCCGTAGACGGGTCCGTCCGGAGCATCCGTAACGGGGCTCCGGCTCCGGATCGCCTCCGTGGCGATGATGCGGCCGTCCGCGGCGCACCCCGTCGCCTCCGGGGTGAGGCCGTTGCAACTGGCGCCCGAACAGGTCGCCGCCGATGCCATCGACACCCCCAGGAGGGCCGACCCGGCCGTGGCGGCGGCCACCAGCAACGACGTGATGGCGAGTCGCCGCGCGACTCGCCGCTCCCTCGTGCGGGTCCGGGCGGCTTCTGGTTCGGGGTTCGACATGGGTCCCTCCACGGGTGCGAGAACTGGTGCGTCCACGACCGTCCCACTCCGTATCGGGCCGCCGGGGCTGCCCGATCGACGGGCGAGGGGGCCGTGGCTGCCTGTCTCGGCAGGGCTGCTCCACGCTCGCTACTCCACCCCCGACGGCAGCGCCGCCCTCACCTGCTCGGCCTTCTCCGGGCTGAAACCCGGCACATCCCCTCGATCGGTCACCGGGGTGAGGAGCACCGTCCCCAGGATCTCCCGCCGCGCCAACGAGGAGGCCCGCGGGTTCGCGGGCGGCGGCGCGGCGAGGAACCACGCCTCGTCGTCGAACCACATATGAACGCCGTGGGCGTGGAGTGTGAGCATCTCGACCGTGCGGCACGGGATCGCCGTGTACGCGGGGGCCAACGTCTCTTCCGACCATTCGCACGTCGTGGTCGGTCCGTCGGCCGGGATCACGACGGCGACCGAGTCGTTCCCCGTGCCCATGTCATCCCTTCTCCGCCGCCGGGCGGACCCCGAGGGAGGAGATCGCGAGCAGCGCGTGCATGGCCTTCTCGGCCGTCGCCGGGTCGCGGGCGACCACGGCGTCCAGCACGGCCTGGTGGAACGGGACCGAATCCCGGTTGTCGTGCTCGACCGCCGCGGCGGACCGGTGCCGCACCCGCAACGCCGTCTTGACCGCCTCCCGCAGCCCGTTGAGCAGCAGGTTGTGCGTGGCCGCGATGAGCAGCGCGTGGAACTCCACATCGGCCTGGAAGAAGGCCGGGTCGTCGTCGGGGGCCGCGGACATGCGCGCGAACGCGTCCTGCAGGCGCGCCAGGTCCTCCCCGTCCGCGCGCATCGCCGCGAGCCGGGCGGTCATGGGCTCCACCGCGGCGCGGAACTCGTCGAGGTCGGAGAGGAACTCGTCGTTCCCGCCCGAGGCGACCCTCCACAGCAGGACGTCGGGGTCCAGCGTCTGCCAGCGGTCGAGCTCCAGGACCCGGGTGCCCAGCTTGGGCCGCGCGGCGACGAGACCCTTCGCCGCGAGCCCCCGGATCGCCTCTCGCACGACGGTTTTGCTGACCCCGAACTCCACGGCGAGGTCGGACTCGTTCGGCAGCTGCTCCCCCGGCCCCACCGCTCCGGACACGATGCGCCGGCCCAGCTCGCCGAGGACGTAGGCGCCCAGGTTGCGGTGCGGCGGGCTCGGCCAGCCGGCCCCGCCCTGCTCAGAGAGCTCCACGATCACCTGCTCCGCCCACCGAGCCCGTCCCCTGATCCCGACACCCTCCCACAGCCGGTGATCTACCCCGCCGGTGCGTTCGCGACGGCCCGGACCTCGACCGGCGCGCCGCCCCGCTCGGCCGACAGCACCAGCGCCTCCAGGATCTCCACCGACCGTGCGGCGACCTCCGGGGGCGAGTTGTTCTCCCGGGTGGCCCCCGTGATCAGCTCGACGAACCGGTGCGGGGGGACGTCGCAGTCGTAGGCGCCCGCCCCGGGCGCCACGTCGAGGGCCACGTGCCGGCCGTCGTGGCGACGCACCTGCATCCGCTCCCGCTCGACGTCGAGCAGCAGGACGCCCTCGGTGCCGAAGACCCGCACGTCGACCTGGAACGGGTCGTCGTCGGGCAGGGTCGCCGCGCCGGACAGCACGCCGAGGGCGCCGTTGCCGAAGCGCAGGACGGCCGCGTCGTAGAGGTCGACCGCCGCCCCCGCCCGCGACGTCTGCGCGGTGACCGTGGCGGCGCGCAGGCCCGTCAACCAGGCGGTGAGCGCGGTGACGTGGGTGAGCTGGCCGTGGGCGTAACCGCCACCGTGCTCGGGGGCCTGCCAGGTGCTGGCCTCGGGGCCCACCTCCCCCTCCCACTGCGACGGCACGCCGGCCACGTCGCCGCCGAAGAAGTCGCGGGTGGGCGAGGCCATGTGCGCGGACACGAACTGCACCTCTCCGATCCGCCCGGCGTCGAGCAGCCGCTTCGCCTCGACGACGAACGGGGCGTAGTGCCAGCCGTAGGGCACGAGCATGTGCACGCCCGCGCGCCGCGTCCGCTCGACGAGGTCCCAGGCCTGGTCGGCGCGCAGCGTCATCGGCTTCTCGCACATCACGTGCAGCCCGCGGTCGAGCGCGGCGGCCGCCTGCTCGTGGTGCTGGTCGTGGGGCGTGGCGACGACCACCGCGTCCAGGTCGAGCTCCAGCAGCTCGCGGTAGTCCTCGGTGGCGACCCGGAAGCCGAACCTGTCCCGGGCTACGGCCAGGCCGGGGCCGCGGCTGCACACCGCGACGAGCTCGACGTCGGGACGGGCCGCCAGCCTCGGGAGGTGGTTGGTGCTCGCCCACCAGCCGGCGCCGATGGCGCCGATGCGGACGCGGCTCATCGCCGGTCCGCCCACGTCCACGTCCGGCGCCCACCGGACGTGCCGGTCGAGACCCGGTGCCGGTCGCGCAGCCGGTCGAGGTGCCCGGCGATGGGGAAGATCAGGAAGTCGGCGGCGGCGGCCGGCCAGGAGCCGAGGCCCGGCGCGATGCCCCGCACGAGGTCGAGGGTCGTGAGCGGTCCGGCCGCCCGGCGCAGCGCGTCGACCACCCGCTCCTCGACCTGCCCGACGTAGGCGTGGCTCCGGTCGAGGAACTCCTGCACCTGCCCGCCCCGCAGCACGGGGTAGTGCGCGGTCAGGAGCAGCTCCGGACCCTGCTTCGCCAGCCGGCCGATCGTGTCGAGGTACGGGCCGACGTCGCGGTAGGTGGGCGGGAACGCGGGCGCCCCGGCCGCCGTCGGGACCGCGTCGGAGAGCGCGGCGTCACCGACGCAGAGGGCGCCGGTGGCCAGGTCGTGGACGGCCAGATGCCCCGGGCTGTGGCCGGGGGTGTGCAGGATCTCCACCACCCGGCCGCCGAGGTCGAACCGCTCCCCGTCCGACACGGTCCGGTCGACCGGGACCGCGTCGGTGACGCTCCGGATCCACGCCTTGCTGTCCTCGGTCTCGTCGAAGCCGTCGGACTCGCGGAACTCGCCGTAGCGCTCGCGGATCAGCCGCTCGCGGTCCTCGACGAGGCGCCGGTACGCGGAGTGGGCGGCGTCGGAGCAGGGCCGCGCGCTCGCCGAGCGGCCCGTGGTG